>JAKAMQ010000020.1 GCA_021812805.1 Acidobacteriota bacterium
TCACCCTCTCCAAGCGTCCCCTGGGATGGGCGTGGGGAACACCGCTGCCAGCCGCGCTGAACCTCACCCATGTGGACATTGACCTGCATGCGGGCCTGAGCATGGCCGATCTGCATGTCAAGGAGACCCTGGTCGCCGGCCTCGACGGAATGAAGGTGCTGCCCCTGGACCTCTACACCATGCTCGATCCGGCCGAGAAACTCGGCGCCTACCAGGTGCGCCGGGTGCTCGACGCGCAGGGTCGGGCCCTTCCCTTCCAGCACCGGCATGACCGGATCCTGGTCGCATTGCCCCAAGCCCATCCCGCCGGCGAGCCCTTCACCCTCACCTTCGAATATGGGGGACGCATCCTCCTCCGCCCCAACGGGGACAACTACTGGCAGCTGGGCGTCGAGCCGTGGTTCCCGCAACCGGAACTGGCCGGACAGTTCTACACCGTGCACGCCCTGCTCCGGACGCCGAAGGAGGATGTCCCGCTCGCCTGCGGCACGACCCTCCGCCGGACCGTCGAAAAGGGCGAGAACCTCCTGGAGGTACGGATTGACAAGCCCGTGCAGTTCTTCTCCGTCTTCGCCGGAGCGTACAAGCTGCTCGAGGATACGAAGGACGGACTGACCATCCGGGTGGCCACCTATGGCGGCCTGGGCGCCGGCCAGCAGCCGAAGCTGCTGAAGCTGGCGCGCCAGATCATTGACTTCTACCAGGGGATCTTCGAGCCCTTCCCCTTCCCCGAATTCAACATCGTCCAGGTGAATTCCTACGGGTACGGGCAGGCGCCTCCGGGGATGATGATCATCACGAATGAGGCCTTCAACAGCCACATGGATGATGTCAGCCGCCTCTTCATCAAGGGGATCAACCAGAGGTTCGCCCACGAGATCGCCCACCAGTACTTCGGTCATCTCGTGAAGATGCCTTCGTACCAGGAGCAGTGGATCACCGAATCCTTCGCCAACTACGCCTCGGCCCTGGCCCTGCGCAGCATGAAGAACCAGGGCTCCAGCGCCTACGAGGGCCTGCTCAACGGGTGGCGCAGCGATGCCTCGGCCTATGCCAGCGAGGCCCCCATTCCCTTCGCCAATCGTCTGCGGTGGCTGGATGACCCGCAGGGCCAGTTCCAGGCCCGGACCTACCTGCTGTACGAGAAGGGGGGGCTCATCCTCGCGGCCCTTCACAAGGACATGGGCGACCGGACCTTCACCCTGTTCATGAAGTCGCTGCTCGCCAACTTCCGCTGGAAATTCCTCACCACCCAGTCGGTGGAGCAGATGGCCTCCATGGCCGGGAAGAAGGACTACGCCCCTCTCTTCCAATCCTGCTACTGGGGAACCCAGATGCCGCCGAAGTAGCGGATCAGGCCACCAGATCCTTCGCCCGGATCTCGCCGCCCCTGCGGGTGCCGAGGGCGCTGAGGCCAGCCTGGGCGGGATCGAGGAGGGCGCGGGCGACGCGGAGCAGATCCGCCCCCGTGGCGGCCTCGATCTCGGCCACCTGCTCGTCGAGCGATTGCAGCTCGCCCTGGTGGATGGCCTGATGGGCCAGGTTGAACATGCGGCTGCTGCTGGATTCCTGGCTGAACACCAGGCTCGTGCGGGCCTGGAGCTTGGCCCGCTCCAGCTCGTCGGGCGCGACGCCCTGCTCGCGGATCCGGGCGCATTCGGCCATGGCGCGCTGCACCAGCTCCCGGGCCTGGGCAGCGGCGCAGCTGGCGGTGATCTGGAGGGCGCCGGTGTCGGCGTAGGGGCTGAGGTAGCTGCCCACCTGGTAGCAGAGGCCGCGGCGCTCCCGCAGCTCCATGAAGAGGCGCGAAGCGGCGCCGCCGCCCAGCACGTGGCTCAGCAGGTTCGCGGCGGCCCGGTCCGCGCTCCGGTGCGAAGGGGCCGGGAAACCCAGCACCAGGTTCACCTGCTGGAGGTCGCGGCGCGGGACGTTGAGCAGGAAGGAGCGGGTGCGGCTGGGGGTGTCCGGCCCGTGGCCGGCGCCCCTGGGCAGCTTCGCCAGCACGGGATGGAGCAGATCCAGGAGGCGCTCCGGCTGGATGGCCCCCGCGGCGGTGATCACCAGGTTCGCGGGCCGGTAGGTGGCCTCGAAGAAGGCCCGGGCCTCGGCGGGGCCATAGCCCGCCACCTGCTCCGGACGGCCCAGGATCGGGTGGGCGAGGGGCGAACCCTCCCAGAAGCGGCCGTAGAACAGCTCGCTCACCCAGTCGTCCGGCGTGTCCTCGCTCTGGGCGATCTCCTCCAGGATGACGCTGCGCTCCCGGGCCAGCTCCTCCGCATCGAAGCGCGGTGTGGTGACCAGATCCCCCAGGAGCTGCACCAGGTCCGGCAGCTGGTCCGAGAGGACCTTGCCGTAGAAGCAGGCCACCTCCTTGCCCGTGAAGGCATCCACATGGCCCCCCAGGCGGTCCGTGGCCTCGGCCACCGCGTCCGGGGTGGGGAAGGCCTCCGTGCCCTTGAAGACCGTGTGCTCCAGGAAGTGGGCCAGGCCCTCCTCCGAGGCGGCCTCGTGGCGGGAACCCCGCCGCACCCAGAACCCCACCGCGCAGCTCCGGACATGGGGGAGGGGTTCGATCAGGATCTCGGTGCCATCGGGCGTGAGGGTGCGGAAGGGTTCAGCCATCCCTCCAGTCTATCGCCCGGCGCCCTTCCTCCTTTCCCCTTCGGAACGCTCCGGCGCACCATGGAGGGCGCGGCGGAACGCCCCGGGAAAGGAGATCCGATGCTGATCCACCAGATGCAGATCCAGGCCACGGGCGCCCCGGAGGTGCTCCAGTGGGTGGCTGCGGACCTTCCCGCCCCCAGTCCCGGGGAAGTCCGCCTCCGCCACCGCGCCATCGGCGTGAACTTCATTGATGTCTACCAGCGCCGGGGGGCCTACCCGATCCCCCTGCCCGCCACCCTGGGCTTCGAGGCCGCAGGGGTCGTGGAGGCCCTGGGAGCCGGTGTGGAAGGTTTTTCGGTGGGCCAGCGCGTGGGGTACGTGGATGGCCCGATGGGGGCCTACAGCGAAGCCCGGAACCATCCTGCGGACCGGCTGGTCCCCCTGCCGGACACCCTGGCCGATGACGAGGCCGCGGCCCTGCTCTTCAAGGGGCTGACCGCCCACATGCTCGTGCGGCGGGTCTGGCGGGCCGAGCGGGGCCCCTGGGTTCTGGTCCATGCCGCCGCGGGCGGCGTCGGCCTCCTCCTCACCCGGTGGCTGGCAAAGGAGGGCGCCCGGGTCATCGGGGTGGTGGGGAGCCCCGGCAAGGTCGAGGCGGTCCAGGCGGAAGGCGCCGAGGCAGTCCTGGTGGTGCCCAGGGGCGGCAGCTACGAAGGGTTGGGCCCGGAGGTCCGCCGCCTCACGGGTGGCGCCGGCGTCGGCACGGTGTTCGATTCGGTCGGCAAGGACAGCTTCACGGCTTCCCTGGACAGCCTCGCTCCCTTCGGCCTCCTGGCCTCCTACGGCGGCGCGAGCGGGCCCGTGCCGCCCGTGGACACCGCCGAACTGGGGCGCCGGGGCTCCCTCGCCCTCCAGCGGCCCAGCATCTTCCATCACATCGCCGATCCGAGCCTGCTGCGAACCGCCGCCGCTGAGCTCTTCCAAGCCCTGGCCCAGGACAAGCTCAGGCCCCACATCCACGCGCGGATGCCGCTGCGCGAGGCGGCGGAGGCCCATGCCCTGCTCGAATCCCGGGCCACGCGCGGAGCCGTCGTCCTCCTTCCCTGAGGAGCTGGATCAGCCCTCCGCCTCGTGTCCCGCCAGGCCGATGGGAGTCCGCTGCAGCTTCCAGCCGGCGAGCCCCCAGCACAGGGCCCCGAAGGACAGGAGGAGGAGCAGGGAGAGGAGGGGCGGTGTCGTCACCTGGGCCTGGGCCAGGATCTGGTGCGCCCCCACCTCGGCGGCGCGGCTCCCGGCGAGGCTCTCGATGTGGTGCGTGAAGGTGAGGCGCTGGAGGAAGGGCGGGAAGATCCGCACCAGCGGCTCCCAGAGGAAGAAGTAGAGGGCGCCCCACAGGGTGCCGCGCTTGAAGAGCAGCCCCACCAGCGTCATGAGGGCCAGCTCGCCCCACCAGGCCGCCACCAGGGCGGCGATGCGGCCCAGCAGCAGGGCGGGATCTCCGCCGATCACCTGCAGGCCCAGCGCGCCGAGCACCAGCCAGGCGGCGCCCCACAGGAACCAGGGCAGGCCCTTGCCCAGGGGGTAGGCCCACACCGGAGCGGGCCGGACGAGCAGCAGGGGCAGGGTGCGCTGCTCCAGATCCTCGCGGATCCCCGCGGGGGCCGCCACCAGGGCCATGATGGGCAGCATCATCTTCACCAGGCCCTCGTGGAAGACGCGCAGGGCCTCGCCGGGATGGGCATCCAGCCCCCGCAACCGCCCGAGGGCGAAGATCCCCAGGCTGAGGCCCACGGGCGCGGCCACGAGGGCCGCCACGGCCCACCCGCGGCCCTGGAATACGCGGGGGGCATAGCCCCGGGCCACGGCGCGGAGGGCCCGCCAGGGAGACGGTGCCGTAATGGTCATGAATGCCCCCAAGTAGCGGACTCGGATCGCAGGAAACCCCCGGAGAACCTAAGCCCGGGACAGGCTCCGCCTGATCCGGGCGCGGGGGCCCGGGGGTGTTCGCGCAGCGTGGAACCCCCTGAGAACCTAAGCCCGGGGCGGGCTCCGCCTGACTCGGGCGCGGGGGCCCGGGGGTGTTCGCCCAGCGTGGAACCCCCGGAGAACCTAAGCCCGGGGCGGGCTCCGCCTGACCCGGGCGCGGGGGCCCGGGGGTGTTCGCGCAGCGTGGAACCCCCGGAGCGCATCAGACATGATCCTTGGTGAGGTACTGGAAGACCGCTTCGAGGTTGAGATCCAGGGGATCGAGGGCGTGGACCGGCAACCGCCCCTCCGCGGCCGCCTGCTGCAGCCTCGGAAGGATGTCCCGGGGCGAGCGCACGGAGAGGACCACGGACTCCTCCTCCAGGCGCAACGCCGCCAGTTCCGTCTGTTCCACCGCCCAGCGGGCGACGGCCCGGGGCTCGCCGGCGACGCGCAGCTCCACGGGATGGCGGTCCAGCAGGTGGCGGATCTCCAGTACGCTGCCCTCGGCCAGCAGTCGCCCCCGGAAGAGCAGGAGGATGCGATCCGTCAGCTGCGCGATCTCGGACAGGATGTGGCTGGAGACCAGCACCCGCACACCCTCCGCGGCGAGTCGGCGGAGGAGGTCCATGAGGCCCAGGCGCGCTTCCGGATCCAGGCCGTTGAACGGCTCGTCCAGGATGAGCAGGCGGGGCTCGTGCAGCAGCGCCTGGGCCAGCCGCATGCGCTGGCGCATGCCCTTGGACATGCGGACGAAGGGGAGGCGGGCGCGGTCCCCCATCCCCACCGTGTCCAGGGCGCGGGCCAGGGCGGCCTGCAGCGGCGCGCCGGAAAGGCCCGACAGCTCGCCCATCATGCCCAGCCAGCGGTCCCCGCACAGGCCCGCGGGCAGGCGGTCCCCCTCGGGAACCAGGCCGATGCGCGCCAGCACCGATGGATTGCGGAAGGGCGCTTCCCCGAACACCGTCACCGTGCCGCCCGAGGGCGGGAGCAGACCGGAGACCAGCTGGAGCAGCGAGGACTTCCCCGCCCCGTTGGGGCCGAGGAGGCCCGTGATGCCGCCGCCCTCCGGCAGCTCGAAGCTGGTGGGGCTCAGCCCCAGAATGGGGCCGTAGCGGAGCGAGGCGCGGTCCAGGACGAGCATCAGATCACCGCCTCGGAAGGCCGGGTGCGACGGGCCGCCAGGTAGGTCCACAGGACGACGTGGAAAGCCGTGCCCAGGAGGGCGGAGAGCCATCCCAGCAGCGGCGCCTCCTGGCCGACGAAGAGCTGGGGCCAGGCCTGGGCCAGCACGATGGGATTCAGGGCCTCGGCGCCCGCGAAGCCCGCGAGGCCGTGAACGAGGGAGGCCAGGGTGGAGGTGCCCAGCACCAGCCCCAGCACCCAGCCCACACCGGCCCGGGGCGTGGCGGCCAGGGCCGAGGCCCCCACCGCCAGGGTTCCCATGAGCAGCGACATCAGGGCGATCGCGGGGAGCAGCCGCAGGGGCACCGTGGGCCACACGGGGCCCTGGAGGCCCGCCACCATCAGGGACAGCGCCCAGGGCAGGAACACGAAGGGCAGCAGCACCACGAAGGGCAGCGCGCTGGCGAACCCCACCTTGGCCAGGAGGTAGTCCCGGGGGCGCACCGGGTGGGCGTACATCAGCGGTCGCACCCGGTAGAGGGTGTCGCGGGCCACCAGCCCGCCGCCCACCAGGGCCACCAGGAACCACAGCAGGTAGCCCGCCGGATCCAGCAGGCCCGCCTGGAAGGCCGGCCCCTGGGGGAGCACCGCCTTCGCGAAGTCCTGCATGGGCTCGAAGGCGGGGTTGCTGCCCAGGAGGTATTTCACGTAGATGATGGCGAGCTTCACCAGCAGCATGATGAGGAACGCAAAGCCGAAGAAGCGGCCGATCTTCTGGCGCCAGAGGCGGGTCAGATCGAAGCGCATGAGCACCAGGGACGGTGGCTGGCCCTGGGTCAGATCCGGCGCGGGGGGCAGCGTGGGCTCGTAGATGGGCATCTCAGCGTTCCTCCCGGGCAGAGGTTCCCGCACTGGGCAGGAAGTCCGGAGCAGGCTCCGCCTGATCCGGACGCGGGGGCTCCGGGGGTGTAGGCCGCAGGCCGGTCCCCCGGACAGCATCTTCCGGAGCAGGCTCCGCCTGATCCGGACGCGGGGGCTCCGGGGGTGTAGGCCGCAGGCCGGTCCCCCGGACAGGAGTCCCGTGCAGCGCCCGGAGGAGGACTTCGTCCAGGCGGTCATGGCGCGGCGTGAGCTGGACCACCGTGGCACCCCGGGCCTGGGCCCAGCGGAAGACCGCCACCGGGTCCGCCTCGGCCAGCTCCAGATCGTAGAGGCCGTTGCGGGCCTCCAGCACCGCGCCCAGGTCGGCCAGGCCGGCCTCCTGGGCGGCGTCCAGGGGCTCCAGGAAGCGCAGTTCCACCCGCTTCGCCAGAACCCTCCGCAGGCCCGCCATGGAGCCCGCCGCCTTGATCTCGCCCTGGTCCAGGATCACCAGCTGATCCGCCACCCGTTCCACATCGCCCAGCAGGTGGGAGGCCAGGACGACCCCCGTGCCCAGCTCCGCATGGACGCGCAGGACCAGGTCCAGCATGCGGCGCCGGCCATCGGGATCCAGACCGTTCGTGGGTTCGTCCAGGAATACCAGCTCCGGGCTGTGGACCAGGGCCTGGGCCAGCTTCACCCGCTGGCGCATGCCGGTGGAATACCCGCTGACGGGGCGGTAGCGGGATTCGTCCAGCCCCACGAAATAGAGCACCTCGTGGGCCCGGTCCCGGGCGGCTTCCGGCGCCAGACCCGACAGTTCGCCCCAGAACGCCACCTGCTCGTAGGCAGAGGCGTCCTCGATGAGCGCATCGTACTCCGGCATGTAGCCGATGCGGCTCCGCAGGCGGGCCGCTTCGGGCGCGCCCAGTGGAATGCCCAGCACCGTGCCCGTGCCGGCGAAGGGGCGGAGGAGACCCAGCAGCGCCTTCAGCAGGGTGGATTTCCCGGCGCCGTTGGGCCCGAGCAGGCCCACGATGCCCCGGTCCAGGCTCAGGGTCAGGCCCTTCAGGGCGGGAGGCGCGGCGGCGCCGTAGCGCACATCCAGGTTCTCGAAGGCGATCACAGAGGGCTCCAGGATGTTGCGGCTACGGGGGCGTTGCTGTTTGGATTAGGCTGTCCATTCATCCTCCCACCAACCGAAAGATCCCTCATGCCGCAGTTGGACTGGACCCTCCTCGACGCCTTCCAGGCCGGGGCGCTCTTCGCCTTGGCCGCGGCCTACGGCGCGGATGCCCTGGGCCGGCGGGACCGCCTGATGGGCTGGATGGCGGTGGGCTGCCTCCTGCTGGGGCTGCGCCACAGCGTGGTCTGCCTCGGCGGCCATGGCAGCGACCCGCTGGGCTTCGCAGGGCGCATGCAGATCCTGCTGTCGGCCCTCGGATTCATCGCCCTCTGCGCAGCGCTGGTCCACCTGTTCCCCCGCGCCATGCCCCGGCGGTTCCCGCGCTGGATCGCCCTGGGCCTGCTGCCGGACCTCGCCCGGGTGGCGCTGCGCCCCCTGGCCCATCCCGTGGATGCCGCGCTGGGCTATGCCGCCGACCTGACCTACCTGGTGGGCTGCGGAATCATGATCCAGGCCGCCCTGCGGGCGCGGATGCTCGGCGATCCCATGGGGACACGCTTCTTCTACGGCTTTCTCGCCGCCTCCTTCCCCGTGGTGGTGGAAGTGGCCGCCAGCACCCTGTTCGGCATGAGACTCCACCTGACGGGCCTGAGCATGATGATGCTGGCCATCGCCATCGGCAGCGCCTGGCAGTGGCTGGCCACCCAATCCCTGCGCGACCAGATCCAGGAGACCGAGGACGAAGCCGAAGCCTGGCGCGCCCTGATGCCTGGCGCCACCTTCCGGACCGACCGGCCATCGGCGTTCCTGGAAACCGCCTTCGGACCCGGCTGGGCGGACCTGCTCCGCCGGGACGGCGTGAATCGCGTCGTGGCCCTGAACGGCACCAGCTACCGGCTCGCCACGCACCCCCTGCCACGGCGCCACCTGATGGGCTGGCTGGCCCGGGATGAGGACACCCGCCCTGGCCTGGGCGGGTTCCTCGCCGGCTGGACCGTGGCGCTCGGCATGGATGCCTCGTCCGAGGCCAGCCGGATCGAGGGCTGGCTGCGGACCTGGGGCGCGGATATCGAGATCTGGAGCACGGTCCCGCCCCGCGAGGGCCCCTACCCCAGCGTCCTCGTCTGGGCCCGGGAACCCAGCATCCTGGCGGTGTGGCGCGAGGATGACCTGCTGCGCCGGCGAGCCCGCTGGATCCAGATCGGCGGCCCCCGCACGGAAGGCCCCCATATCCGCCTGGTTCCTCCCACCACCGAGAGCGACCTGCGCGGCGCCCTGGAGCAACTCCTCGGCCCCGCCAGGGAGCATTGACCGCGCGGCACTTGCCCGAAGCAGCCCGCCGCGGCCCACAATGGATCCATGAGCTTCGCCCATCTCCACCTGCACACCGAGCACTCGCTTCTCGACGGCCTGACCCGCATCCCCGATCTCGTGAAGAAGTGTCAGGCCTCGGGCATGCCCGCCGTGGCCGTGACGGACCACGGGAACATGTACGGCATGATGAAGCTGTTCGATGCCTGCGAGCAGACCCGGGATGAGAGCGGCACCTGGGGCGTGAAGCCCATCCTCGGCTGCGAGGTGTACGTGGCCCCCAAGACCCGCTTCGACCGGAAGCTGGAGGCGAGGAACGCCACGGGCGAGGAGGGTCTGGAGGACTGCGTGGATCCCAGCGGATCCCGCGATGCGGGCTACCATCTGGTGCTGCTGGCCAAGAACACCACCGGCTTCACCAACCTCAGCAAGCTCGTCTCCAAGGGCTTCACCGAAGGCTTCTACTACAAGCCCCGCATTGACAAGGATCTGCTCCGCGAACACAGCGAAGGGCTCATCGCGCTGTCGGCCTGCCTGGGTGGGGAGGTGCAGGCCCGCATCCTCCAGAACCGGCTCGATCAGGCGGAGCGCGTGGCCCGCGACTTCCGCGACATCTTCGGCGAGGACTTCTACCTTGAGATCCAGGACCAGGGCTTCGACAAGGAACGGGAGATCATCCCCTTCCAGCAGGAGCTGGCCGCGAAGCTGGGCATCCCCCTCGTGGGCACCAACGACGCCCACTACCTGAACCACGAGGATTCCGATCTGCACGACACGCTGCTGTGCATCGGCACCAAGACCACCAAGGCGAAGGAGAAGCGCATGCGTTTCTCCACGGACCAGTTCTTCGTGAAGACGCCCGAGGAGATGCGCGCCGTGTTCCCGGATCACCCGGAGTACCTGGAGCGCACCCTCGAGATCGCCGCCAAGGTGGACCTCTTCCCCATCACGCGGAAGCCCGTCACGCCCCAGTTCCCCGTGCCTTCCGGCTATGACCTGGAGTCCTATTTCGTCCACATCGCGCAGGAGACGTTCGAGGCCCGCATCGCCGAGTGCCGGCCGCTCTGGCAGCGGGGCGTTCTGAAATACCCGGAGGAGAAGTACCGCGAGCGCCTCGCCTTCGAGCTGGACACCGTGCTGAAGATGGGGTTCCCGGGCTACTTCCTGCTGGTCTGGGACTTCATCCGCAAGGCCCGGGAGATGGGTGTGCCCGTGGGCCCGGGCCGCGGATCCGCGGCGGGCAGCATCGTGGCCTGGGCCATGCGGATCACGGACCTGGATCCCATGCAGTACGATCTGCTGTTCGAGCGCTTCCTCAACCCCGAACGCATCTCCATGCCCGACGTGGACATTGATTTCTGCCGCGACGGGCGCCAGCGGGTCATTGACTACGTCACCGAGAAATACGGCCAGGACAAGGTGAGCAGCATCGTCACCATCAACCAGCTCAAGACCAAGGCCGTCATCAAGGACGTGGCGCGGGTCTTCGAGAAGGATTTCGGCTGGGCCAACGAGCTGAACAAGCTGATTCCGGCCGTCTCGCCCGATCCCAAGAAGAAGGTGACGGTGGCCCATTGCCTGGAGTGGGTGGACAAGCTCCGGGAACGCTACGAGCGGGAGCCCGAGGTCAAGCAGATCCTGGATGTGGCCGCCAAGCTGGAGGGCCTGGCCCGCAACACCGGTGTGCATGCGGCGGGCGTCATCATCGCCCCGGATGACCTCACGCGCTTCGCTCCCCTCTGCAAGGACAAGGACGGCAAGGTGATGGTGCAGTACACCATGACCGAGGCCGAGCGAGCGGGCCTCCTGAAGATGGACTTCCTGGGCCTGGAGACCCTCACCCAGATCGCCAAGATCCAGGGCGTCATCGCCCTGCGCCACGGCGCCCCGGCGGACATGGCCGCCATCCGCACCTTCGACGACAAGAAGACCTTCGACCTCTTCGCCGCGGGCGACACCGATGGGGTGTTCCAGTTCGAGTCCGGCGGCATGAAGCAGCTGCTCCGCCAGCTGGGCCCGGACCGCTTCGACGACCTCATCGCGCTCAACGCCCTCTTCCGCCCCGGCCCCCTGGGCGCCGGCATGGGCACCACCTACGTGGAGCGCCGGCACGGCCGCGAGCCCGTCACCTACCTGTTCCCGCAGCTGGAACCCATCCTGGCGCCCACCTACGGCGTGATCCTCTACCAGGAACAGGTGATGCAGATCGCCAGCCTGGTGGCCGGGTACACCCTGGGCGAGGCGGACATGCTGCGCCGCGCCATGGGCAAGAAGGATCTGGTGAAGATGGGGAAGGAGAAGGACAAGTTCATCGAACAGGGCGCCGCGCGCGGCTACGACAAGGCCAAGGTGGCCGACCTGTTCGACCTCATCGAGTACTTCGCCGGCTACGGATTCAACAAGAGCCACAGCGCGGCCTATGCCCTGGTGGCCTACGAGACCGCCTACCTGAAGGCGAACTACCCCGTGGAATTCATGGCGGGCCTGCTCTCCACCAAATCCGGCCGCACCGAGGATGTGGCCAAGTACGTGCAGAACTGCCGGGATCGCGGCATCGAGGTGCTGGGCCCCGACATCAACGATTCGGCGCTCGATTTCATGGCGACCGGGGACCGGCAGATCCGCTTCGGCTTCGCCGCGGTGAAGGGCCTGGGCGAGGCGGCGCTGCAGGCGGTTCTCGAGGCCCGCCAGGCCGAGGGCCGCTTCAAGGATCTCTTCCACGCCCTCAAGAGCACCGACCTCCAGAAAGCCAACCGCAAGGTGTGGGAGTCGCTCATCAAGGCCGGCGCCTTCGACAGCCTGGAACCCAACCGCCGGGCCCTGTTGGAGGGCCTGCCCGACGCCCTCTCCGCCGCCTCCCGCGGGGGCGGCGCCGACCTGGGCCTGACCAGCCTCTTCGACGATGCCGAGATGGCCAGCCTCAGTGAGGACTGGCGGGTGCCCGAGGACATCGAACCCTGGGACCGCAAGGAGCGCCTCAAGGCCGAGCGGGAAGTGCTGGGCCTCTTCGTCAGCGGCCATCCCCTGGAGGAATTCGCCGATGCCCTGAAAGTGCACACCCACGGTTCCATCGCCAAGGTCGTGGAGGACGCCACGGCCGGGCGGCTCAAGGACCGCGAGGAGGTCGTACTGGGCGCCATGGTCACCAGCGTGGCCTTCAAGACCAACCCGAAGGGCGAGCCCTGGGCCATCCTCCAGGTGGAGGATCTGACCGGCAAGCTGGAAGTGCTGCTCATGGCCAGCAAGTGGGATCCCGTCAGCCGGAAGAAGGATGCCCTCCACCCCTTCCGGGATTACGGCCACCTGGCCCTGCCCGAGGCGATGCTGCGCATCACCGGGGAACTGCGGGTGGAGACCCTCACCGGCAACGGGAATGGCGAGAACGAAGAGGAAGACGACCAGACCGTGGTCAAGCTCTTCGCCACGCAGCTGGAATCCCTGGAGGGCTTCCAGGGTCGCGGCTTCAACGGCGCCCTGGTGCGCCTGCCCCCGGGCGAATGCCCGCCCCGCCTGGCCACCCTCCTGGCCGATTACCGGGGCGAACTGCCGGTCACCTTCGAGTATCGCTCGACGGAGGGCCTCCTGGCCCGCGTCCGCGCCGGCCGGGAGATGAACCTGCGCCATGACCCCAACCTGGCCGAGCGCCTGGCCAAGGAGACCGGCTGCAGCCTGAGCTGGACGTACTAGCCTCCCTGCGCATCGAACAGCGGAACACAGAAGCCACAGAGAGCCGCAGAGGACACAGAGGACTGCCCGGAATGCGGTTTCCCTTGCCGTTCAAGACCGCGGGTCTTTTATGTGTCCTCTATGGGATTCTGCGGTTTCTGGGCTCCTGCGTGTTCTGGAACCCATGCCGATATCTCAAGTCTGTTCGCAGGTTTTTGCCAGGCCTGCAGGGTCCGGCCCCGGAGTATCCTCACTCCCATGCCGAAGGAATCCACCCCCCCCGACCTCCACGCCGTCGTGGAGGCCCTGGCCGAGACCGCCACGGCCCTCACGGAGATGCCCCTGGGCCGGCGCGAATTCCCGTCGCGCACGGCCCTGGCGGGCCTGGTGGAGGAGCTGCGGGCCCTGCTCTTCCCGGGCTATTTCGGTGCCTCCGAACTGAAGGCCGAGACGCTGCGCTACCACCTCGGTGCCCGCATGGACCGGGTGCTCCACGGCCTGGCGGAGCAGATCCAGCGCGGCCTCATGGCTTCGGATCCGGCCTGCGGCGCCTGCCCGGACCGCGCCCTGGACCTGGCCCGCGCCTTCCTCGCCCGGCTGCCCGAGGTGCGGCGCCTGCTGGCCACGGACATCCAGGCAGGCTTCGAGGGCGACCCGGCGGCCACCAGCCCCGACGAGGTGCTGTTCTGCTACCCGGGCCTGCTGGCCATCACCAGCCAGCGCCTCGCCCACGAGCTGCTGAACCTGGGCGTGCCGCTGCTGCCGCGCATGATCACCGAGCACGCCCACAGCCTCACGGGCATTGACATCCACCCCGGTGCGCAGATCGGCGAGCGCTTCTTCATTGACCACGGAACCGGCGTCGTCATCGGCGAGACCTGCGTGCTCGGCCGCAACGTGCGCCTCTACCAGGGCGTGACCCTGGGCGCCAAGAGCTTCCCTCTGGATGAATTCGGCAACCCCGTGAAGGGTGTGCCCCGCCATCCCGTGGTGGAGGACGACGTGATCATCTACTCCAACGCCACGGTGCTAGGCCGCATCACGATCGGGAAGGGCAGCGCCATCGGCGGCAACGTCTGGCTCACCCGCAGCGTCCCTCCCGGCAGCGTCATCACCCAGTCCAACGAAAAGGACGGGATGCCCTGAGATGATCAAGACCCTGCTCCGCTTCCTCTTCTCCGCCATCGGCCTGCTGGTGGCTTCGGCCGTGGTGCCGGGCATCGGCCACGGGGCCTTCACGGATCTGCTGGCGGTGGCCGTGATCCTGGGCCTCCTGAACGCCACCGTGGGCGCCCTGCTGAAGTTCGTGGCGCTGGTGCCGATGGTCTGTTCGTTCGGCTGCTTCAGCCTGGTCATCAACGGTCTGATGCTCTGGCTGGCGGGTTCGGTCTCGACGCGCCTGGGCCTCGCGTTCAGCGTGTCCGGTTTCTGGGCCGGTTTCTTCGGCGCCCTCGTGGCCAGCCTCGTCGCCCTCCTCGGCGGGATCTTCATCCCCAGGGAGCGCGAACGGCCCGAAGGCCCTAGGCCCATCAAGATCATCAACTGACGGAGGCCGGCACAGGGCCGGCCTCCGCAGGGTGCAAAGCGCATTCACCTACTTGGGCGCGGGGCCCTTGATGACGGTGGCGAAGCGGGCGGGATCGAGCCACTTCTTGAAGGCGGTCTGGATCTCCGGCGCCGTGAGGGCCAGGTAGTGCCGCGCCGCCACGGTGGCCGTGTCGGGGGGCAGGCCGTGCTGGGCGTAGTAGAGCATCCGCCCGCCGATCGCACCGATGCTGGACTCGCCGAGGGGGATGGACCGCATCAGCTGGGCCTTGGCCCGGGTGAGCTCGGCGGGGCTGACCGGCGTGTCCTGCATGGCCTTCAGGTCGCGCAACGCGAGGCTGCGGGCCTGGCTGACCTTGTCGGGATCGCAGCCGAAGCGGATTCCGAAGCTGCTCCGGGTGAGGTGCCAATCAGGGTTGGCGACAACGTAGTACACGAGA
The DNA here is from genome assembly GCA_021812805.1 of Acidobacteriota bacterium. Classification (GTDB taxonomy): domain Bacteria; phylum Acidobacteriota; class Holophagae; order Holophagales; family Holophagaceae; genus Geothrix. The sequence continues at coordinate 14,644 of JAKAMQ010000020.1, forward strand.
CCCGCCTTGACCCGCAGATCGTGGTAGAGCCGCGAGGCGAAGGTGCCGCCGCTCAGTACCTGGTTGCCGAGGTTGAGGGCGTAGTGGGCGGGATCGTGCAGATTGACGCCGATGGTTTCCGATAGGAGCACCGTGTCCTGCACGGCGGTGGCATCCGGCACCACCGCCTGCGAGGCAGCATTCGCCGGGATGGACGGCAGATCCACGGTCGGCTTGGGGCCATTTGCCTTCCAACTTCCGAAGTACTGGGCGACCACGCGTTCCGCTTCCTGGGGCGTGACCTTGCCCACCACCACGATGGTGGCGAGGTCCGGGCGCAGCACCTGGGCGTGGTAGGCCTGGATATCCGCCAGGCTGAGGCCCATGACCGACTGGGGTGTGGCCTCGCGCAGCGCCGGATCCTGGGCCGGCACCAAAGCCTTGATGAGGGCGCGGTCGAACAGATAGCTCGGCGCCTGGAGCTGGCCGGCCAGGGCCTGGGCGGTCTGGCGCTTCACCACCTCGAAGGCCTGGGCGGGGAAAGCCGGGTGCAGTTCGTCATCGGCCAGGAGCTGGACGGCGCGTTCGAAGTGCTGGGCGGGCACGGCGATGGAGAAGCCCGTGCCGAAGCTCTGGCCGGTGGCATTGATGTCGTCCATGGCCTTGAGGAAGGCCAGGCGATCCAGGCTGGTGGTGCCATAGGAGAAGAGGCCGTCCATCACCGCGGCGACGCCGTCCTTCCCCTTGGGCTGCTGGAGGTCAGGGCTGGTGCGAACCGCGCCGTAGACGGACACGGTGTCGCTCACGGCCTCGGGCTGGATGATGAGGCGCAGGCCGTTGGGCAGCGTCTTCACCACCGGATGGATGGCAGAGGGCGGCACCTCGATCTTCGCAAGGGCCTTCTCTGCCCAGACGGGCAGCTTGACGGGCTTGCCGGGCTCGGACGCGAACGACTCGGCGCCGCCGAAGCCCTTGCCGCTGATGGGCTTGCCGGAGGGTTCCGGGGTCAGGATCGCGGTGATGGCATGGGCGGGATCCAGCACTTCCCGGGCGACGCGGTTGACATCGGCGGGGGTCACGGCCTCGAAGGCGGCCTTGATGGCATCCGGCGAATCCAGATCCTGGAAGGCCAGGGCCGTGGACCAGGCGCTGGCCAGGCCGCTGATGGAGTTCTTGTTGAACTCGAGGCTGGCGATCTCATTGCGCTTGGCGGAGGCGATGAGGTCCACCGGCAGGCCCTGCTTCAGGGTGGCCGCCAGCACGCCCTTCATGTCGTCCAGCAGCGCCTGGGCGTTGCCCCCCTTGGGGAAGGCGCCGAGGGCGAAGCCCAGCCCGGCCCCGGGGAGGGCCTGGAACTGGAAGCCCGCAAACAGGGCCTTGCCCTGGGGCACCAGGGCGAAGAGCTCGCCGCGCTGGCTGCCCAGCACATCGGCAAGGATCTGCGCCGCGGCGAAGTCCTTCGAGGTGAGGCTCGGCATGCGGTAGGAGAGGGCCACCAGGCCCACCGGAAGGTCCGTGGGCAGCTTCAGGGTCTCCGGCTGGACGGGGCTGAAGGCGACCTTCGGCCGGGCCGGCAGGGGCTTCTTCGGAATGCTGCCGAAGAGGGCCTTCACCTGGGCCAGGGCGGCCTTGGGCTGCACGTCCCCGGCGATGACGAGGATGGCATTGTTGGGCGCGTACCACTGGTCGTGGAAGCGCTTCAGGTCCGCGGCGGTGGTCTTGTCGAAGGAGGCACGGGTGCCCAGCGCGTCATGGTCGTAGGGTGTGCCCTTGAACATGGCCGCCAGCAGCTGCGCGTAGAACTTGTACTGGGGGTTGGAGTGGTCCATCGAGACTTCCTGCTCGATGGCGCCGCGCTCCTTGGCCCAGCCCGCGGCGGTCAGCTCGAGCCCGCGCATGCGGATGGCCTCGATGTGCAAGGCGACCGGCAGGTCCGCGGCCGGGGCCGTGAAGAAGTACTGGGTGACGGTCTGGGTGGTGTCGGCGTTGTAGTTCCCGCCCATGGCCGCCGAGATCTGGGCCAGCTGCTCCCGGGAGAGGCCCTTGCTGCCGCGGAACATCATGTGCTCCAGGGCATGGGCGCTGCCGGGGAAGCCCTGGGGCGCCTCGTTGGAGCCCACCTGGTAGTTGATCTCGGTGGTGACCACCGGTGCCAGCGTGTTGCGCACGATCACCACCCGCAGGCCGTTGGACAGGGTGGCCCGCAGCACCTCGCCACCGGGGGCGGGCTTCGCCGCGGCGACCGCGGGCAGTGCCAGCAGCGCGCTGAGCGCGGTCGGCAGGCATCGGGAAAGGGTTCGATTCATGGAACCTCCTTGAACAGGGATCGGATGAAACAGGCCACAGCGATCTGCCGGGCCGGAATCCACTGGGGTCGTGCGCCACGGCGCGGTTGGAAACGACCAGTCTAGCCCCACCCTGAGAGCGAGACTAGGATTCCTCCGAGCGGTCGGTTCCGCGGGCTGAGCGGCGGCGGGGCCTACTGGGGCGGCAGCAGCGTGGCGCCCTTGATGAACACCGGGAACTGGGGCACGCCGGATTGGCCCTTGCGCCACTCGGTGCGCACCTTGGCGATCTTGTCCACCACCTCCATGCCCGACACCACGTGCCCGAAGACGCAGTAGCCATAGCCCTCGGGCGAGTAGTCGCGGTGGTCCAGGGAGGGATTGTCCACCAAGTTGATGTAGAACTCGGAGGCGGCACTCTGCGGATCCGAGGTGCGAGCCATGGCCAGGGTGCCGCGCAGGTTCTTCAGCCCGGCCTTGAAGGTCTGGGGCGCCTCGTTCTGGATGGGGGGCCGGGCGGGTTTCTCCGTCAGGTCCGCCGTGAGGCCCCCACCCTGGATCATGAAGCCGGGGATGACCCGGTGGAAGATGGTGCCGGCGTAGAAGCCGTCCTTCACGTACTGGAGGAAGTTCGCCACGGTGACCGGAGCCAGGGCGGGCTCCAGTTCCACCACGATGGGGCCGTAGCTGGTGTCAATGCGGACCCGGGGTTTGGCCTTGGGGGCGGGCTCCGGCGCGGGGACAGGCGTGGCGGCCGGAGGGGGCGCCGGGGGCTGCTGGGCGGACAGGGCCCCCAGGCCAAGGGTGGTGCACAGGATCAGGCTGCGGAACACGGGGCCTCCGGGGGCGTCACCTTCATTCTGCCGCGAAAGGGGAAGAAGCTCCCGGTATCGTGGACACATGCCCCTCCTGGACCTGCCCCCCTGGATCCTCACCGCCCTGCTGGCCCCCTTCGGCCTGGTGCTGGGATCCTTCTGCAACGTGCTGATCCACCGCCTGCCCCAGGAGGATCCCGCCGAGCGGGATGTCATCACCCGGGCCAGCCACTGCCCCTCCTGCAAGGCGCGGATCAAGCCCTGGCACAACGTCCCGGTCTTCGGCTGGCTCTGGCTGCGGGGGAAGTGCGCGGCCTGCGGCTGGCGCATCCCGTTCCGCTATCCGCTGGTGGAGCTGCTGGGGGGCCTGATCCTGGGCGGAGCCCACTGGCTCTTCCCCTTCGGCACCCTGATCTGGCTGAAGGGCGTGATCTGCGGCTTCGCCCTGCTGGTGCTCTTCTTCACCGACCTCACCGAAATGATCCTGCCGGATGTCCTCCAGTTCCCCCTGATGGCCCTGGGTGTCCTTTTCGCCCTGCCGCAGCTGCTCTTCACCGACCGGACCGTGGTGATCCTCAGCGGGCATGGCCTGTCCAACCTGCTGGCCGTCAGCCTCTGGCACAACGGCCTCCAGCCGGCACCCGCCTGGTCCACCTTCGGCGCGACGCTCACCTGGAAGGGCAGCCTGCTGGGCCTGGCCCTTGGCTACGGCGGCCCGGCCCTGATCGCCCTCCTCTACAAGGCCATCCGCAAGACCGAGGGCCTGGGCATGGGCGATTTCAAGATGCTCGCCTGGCTCGGCGCCTTCTGGGGCTGGGGACCGATGCTCGGCATCCTCTTCCTCGGCGCCGCCCTGGGTGCGGCCGTGGGCATTCCGCTCATGCTCATCCGCCGCACGGGCTCCCAGACCATGCTGCCCTTCGGCTGCTTCCTGTCCCTCGCCACGCCCCTCGTCGTGTTCTTCGGCCGGGCGCTGTGGCTGGGCTATCTGGGGTGGGTGAGGTAGGACGATGGCCGCGGAACCGCCCGAGGATCCCGCGCGCACCTCGCCCCTGCCACCCATCTGGTCCGAGGCCCTCACCCAGGCCCTGTCTCCGCTGGCCACCGTTCGCCTCCGGGCAACCCAGCCCGCGCCCTCCTCGGGTGGGTCCGCCCCTGCCGAATGCCCCAGACGCATCCAGGGGGATCGTCCCAGCTACCAGCTCCTGAAGATCCTGGGGCAGGGGGGCATGGGCTTCGTGTACGAGGCCGTGCAGACCTCCCTGGGCCGCGCCGTGGCCTTCAAGCAGATCCGGGCCAGCGAGGCCTCCAGCAGCCCGCTGTTCCTCCGGGAGGCCAGCCTCACCGGCAGACTCGAACATCCCAACATCATCCCGATCCACGACCTGGGCCGGGACGAGGAAGGACGGCTCTTCTACGCCATGAAGCTGGTGGAGGGCCCTGGAGCGAGCAGGCCCGGGAGCAGTCCCTGGACGTGAACCTCGGCATCCTGGCGCGGATCATGGACGCCATCGCCTTCGCCCATGCCCGCGGCGTGGTCCACCGGGATCTGAAGCCGAGCAACGTCATGCTGGGGGAATACGGCGAGGTCTACGTGGTGGACTGGGGGCTGGCCGCGCCCCTCCCCACGCCGGAGGAGCCCCTGGGCGAGGACGCCCTGTTCATGGGGGGCACCCCCGCCTACATGGCGCCAGAGGTGGCCAGCGGGACCGGACCCGGGGCTGCGCCTTCGGTGGACATCTACCTGCTGGGGGCCATTCTCTTCGAACTCCTGACGGGCGCGCCGCCGCACCCGGGCTCCACCGCCACCGAGACCTTCCTCAGCGCCTGCATGAATACCCTGCGCCCGCTCCCGCCCGCGGGGGAGCTCCTGGACATCGCCCTGAAGGCCCTGGCCACCCGGCCCGAGGACCGCTACCCGACCGTCCAGGCCATGCAGGAGGCCCTGGGCGAGTACAAGGCCCACACGCAAAGCCGCGCCCTCGCGACCCTGGCGGCCAAGGCGGCGCAGGAAGGCACCCACGCCGGTTTCCAGGGCGCCGTGTTCGGCTACCGCGAGGCCCTGCGCCTCTGGCCCGGCAGCCCCACGGCCAGGGAGGGGCTCTCCCGGGTGCTGGCGGACTACGCCGAAGCCGCCTGCGCCTGGGGCGATCTGGATCTGGCGGCGACCCTGCTCGACCCCACGGATCCCACCCACGGGGCGCTGCGCACCCGCATCGCCACGGCGCAGCGCCTGCGGAACCGGCGGCAGGCCCGCCTGCGTCGCCTCACCCTCGGCTCCATCGCCCTGGTTGCCACGCTCCTGGTGACGCTCACCACCGCCACCATCCTGGTGAAGCGCCAGAAGGACCAGGCCGTGGCGGCCCGGCGGGCCGAGACCTGCCAGCGCCTGGAAGCCCAGCGCGCCCAGTACCGCCTGGGGCTGTCCCAGGCGCTCACCCTGGCCGATCAGGGCAAGCCCGCGGAGGGGCTGGACCTCCTGGGCTCCCTCCCGGCGGGCCCGCAGGGCTGGGAATTCGACCTGCTGAAGCGGCGCATCCTGGCGCGCTCCGGGCACCTGGAATGCCTCTTCCAGAAGCACACCGGCCCCCTGTACTCCCTCGCGGCGGCGCCAACCGACGACCGGGTGGCCTCGGGCGATGACGCCGGCACGGTACGCGTATGGGATGCCCGCAGCGGGCAGGAGATCCGGGTCTTCCGCAGCGGCCCGAACTGGCACGGCGGCCTCTCCCTGGCCTTCAGCCCCGATGGCAGGCAGCTGGCCATGGGGGATGGGACCGTCCGCTCGGTGGCGGATGGTGCCATCCGGACCCGGCTGGCCGGCGCCACCGGCCTGTTTGCGCTGGCCTTCAGCCCCGATGGACGCCGCCTGCTCGGAACGGACTACGAGGGGGGCCTCCACCTCTGGACCCTGCCCAGCGGCCGCCCGCTCGGCCGACTCCAGGCCGATCACGAGACCGTCTTCCACCTCGCCCTCGGCCACGAAGGAACCAGGGTGATGTGGGGATCCAAGGATGGCCGGCTCCATCAGGCGGAAGTGGGGGCCACGGGGTTCATCCGGCCCCGGGTCATCGGGAGCCTCGGCGCGCCGGTCATGTCCGTGGCCTGGTCCCGGGAGGGGCGGGTCGCCGCCGGCGGCAACGATGGCTCCCTGGCGATCGGGCAGGGCCCAGGTCAGCCCCTGCATCGGACCCGCAGCCCGGGCGGCGCGCTCCCTTGCCTGGCCTTCAGTCCCGGGGGCCGCTGGCTGGCGGGGGGTTCCACGGACGGCGTGGTGCGCGTCTGGGATGCCACCACCGGTGCCCTGGCCATGGAGCTGCCCGGCCACCAGGGGACGGTGATGGCCGTGGCCTTCACGGAGGATGGCCGCCTCGTCTCCGCCAGCCATGACGGCACCGCGCGGGTCTGGCGCCTGCCGGCGGAACAGTCGCCCGCCCCGCCCCCCGCCGCCCAGCGCGTGGTCTCGGTGGCCAGTCTCGATGACAGCCACCTCCTGGCAGGGGAGGCGGACGGCACCGTCCTGTGCCGCGAGATCCCGACCAGCCGGAACCTCTGGGCCGCGCACCTGCCTCCAGGCTGCGCCACCGTGCTGGCGGCGGATGCAGCCCAGGGGCGGGTCTTCTGTGCCGGCCAGGACGGCAGCCTCCGGGCCCTGGCCGCCCAGGATGGTCGCCTCCTCTTCCAGGCGCCGGGGAATGGCGGGGCCACCCTGGCCCTGGCCGCCCGGGGCGCCCTGGTCGCGGCCTCCACCAAGGCGTCCGGAGCGCCGGGACGGGATGTCCGCGTGTGGGACGCCAATACTGGACAATCGGTGTCACATCCGAGTGGCCTGGACGACTGGGCCTGTTCTCTGGCCTTCAGTCCCGGAGGCAAGCGCCTCGCCGCCCTCACGGTGACCGGCGGCCTCTGGGTCTGGGACACCCGGACCTGGAAGGTCCTCCAGGCCACGCCGGGGGTGGCGGACCACTACATGAAGTTCGCCCCCCTCGCCTTCTCGCCCGATGGCCGCATCCTGGCCCTGGGGACCTGGAATCAGCGCCTGGCGCTGCTGGACACCGCCACCTGGAGGCCGATGGAAAGCCTGCGGGGGCAGACGGGCTGGAGCCTGGGGGCCTGGACTCCGGAAGGGCGGCGCTTCGTTTCAGCAAGTCTGGATGGCAACCTCCGCGTGTGGGATCCGACCGCTGAGAATCCGCTGCTCCTCAGCCTGCCGCTGCCACCCGGTTCCCTGGCGGGAATGGCCCTCACCCCCGGCGGGCGGTATCTTATGCTGGTTCTCGACGGCCGAATCCATGCCTGGGCAGCAATTCCATAGCATGGAGGGCCACTTCATCTCTGGATCCATGCTCAACCCCGGCACGCGCATCGGCCCCTACGAGATCCTGAGTCCCCTCGGGTCCGGAGGCATGGGCGAGGTCTACAAGGCCAGGGATCCCAAGCTGGACCGCCGGGTGGCCATCAAGATCCTGCCCCAGGGCCTGGCGGAGGATCCCGAAATCCGTGCCCGCTTCGAGCGGGAAGCGAAAGCGGTGGCCGCCCTCTCCCATCCCAACATCCTCGGCATTTTCGATTTCGGCTGGGATGGCTCCCGGGCCTATGCCGTCATGGAGCTGCTGGAGGGAACCTCCCTCCGGCACCTGCTCGAGGAAGGCGCCATCCCTCCCCGGAAGGCCCTGGAATGGGCCATCCAGATCGCCCGGGGCGTGGGCGCCGCCCACGAGAAGGGCATCGTGCACCGGGATCTGAAGCCCGACAACCTGTTCCTGACCGTGGATGGCCAGATCAAGGTGCTGGATTTCGGGCTGGCCAAACCCGTGGAGCAGCCCTTCGATGCCGCCTCCACCCTGCCCCCCGGAGCGCCCAACCGGACGGCCCTGAGCCGCGCGGGCGCCGTGATCGGCACCGTGGGCTACATGAGTCCGGAACAGCTCCGGGGCCAGCCGGTGGATCCGCGATCGGACATCTTCAGCTTCGGCGTGGTCCTGTACGAAATGCTCACGGGCCGCCGCCCGTTCGGCGGCGCCAGCGGCGCGGAATCCGTGACCGCCATCCTCCGCGATGAACCGCCCGAGCTGAGTGGCCTGCGCGGGCCCGTCCCGCCTGGGCTGGAGCGGGTGGTGTTCCGCTGCCTGGAGAAACGCCCCCAGGATCGCTTCCAGACCATGAAGGATCTCGCCTTCGGCCTGGAAGCGCCGCTGTCGGGCCTGGGGGCCATGACCGATCGGGGGGCCCGCCTGTTCCGGCAACGTCCCTGGCTGCGCCGGAGCCTGGCGGGGCTGGCCCTCCTGGCCGCGGGTGCCGCGGTCCTCTGGCTGCTCCCGGTCCGCCGGGCTGCAGGGCCTGAGATCCCCACGTTCCAGCGCTTTCCCATCGCCCCCGGAGCCGTGGAATCCGCCTGTTTCGGACCGGACGGGAAGACCCTCTACTTCACCGCGCGGATCGGGGGGGAGCCTCCCGAGATCTTCGCCCTCGATCCGCGCAGCGCCGCGCCCAAACCCCTTGGGTTGAAGGACGCCCTGCTGCTGGGCGTCTCGAGGAGCAATGAGCTGGTCTTCCTCCAGCACCCCCAGCGGTGGCTGTTGGGGCACTACCGGGGCACGCTGACCCAGGCCTCGGCCAGCGGGGACGGCATCCGGATCCTCCAGCCCGATGTGCTGGAAGCCGCCTGGGACGGCCAGGGACTCATCCTGTTGACCAGTGACAATGACCTCCGGACTCGGCTCGAGTTCCCGGTGGGCAAGGTGGCGCTCACCTTCAAGGGCATCAGCCATTCGGTGAAACTGCTCCGCCCATCGCGCACGGGCGACCGCCTGGCCCTGGTGGAAGCCCAGCAGGGGAACGCCGATGTGGTGGTGCTGGGGCGGGATGGCAGCCGTTCCCTGCTTTTCCACAAACCCGGCGATGGCTTTGGCGACACCCTCACGGGCCTGGCCTGGGGGCCCGGCCAGGAACTCTGGCTATCCGAACGCCAGGGGGACCAGACCGCCCTCTGGGCCCTGGAAGCCGGACGCCCGCCCCGCCTCCTCTGGCGCGGCGATGGCCTGAAGCAGCTCATGGACGTCCTCCCGGATGGGCGTGCGCTCCTGGTGAACCAGGAGATCAGCCGGGGCGTTCTGACGCAGCAGGCCGGGGATCCCACCCTGCAGGCCGTGTCCGTGCGGGGTGGAACCCAGGTGGAGGGGCTCAGCGCCGATGGCCATCGGCTGCTGCTGCTCGAATCCCCGGTGCTGGATGGTGGAACCGCCCTGGATGAGACCTACCTGGACGATGCCCGGGGTGGCCACCCCATCCGGTTCGCCAAGGGCAATCCCTACGGCTTCTCCCTCGGCGGCGCCTGGATCCAGATGAACTTCAACGGCCTCACCCCCAAGGATCTCGGCACCGATGTCACCGCCGCGCTCCTGGCCAAGGGCGTGGATCCCGCGGCCCTCCTCGATCCCATCGCCCCCCGCCCCTGCCTCGTGTTCGTGCCAACGGGCCCGGGCCACCCCATCGTCACCCCCCTACCCGGCCGGTTCAACGTGGTGGACTGCGCATTCCTGCTGCCCGATGGCCGCCAGGCCATCTTCCAGGGCAGCGAGCAGGGCCACGGCCTCCGCTACTACCGGGTGGATCTCGCCGGAGGCGAGCCGCAGCCCATCACCGAGGAAGGGTTCGGCCACAACATCGTGGGCAGCTGCCCCCTGTCTCCCGACGGGAAGCGGCTCTTCATCACCCGGGACCGGAAAGCCTGGTTCATCCTCCCGCTGGATGGGGGGACGCCCGAACCCGTGCATGGCCTGCGGCCCGGGGAACGCCTCATGAGCTGGACCGCGGATGGGCGGGCCTTGTTCGTCCGCCCCGAACTGTCGGTGCTGCCCGTGACCATCGTCCGCCTGGATCCCGTCACGGGCCAGCGCACGCTGGTGGATCGCTTCGTCCCCCCGGATCCCTCGGGCTACCTCCAGACGCGCACCGCCTACGCCACGCCCGATGGGAAGGTGTTCGCCTTCACCTACGACCGGATGCGCAGCGACCTCTACCTCATGGATGGGCTCCGGTAGAGACCGCGGACGGACATGAACGAGGGGGGACCGCCGACTCCCCTTCGGTTCGCGATGTCCCCCCTCGTGCACCCCCACGTGGTGTCCCGGCCGAGCCGGGATACCACGTCTGGCTCAACTCCATCAGCACCCCGCCGGTCTCCGCGGGGTGGATGAAGGCCACGCGGCAGCCGTGAGCGCCGGGGCGGGGTTGCGCGTCAATCATGCGGACACCCTGGGCCACCAGGTGGGTCACCATGGCGTCCACATCGTCCACCTCGAAACAGATGTGGTGGATGCCGGGGCCGCGCTTCTGGAGGAACTTCCCGATGGGCCCCTCCGGATCCGTGCTCTCCAGGAACTCCAGGGTGCTCTCGCCCACGGGGAAAAAGGCCGTGTTCACCCTCTGGTCCGGCACCGCCTCCAGGTGGTCCGGCGCCAGGTCGAAGAGTCGCGCCATGCGGGCGACGGCCTCGTCCAGGCCCGGCGACGCGATACCCAGGTGGTTGATCCGCAGCAGCCGCATGGTGGCCCCCCTGGAGGCATTGTAGGGCCCAGGGGCTCAGTGCTGGCAGGCGGGGGCGCTCCCGAGGCGCACCTGATCGCCGGAGAGCTCCAGCTTCCCCTTGTGGGCGAGGAACGCCAGCACGCCCTCCAGGTCGAAGGTGTCGCCGTGGCAGTTGCAGAAGGTGGCCCCGGCCCCGTAGGCACTCAGGGAATCCGTGCGCAACTGCTCCAGGCTGCAGGCCCCTCCGCGCTCCACCACGAGGCGCAACAGGTCGTGGCCGTAGAGGGGTTCGGACATGGGGATCTCCATTCAGGAGCAAAAACTCCTGAACTCATTCTAGGCCCCGACGCGGTGATGGGCGTCACGACAGAGAGAGCAGGTGGCGGTCCTCCACCGTGCAGGTCACCCTGGCTGCAGGGCCAGGGCGACTTCCCTCAGGAGGGGCTCAGCGCTCAGGTTGCGGGGAAGGTGGCGCAGCGCTTCCAGGGCCGCCTCCTGGCCGGGGCGGAACGCGCGGCTGCCCCCGGCGAGCCGCGTCAGGCGGTCCTGCCAGGGCGCCAGGGCCGCGGCAGATCCCGCCTGGATCCGGGCCAGGTCGGCCAGGAGGCGGAGCAGCAGTTCCAGGGGCTGGCGCACCTGTTCGCTCTGGGCCTGGGTGGAGTCCTTGTCGGGCAGCAGCGGACCCGCGGTCGCCGGGAAGGAGGCCCCTTCCAGCAGGGCCAGCCAGGCCTCCACCTGGGCTTCGGCGCGGCGGAAGGCCTCCTCCTCCAGGAAGCGCAGGCTGCCCTCGCCCAGGGCCGACCAGCGACCCCGATCGGCCTCGGCCCATCCGTGGCGGCTCGCCACCTCCCAGGCCTCCGGCTCCGCCAGGGGCGTGAAAGGGATGCGCTCGCAGCGGCTGCGGAGCGTCTGGAGCAGGGCCTCGGGC
>JAKAMQ010000189.1 GCA_021812805.1 Acidobacteriota bacterium
CACGGGCTTGCGGCCCGCGGGCACGATGAGCTGGCGCTCCATCAGGCTCTTGACCTGGTTGGCGCTGCTGGTGACGCCGCGGATGGCATTCAGCTCCGTGATGGTGACGGGTTGGCGGTAGGCGATGATCGCCAGTGCCTCGATCTGCGCCGGAGTGAGCCTGCCACTGCGGGTCACCGTCACCAGCTTGGCGATCAGCTCGCGGTAGAGCGGGCTCGTGGCCATGCGCCAGCCCCCGGCCACCTCCAGCAGCCGCAGGCCACTGGAGCCCTGGAGGCGCTCCTGCAGCTTCTCGATGCCGAGCGTCAGGGCCCCGTCGCCGAGGCCGGTGAGCTCGCGCAGGCGGGGCAGATCCAGCACCTCCCCGGCCGCGGTGAACAGGGCCTCCAGGGCGCCTGGAAGATCACCGCCTTCCTCCCAGAGCGGGGTCTGCTGGAAGAGTTCCGCTTCGCTCACCGGTAGGCTCCCAGCCGCTGGCCCACCTTCACGTCCCCGGCGGAACGGAGGGGCGCCCAGTCGTTCGTGCGAGGCCCTCCGACCAGCAGCACCACGGTGGAACCGAATTCAAAGGTGCCCAGATCCTCGCCGGGCTCACAGGGGATCATGGCCACGGAGCAGCGGCCGTTCCTGGGCAATCGCTGGCCGCTGAGCCAGCGGGGGGCGAGGACCACGCCGCCCACATGGGTGGCGCCCACCAGGACGGCGGCCACTTCCAGGCCCTCGTCCAGGCCCGTGCCGAGGGCGGTCCACGCGGCCCGCCGGTTGCGCTCGTAGAGGCGTGCCATCGCGCCTGTGCTGGCGTCGTTCACGGGCCACAGTTCGCCTTCCACGCGGGAGACGGCGGTGACGTGGCCCTCGATGGGCACGTGGATGCGGTGGTAGTCCTTGGGGGCGAGGTAGAGCGTGAGGTAGTGTCCGCCTTCGAAACGTCTCGCGTCCGGGTCGTGCTTCAGCAGCTCCGTGATGCGGTAGGGCAGGCCTTTGGCCTGGATCGCCGTGTCCTGCGCGATGCGGCCGCAGGCGATGATCCGGGCATCCACAGGGCTGTTCACGAAGCCCGGGGCGGCGCTGTCCTGGGGGCGAAGGCCGGGCTTCAGCCGGCGCGTGAACAGGGCCTGGAAGCTCGGGTAGTCCTCCAGCGGGCGATCCGCCTCGGCCAGATTCAGGTGGTAGGCCCGGGCAAAGCGGCCGAGCAGGGGGCCCCGCCAGGACGCGGGCAGGTCCCGCTGGGCAGCCCAGCCGAGCACCGAGGATCCCAGGCGCTTGGGGTAGAAGCTGAGCAGGCGCAGGGACAGGGGGCCGGGTGTCCGCAGCAGCACATAGAGCGCCCAGAGAAGGGCGAGGGCCAGCGTGGCGCGGGCGGGAGGGGGCCAGTCCAGGTGCATCCCGCCAGGATACCCGGGGAGTGCGCCGGCTTGCCCTTCCGTCCCCCTGCGAGGGCGGCCACCATGCCTGCATGGGCACTGTCTCGCTTCCGGTCCTCTCCGCCGCCTGGCTGGGGTACGGCCTCCTGCACTCGCTGCTGGCGTCGCTGGCCGTCAAACGCCGGCTGGCGGCCCGCTGGCCCCGCCTCATGCCCGCCTACCGCCTGCTCTACAACGGAGTGGCCCTGGCGGCCCTCGTTCCGATGATGGTGTGGCTGCTCCGCGATTCTGGCCCTTTCCTCTGGCGCTGGACCGGACCCGCCGCGTGGGTGGCGAATGCCCTGGGTCTCGCGGCCCTGGCGGCGCTGCTGGTGCCCGGCAGCCCCTATGACACGGCGACCTTCCTCGGCTGGCGGGCCTGGCGGGAAGGCCGCACCGATGGCGGTGATGCCGAACCCTTCCGCGTGGGAACCCTCCACCGCTTCGTGCGACACCCCTGGTACGCCTTGTCCCTGCTCCTGCTCTGGACCCGTGACATGACTTCCCTCCGATTGGTGTCGGCAGGGTGGATCACGGCCTATATCGTGATCGGCTCGCGCCTGGAGGAACGCAAGCTCATCCACTTCTATGGCGATCGCTACCGCCACTACCGGACGCAGGTGGCCGCCTTCGTGCCCCTTCCCTGGAAGATCCTCAGGTCGGCCGAGGCCCGGGATCTGGAGGGCTGACATGAACGAGGGGGGACCGCCTGCTCACCTTCAGTTCGCGAGTTCCCCCTCGTGCACCCCACGTCTGATGCGCTGGACCCGGACGACCCCGCAGGATGCCCGGCGCATGCCCTGGAAGAACGGGGGCGGAATCACGCTGGAACTGGCTGTGGGACCCACCGGCGCCAGCCTGGAGACGGGCTTCACCTGGCGTCTCAGCAGCGCCGAGGTGGCGGCCTCGGGCCCCTTCTCGGCCTTCCCGGGGATCGAGCGCACCCTGCTGCTCCTGTCGGGAGACGGGTTCCAGCTAGCGTTCGGAAGCCGGGGCTCCATCTGCCTGGATACGCCCTTCGTGCCGGTGCGCTTCGCCGGGGACTGGCCCGCCCGTGCGGAGCTGCTGGGCGGACCCTGCGTGGACTTCAACCTCATGGCCGATCCAGCCCGCTGCCAGGCCGGGCTGGAGGTTCGCCACCTGGAGGCTCCGGCCCGGCTGAGGCTGGGTGCAGCCACGGTGCTGGTGTACGTCGCCCGGGGCACCGTGGCCGTGCCGTTCCTGGAGGTGCACCTGGGCCAGGGGCACCTGTTGTGCCTTGAGGGCGGCCCCGGGGATCTGGCGCTTCTCCCGGGATACGGCGGGGCCTCCCTGATCGTGGTGCGGGTGGACTGAACCGCCCTTCGGACTTCCCGTTTCCTCATGGCAAGGTGGAACCCATGCAGATCGCAGCGATTCTCACCGTCATGGCCGCAGCCTTCGCCGCCGGCGCCATCAACGCCATCGCCGGAGGCGGGACACTCATCACGTTTCCAGCTCTGATGGGGATCGGGCTCCTGGGCCAGCAGGCCAATGTGACCAGCACCCTGTCGCTCTGGCCCGGTTCCATCGGCGGCTTCCTGGGCCACCGCAAGGACCTGGAAGGCACCCGCGCGTTCGCGCTCCGTCTGGCGCCACCTTCGCTGCTGGGTGGAGGCCTCGGCGCGTGGTTGCTGATGATCACGCCGGAATCGGTGTTCGAGTGCCTCATTCCGTGGCTCATCCTGGTGGCGACGGCGCTGTTGGCCGCCAATGACCCCATGGCCCGTCTCCTCAAGCGGCTGGGCGGTCATGAGCGCACGGGCGGCTGGTGGATCGGGGCCATCGTCTTCCAGTTCCTGGTGGGCATCTACGGTGGCTACTTCGGCGCGGGCATCGGCATTCTCATGCTGGCGGCCCTGAGCCTCCTGGGTCTCACGGACATCCACCAGATGAACGGCCTCAAGAACTTCCTGGCCCTCTCCATCAACGGCATCGCCATCATCACCTTCATCACCACCGAGTTCCTGCGGCATCCGGGCAACATCGTCTGGCATCTCGTGCTGCTCATGGCCCTATCCGCCATGGCCGGCGGCTTCTTCGGCGCCCACATGGCCCACCGCGTCGGACGCAGAACCGTCCGCATCGCCGTGGTGGCCATCGGGTTCGCCTTGTCAGCCTGGTACTTCTACAAGCATCACAGCGCCTGACGACCCTTGGCCGAAGCCCCGGCCTGTGCTAGCATTCCTGTTCCCCGCGCTCGCGCGGAGCCCCGGAGAGTTGTCCGAGTGGCCGAAGGAGCACGATTGGAAATCGTGTAACGGTCAAAAGCCGTTCGAGGGTTCGAATCCCTCACTCTCCGCCACCAAAGCCCCGTCACCACTTGGTTTCGGGGCTTTCGTTTTTTGGGGGGATTCGGAACCGGGTGAAGGGCTCAGACCCGCCTCGTATCTCTGATATCCCCGACACTCCCCATTCCTCGGTCCAGGATCGCTGCTCGTACGCTGTAAGCCCCTTGAAAGGTCTGGCGCGAGGGGCTTCACTTGATGCCCAGATTCTGTTTGCAGGTGGCGATTTCAGGATCCACTGGCCTGCCGCCGGGGAATTCACGATAGAAGCGTAAGTCATCAAGCGCCTTTCGCCAATGATGGTGAATCATTGAAAGCCGGGCTGACTGCTCCCAGAGGCCTGGTATGAGAAAGGGCTGCTGGAGGGATGGGACAGACTCATCCACGGCAAGGTTCTGGATCAGGTCATGGAGGGGATCCATCATGGGCGCAGTCGGAGTTTTAGGCGTCCAAGGGCGATCGGGTGCAAGCCTGTTATGGCTATTAAGAATCGATATTTCTTGGGCTTTAGCCCGATCGAGGGTGGATTCCTCCTTGGTGGTGTCAGCAGTGAATTGATAGTATCCAGCCAGCATTGGGAGCGCGACCAGAGACGTGCAATTATTCTTGAGTGCAGTCTTGGATGCGGCGATTGCCTGTCTAAATTGGTTCTTTTTGTCTTGAACAGAATTCGTTGAATCGGCGATACGAGCATGAAGTTCTCCCTCGGCCAACAAGACATTCGGCTGATCGGGATCAAACGCTAAAGATGATTTGATATCGTCGAGGGCCGCAAGGTTGAGACCAGCGGCGGCCTCGACCCCGCCCTTTTCTAGGAAGGCTTGAGCCAAGGCCTTCCGGTCGGAAGACGATTTCAAAATTCGGATGGCCCGATCGAAAGTGGAGATGGCCTCTTTTTCCTGCGACAGCAAATGGGCGGCGAGCCCCTTGTCCTCCAGCAGGGGGACTGAATCAGGCTGGATCTTCAAACCGTCCTCTGCTTCTGTTTTGGCCTGAAGATCTGAAGCTAGTACCCCTGCTGATGATTTCTGGTAATGGCCCATCAGGATATAGATTCGGGATTTGAAATGGCGGAATTGCCAGAATTGATTGAAATGAGGTGAATCGAAATCGAGTTCAGTCATGAATCCGGAGAAACCCTGTGTCTGGGCCATAGAAGACAACAGCATGAGTTCCTCAGACAGGTTGTCAGGGTCTCGCGAGAGGGCGTTCAGGGCAGCCTTGATGCATTTCCGAAAGTGGTTCTCCGCGTACAGTTCGCTCACCCGCAGCAGATTCTCCCCCTGCATCTGTTGGGTGGATCGCAGGACGGGGGCAAAAACCTGTGGCGTCAGGTAGGTGGCCTGTGAGTTGATCGGACCGTCCACGAGCGAATCTTTTGATCCGACAGGATCGGGGGCGAATGTGGTCGTCGTCATCCCACCCACCACCGTGATCCGTTCCGCACCATGGATCAACGGTTCAGGCGAGTTGAGACCAGGAAAGGATTTGGGCAAAACAACCGACGGTACCGGAACCTTGGAAAGTTTTTCGACATACTCCCTCACCCACGGCTGGTGCTCGAATGTGGCCAATGTGGACATCACCGATGCAATCTCAATGGTCTGTTCGGATGCGGCGAAAGCGGATTGTGGCCATGCTTTCTCAATGGCACGGTAATGGCGGGTGAGATACCGCGCATAAATCTGAGAGGCCAACGAGAAACCCGAATGGCGGGCTCCTGGATCATCGGTATCGACGCTGGGATTTGAATCCTCACGAAAAGGCCGATAGGCCTGGGTGGACACCAGTGGCAGCGCATGAACGAGATAAAGGGTTTCCTGATTATCGGCCAAGCTCCGCATCAAAGGGGAGCAGGCAAGTCCGGCAATTGATGGCGTCTGGATGTTTGTTGGGGCTTGACACGATTTGTCCAATGCCCCGAGTCACCTTGGACCTGGGTT
>JAKAMQ010000190.1 GCA_021812805.1 Acidobacteriota bacterium
CATGCGCATGCAGATGTAGCGCTGGCCGAGCTTCCGGGCACGGCCGCTCCCCTGACAAGGACCGCCCATGGCCGGGGAAACCAACCTCGCTGACCAGTTCGCCAACGCCTTCAAGGGCATGAGCCCCACCCAGCGGGTGATGGTGGCCGCCATTTCCCTGACAGTGCTGCTGGCCCTGTTGGGGCTGGGCCTCTGGGCCAGCCATGAACCCAAGGGCGTTCTCGTCTCCAACGTCTCGCCCCAGGACGCCAGCTCCATCGTGGCCCAGCTCGACAAGATGCAGGTGCCCTACGAATTGAGCTCCGACCAGCGCACCATCATGGTGCCCGAGAGCAAGGTGGGCCCCCTGCGCCTCAAGTTCGCCGGGGATGGCCTGCTGTCCGGGGACAAGCTGGGCTTCGAGAAGCTGGAGAACGCAGGCATCGGAACGACGGATTTCGCCCAGAAGGTGATCAACCGGCGGGCCATGGAGGCGAGCCTCGCCCAGACCATCATGTCCCTGAAGCAGGTGGCCAACGCCACCGTCCACATCACCCCCGCCGACGACAGCCCCTTCATCACCGACAAGGAGGCCGCCAAGGCGAGCGTGCTGCTCAAGCTGCGGGGCACCGAACCCCTGCCGGACGAGAACACCCAGGCCATCGTCAACCTGATGGCGGCCAGCGTGGAGGGACTCAAGCCCGAGAACGTGGTGGTGATTGACCAGTACAGCCGCATCCTGTCGCGCACCGGGCAGGATCCCATGCTGGGCGCCAGCGACAGCCAGAAGAAGGCGGCCCGGGAGGAAGAGGCCCATCTGGTGCGCCAGGTGACGAACCTCCTGGAGCCCGTGGTGGGCATCGGGAAAGTGCGCGTCACGGCCCACGTGGATCTCGATTTCGACAAGGTGAAGGTGAACTCGGAGACCTTCGATCCCCAGGGGCAGGTGGAGCGCAGCGTCCAGCAGAAGGAAGAGAAGGTCCAGAAGGTGGATTCGGGCGCGGGCGTGCCGGGCACGGCGAGCAACGTGGCCCCAGCCAATGCCGGAGCCGCCCCGGGCAAGGTGCTGGAAACCTCGGACAAGAAGGAGACCACCACCAACTATGAGATCAGCAAGACGGTGAAATCCGTGGACCAGGCCGTGGGGGACGTCAAGCGGCTCAGCCTGGCCGTGATCGTGGATGACGGCTCCGCCTGGGAGAAGGATGCCAAGGGCGAGCCCGTCCTGAAGCAGATCCCCCGCAGTGCGGACGAGATGAAGAAGATCCGGGATCAGGTCGCGGCGGCCGTAGGCATCCAGCCCAAGCGGGGGGACGATCTCACCGTCGAGAACATGGCCTTCGCGGTGCCCCAGGAGAACCCGAAGGAGGCGGCGGAAGCCAAGCGGCAGTTCTGGATTGATCTGGCCCGCCAGTTCGCTCCGACCTTGATCTGGAGCGCGCTCGGACTCATCGTGTTCTTCCTGGTGGTGCTGCCCATGCTCAAGCGCCTGTCCGCCGCCCTCAACCGTCCCGTGCCCCTCCGCGTGGCCTCGGAGAGCAGCGAGGGCAGCGCCTCGTTGCGCAAGCCCACCCCGGTGCGCTCCATGGCCGAAATCGAGGCGGAGATCGAGGCGGATCTGAATGCCGAGGGCGCCATGACCGCCCCCGAGGCCCGGCGGCGCGAGGTGATCCGGAAGCGCATCCAGGAGAGCGCGGTGGAAGATCCGGAAACCATCGCCTCCCTGGTCCGGTCCTGGCTGCTTGAGGACGGGAGGTAGGCCGTGTCCAAGCTCACCGGCATGCAGAAGGCCGCCGTCCTCATGGTCAGCCTGGGTGACGATACGGCCGCCAATATCTTCAAGTACCTCGAAGAGGATGAAATCCAGACGATCTCCCGGGAGATCGCCGTCACCAAGCATGTGCAGCCCGAGCAGGCGGAAGAGGTCATGGAGGAGTTCCACACCATGGCCCAGGCCCGCAGCTACATCAGCCAGGGCGGCATCGAGTACGCCAAGAAGCTGCTCATCAAGTCCGTGGGCCCCGAGGTGGCCCGCAAGATCATTGACCGCCTGGTGAAGGCCCTGGAATCCAGCGCCGGCTTCACCAGCCTGGAGCGGGCCAATCCCCAGCAGCTGTCCAAGTTCATCCAGAACGAGCACCCGCAGACCATCGCCCTCATCCTGGCGCACCTCAACGCCTCCCAGGCCGCGGAACTCATCTCCAGCCTGCCCGAGGCCCTCCGCAGCGATGTGGCCATGCGCATGGCCAGCCTCCAGGAGATCAGCCCCGAGGTGGTGCGGCGCATCAGCATGATCCTCGAGCAGAAGCTGGAGGCCCTGGGAACGTTCGCCACCGAAGCCTATGGCGGCGTCCGGGCCGTGGCGGAACTCTTCAACCGCATGGACCGCACCACGGGCCGCACCGTGCTGGAGAAGATCGAGACGGAAAACCCGCAGCTGGCCGCCAGCATCCGCGACCTGATGTTCGTGTTCGACGACATCCTGCTCATTGACGACACCGGTATTGCGGAAATCCTCAAGCGGGCCGACCGCAAGGTGCTCACCATCGCCCTCAAGGGCACCAGCGAGGAGCTGCAGAACCAGTTCTTCCGCAACATGTCCACCCGCGCCGTGGAGCTCATCAAGGAGGAGATGGAATTCATGGGCCCGGTGAAGCTCAAGGACGTGGAGAAGGCCCAGCACGAGATCGTCGAGATTGTCCGCCAGCTGGAGGAGGAAGGCGTCATCAGCATCGGTGGGGGCGGAGGCGAGGACTATGTCTCCTAGGGGCTTCATCCGTTCCGAGGATCTCCAGGAGGCGCGCCTGGAGGCCTTCCCCTATTTCCCGGTGGACCGGACCCTGGGCCAGGGCGTGGACGCGGATGAGGACGAGACCTCCATCGCGCAGGTCATCGGGGGCACGGATCAGCCCCCGAAAGCGGCCGAGCAGCGCATCGTGGACCGGCTCCAGGAGGCCGAGCTGCAGGCCCAGGAGATCGCCCGGAAAGCCTACGAGGAGGGCTTCGCCTCCGGCGAGGCCGAGGGCCGGACCTTTGGCGAAAGCCAGTACCAGGCCTACATCCAGCGGCTCGAAACCCATTTCCGCGAGCTCGCGGCGGCCAGCCTCACCCTGCGCGAGGCCCTCAACGAGGAGCTCATCGCCCTGGCCCTGGCCGTGGGCGAATACCTCGCGCTCCAGCAGCTGGACCAATCGCCGGAGTCGGTGAAATCCCTCATGGAACGGGTGCTCGACGAGCTGCCCTTCCCCCTGCCGCGGGGGCACCGTGAAGGCGAACAGCCCTTCCAGGCCTACCTGAATCCCGCGGACCTGGAGCTGCTGGGGGATCGCTACATCGGCCATGGGGGCCTGGCGCTCGCACCCGATGGCGCCCTGTCCCGCGGGAGCATCCGCCTGGAGGCGCCCCAGGGCATTCTCGATGCCAGCCTGGAACGGCGGAGGGCCCACCTCATGGGACTCATGGCCCGCCTGAAGGAGGAGGCGCAGCCGTGAGCGCCACCCTGGAGCCCGCCGCTCTGGCCCCCCAGGTTCGCCGCCTGCCGTCGGGCGACTGGATGGGCCGGGTCACCAAGGTCGTGGGACTGGTGGTCGAATCCACGGGCCCGGAATGCTCCGTGGGCGAACAGATGCTCATCCACAGTGCGGATGCCACGGGCCGTCCCCGCCTCATCCACGCCGAGGTGGTGGGCTTCGCGGACCAGCGCGTGCTGCTCATGCCCATCGAGGAGACGGGAGGCATCCGGCCCGGTCTCGCGGTGGAGGGCACGGGCCGCCAGCCGGAACTGCCCCTTTCGGGGGCCCTGCTGGGGCGGGTGATGGATCCCCTGGGCCGTCCCCTGGATGGCGGCCCGCCCCTCGAGCCGGAGACCCATCTCCCGCTCCATGGGATTCCTCCCAACCCCATGCAGCGCCGGCGCATCCGCGAGGTGCTGTCCACCGGGGTGCGCGCCATTGACGGGCTGCTCACCTTCGGCAAAGGCCAGCGCGTGGGCATCTTCTCGGGCTCGGGCGTGGGCAAGTCCACCCTGCTCGGCATGATCGCCCGGAACACCTCCGCCCAGGTCAATGTCATCGCCCTGGTGGGGGAGCGGGGCCGCGAGCTGCGGGAATTCATCGAGAACGACCTGGGCCCCGAAGGGCTTGCGCGCAGCGTGGTGGTGGTGGCCACCAGCGACCAGACGCCCCTGCTGCGCCTGCGCTGCGCCATGGCCGCGACCACGGTGGCGGAATACTTCATGCGGAAGGGCCAGGATGTCCTGTTGATGATGGACAGCGTGACGCGCTTCGCCATGGCCCAGCGCGAGGTGGGCCTCAGCGCCGGAGAGCCGCCCTCCTCCCGGGGCTATACGCCCTCGGTGTTCGCGCTCCTGCCCCGGCTCATGGAGCGGGCCGGCACCTTCGAGGGCCTGGGCTCCATCACCGGGATCTATACCGTCCTGGTGGAGGGCGACGACTTGAACGAACCCATCAGCGATGCGGTCCGGGGCATCCTGGACGGCCACATCGTCCTCTCCCGGAAACTGGCCTCCAGGAACCACTACCCGGCCATTGACGTGCTGGCGAGCCTGTCACGGCTCTTCACGACCCTGGCACCCTCCGAGCAGAAACAGCTCGCCAGCAAGGTGCGCGACCTCATGGCCACCTACCAGGATGCCGAGGATCTCATCCAGATCGGCGCCTACACCAAGGGCTCCAGCGCGGCCATTGACCAGGCGATCCAGTTCCAGCCCGCCATCCAGGCCTACCTCCGCCAGGCCACCGCCGAGACCGGCGACCACCGGCAGGCGCTGCTGGCCATGGGCCAGATCTTCGGCCTCGACCTGACGCCCTTTCTTAAGGCTCCCGTCTGATGGCCACCCGCTTCCGCTTCCGCCTCGAGCCCCTCCGCCGGCTGCGGGAGGCCCTGGAGCGTGAGGCCGAACGGGCCCTGGGCCGGGCCCTCCAGGCCGAGCAGACGATCCGGGCCGAGCTGGAACGGATCGCCCAACAGCGGCGCGAGGTTCACGAATCCCGGCGCACCGGGGCGGGCCAGACGCTGGACCTGGAACACTGGCGGCGGGGCGAAGCCTTCCTCGTGGTGCTGGAGCGCCGGCAGATCCAGGCCTTCGAGCGCCTCCGGGACGCCGCCCGGGCCGTCGCTGCCGCCCGCGAAGCCCTTGTCGAGGCCCACCGGAACCACCTGATGCTCGTTCGCCTCAAGGAGCGCCGCGCCCTCCTGCATGCCCAGGAGGAGACCCGCCTGGAAGCCATCGCCCTGGATGAGCTGGCGGTACTCCGCTACGCCCGCTCCCTCGCATGAAGGAACCCGCCATGAACGCCCGCTACCTGCTTTGGATCTCGGCCCCCCTCGTCCTTTCCGCCGGGGTGCTCTGGCTCTCCGCCCAGGAACCCAAGGGCAGCCAGGGCGGCGCGGCCGGCATCAAGGTGGCGGAACTGGCCTCCCAGCTCCAGGCCCGGGAGAAACAGGTGGCCCAGAAGGAGGAGGATCTGCGCCAGACGGAACAGCGCCTCAACACCCTCCAGGCCACCCTGGACAAGACGGGCGCGGACCTCTCCGCCCGGGAAAAAGCCCTCCAGGATGGGCTGGCCCAACTCGAGAACCTGAAGCTGAGGCGCCCCATTGATCCGCAGATCATCCACACCTACGAAGCCATGGATCCCGC
>JAKAMQ010000191.1 GCA_021812805.1 Acidobacteriota bacterium
CGGGACCGGAAAGACCATGGCCATCGCCGCCATGGTTCGGAAACAAGTGGAGGTCGCCTACCGCGCCAGGCTGGAGGCCCTTCGCCACGTTGCCGCAGGGAACCCTTGCGGCTGGGACGGCGAAGAATTAGCTCTCCCAGGGATCACCCGCCTCCCAGCGATCCGGTGGGCCTGCTGGCCGGATACCGTGGCGGAGATCCGGAGCCATGCTACGACCACGGGACCGAACACGGTGACCGACCTGGCTCGGGTGAGCGTCCTGGTCCTGGATGACCTGGGCCGGGAGCGGATCAAGGGCAGCTATGTCGAGGACTGGGCCGCCTCCCAGCTCGATTCCATTGTGAGTCATCGCTACCGGAACTGCCTCCCGATCATCTGGACGACGAACCTCACCGAGGCCCAGCTCGTGGAAATCTACGGCGCGGCCCTGGTGTCCCGGCTGACGGAGGACGCGCCCCTGGTCTGGATCCCGGGCCTGCCGTCCCTGCGCCTGGCCGGGAGGTAGCTGTGGAGCGGAACGCCTCCTACACCTGCTTCTACTGCGGAGCCGCCTTCACGAGCTACCCGGGCCTCCGGGTGGTGCCCCAGGACCCCCTGCCCCAGCGGACCACGGACGTTGAGCGGGTCCAAACCTGCGGCCATCCGAAGTGCGCCGAGTACGAAGAGAAGCGGCTGGATCGCGCCGTGAGCGAGGTTTTCCTGGGCCGTGCGGCGGGTGTCGCATGATCCCCGCGCCCTGGACCATCAAGCCCGGCCTGAGCCCGATCTTCACCCGGGCCTGGCAGGACGGCCCCACCTGGGTCTACCGGGCGGGGCGGGGCAAGTGGGCTCTCACCACCCCCAGGGACATCCGACTGGTCCGCGGCCCGGACCTCGCCTTCCGGGAGGCCATGGCCCCCCTGCTCCACCGCGCCCAGATCATGGTCGAGCTGTACCAGAGCCGCCTGGGCCTCGCCAAGAAGTGGCACCAGCCCCGGGCCCGCGGGCAGGCCATCCGCCGGCTCCGGGAGGCCCAGACCACCCTCTCCACCCTCAAATTCGAAGCCCGGGCCCTGGAGGCCTGGGTGAAGGAAGGAATGCCATGACCCCGCTCACGCTCGAAATTCTCATTCAGGCCTATATCTCCCCGGATTCCCACCTCCGGCCCTACGCTCCAGCCGTCAGGGACACAGTGAAGGGACTAGTCTCAATCGGCGCCCTGGAGCCGTGCGAACCCGATGGCCCCCTCAAGCTCACCCTCCGCGGCCGGGCTTGGCTCGCCGTGATCCTGGCCACTCCGATCCCGGACCAGTTGTTCCTGGATCACCACAAAAACCTGGTCGAACCCATCTGAGGAGCCGCCATGAACCGCAGAACGGTATTCTACTCACTCCTCGGCCTGGGCATGGCCCTGTTCCTCGGTTTGCTCACCGCAAATTCATGGCTCAGGTACTCCGAGGAATTTCGAGTCCAGCGCCAGGCCGCGGCGGACGCGCAGGTGGTCCGGGAGGGGCTGGCGGACCTCGCCGCCCTGGCCGCCCCCATCCGAAGCGGATCCGCGACCTGGCTGGCCAAGGGCCTGCGGAACCCCGAAGCGATGGTCTGCTGCTCCCGGGACTACCCCATCGGCACCCAGCTCGTGGTGGAGGCCAACGGCACCGCCCTGGAGCTCCGGGTGGTCTCCTGGGGACCGGAGCCTTGGACCGGGCACGACCTGGACCTGAGCCGCGGCGCCTTCCGGAAGTTCAAGCCCCTGCACCACGGAATCGTGGATGTGACCTGGCAGGAGGTCCGGCGGTGAGCCGCTACGACCAGAAACGCTACCGCGCCAACCGCGCCGAAGGGCGCTGCGCCCGCTGCTGCCAGGTCAAACCCCTTCGCCCCAAGCAGGACGGGACGCCAGGGGTACGCTGTGAGGAGTGCTACCAGGCCGTCCTGGCGGTGAACCGGCTCTGGAAGGGGAAGAAGCGGGCCCGGCTTCGGAAAGCCGGCGGCTGGTGCCTGCTGTGCTTCAAGGCCCACGCCATCCCCGGAATCAAAATCTGCGGGCGCTGCGCGGAGATCCAGTCCGACCGGAACATGAGGATCCGCGAGGACCGGAAGGCCCTGGGGCTCTGCCCTCTCTGTGCGGAACCCCACGCGGAAGGGCGGGTCCTCTGCTCCGCTTGCCTTCAAGCCCAGCGGGAGCGGAAGCGCCAGGAACCCGGGAGGGCCGCGGCATGAGAGTAAAAAATATCTCGGCCATGGCCCAGCGGGAGCAGGCCCGGCGCAAGGCCGGCCGGTGCCCTTCCTGTGGCCGCCCTCCCCAGCCCGGGCGGGCCTACTGCG
Source organism: Acidobacteriota bacterium (assembly GCA_021812805.1). Taxonomy (GTDB): domain Bacteria; phylum Acidobacteriota; class Holophagae; order Holophagales; family Holophagaceae; genus Geothrix. The sequence goes on from JAKAMQ010000191.1 coordinate 2,308, forward strand.
GCGCCTGCCGCGAGTACGCCAAGGCCAAAACCCGAATCGCCCCCAAGGAGGACCAGGCGATGGAAAGCGAATTTGGACCCCTCTTTGCCGGCGTGGCGGCGCGGGACGCGGCCCTTGCTCAGGTGGAGGCCAACGCGGACGAGGCCTGGAAGCAGGCCGCCCTCGCGGCCATCCACGAGGCCGCCCGCCGGTTCCCAGCCTTCATCGTGGACGAAGTTTGGCCCCTGATCCCGCCCTGCTTCGAGACCCATGAGGGCCGGGCCATCGGCGCCCTCATGGTCCAGGCCAAGAAGGCCGGCTGGATCGAGCCCACCCCCGACTTCCGGGCCAGCCGGGTCGCCAATCACCACGCAACGCCGCGCCGCATCTGGCGGAGCTGCGTCTTCGCCCACCAGGAGGCCATGTGAAGGACTGGATGACGGAAGTTCGGGATGAAATGGACCGGGCCCGGGAGAAGTTCCCCAAGCCCGATCTGCTGCTCTCCGCTTTCTCCAAGGAGGCCGGCGAGGTGGTGAAGGCCGTCCTGGACGCCATGGTGGGCAAGGCCACCCTGACGGACGTGCGGAAGGAACTAATCCAGGCCGCCGCGATGGCGGGGCGCCTGCTGGAGGAAGGGGACCCGGTCCACAAGCTGGATCCGCCCCTCCATCCCCCAGAAAGCACTCTCCGGCCCGCTTTCCTGGTCCCTCCGGGAGGGCTAACCCTTACGCCGTACCAGCTCGAGGTGCTTCAAGCGGTATGGCGCTCCCTGAGCCCAAGCGAACGGATCTTCCCATGTGTTGGAGGGGTGAACTGTCGCGGATTTGATTCCACCCTCGTCCGGGCTGCGCTCTTCGTGGAGGAACCGTCCGCGCCTCCCACGGCGCCGGACCCATCAACTTCAACCCAGGCGCCGCTTGGATGGTTTAGGGACGGCACCCCGGTTCCATTCTACTACCTGTGTTGGGCCTGCCAGGGGACCGGGGAAACCAAGGCCGCCGTCAAACACAAAATGGGATGCCCAAACCTTCACGGCACCCGCGCACTTAACCTGGAAAGCTGATCCTGTCCATGACCACTTTCCGCGAACGCGCCTCCCTGAAAATCGGCTTCGCCCTAGGGATAACATGGGCAGCCGCCGAGGTCTGCCGAACCTTCGACCGCCCAGAGATCGCCAAAGACCTGCTCACCCAGGTCAATCAAGACGACCTCCAGTTCTGCTCTGAGGACGACCTGCTGGTCCTTCGGGTGGCTGAACTGATCCCCTCAACCATCAAAGGCAGGTAGCACCTGTTCAGAGTAAGCCATGGCAACTCTGTTCCCCGAAAACATCACCCGTTTACAGGCAACCGCCTTCGTGGACGGTGCCGAGCTATCCAACTTGGGGCGAAGCGGGATCATCCGCCACGCCGCCAAAGACCTAGCAGAGAAGGCCCTGCGGAAACTCTTAGATGACTGCATTAAAACCGAGGATTACCAGGGCTATCGGGGGCAAACGTTGTCCCTGGATGTCTGTGTGATCGAACCCGGAGAACTGCTGCGGCTGTTGGCGCAAGCCAGGGAAGAGGGTGAGCGTGATGCAGCCCGCTGGGCTCCCCGACCCTAAACCAGGAATGTCTATGCGAACCCCCTACGACGCCCGCTGCCCCTTTTGCAAACACCCCGGCATCGCCTTGAATGGCAAAGCCCCGGATGGTCGCCCCGAGTTTACATGCCAGAAGTGCAAGAGAACCTGGACCGCTGGATACAGCGGAGGGGCATTTGCCGACTGGCTGCGCTCTCGCGGCATCGAAGTCCCCACAAAAACTGACTAAAAGCACCTGTCCATGACCAAGCTCTCGAAGCGCCGCCTGCACCGAATCCAGCGAGCCCGAATCCAGAACGTTTTGAAGTATCTGAGATTCCGAACCCGACATCGCTTTTTTGATCCGTGAGACCTGTCCAACCTCAACACCATCCACGAAAGGAAACCATGGACCCCAACAACAAGACCCCCTTTGAACTCGAACTCAGAGCCCTCATCAACCGGCACAGCCGGGAGAACGGGAGCAACACCCCCGACTTCATCCTCGCCGAGTACCTGAACGACTGCCTCAAGGCATTCGATGGCGCCGTGCGGGGGCGAAGCCTCTGGTACGGCGCCATGCCCAACGAACGCGACATCGTGGATGGCAAGGTCCCCGGACTTCCAATCCAAGGCTGAAGGCACCTGTCCATCCTCAACCGAAAGGAACCCATGACCAAGCCTCTGATTGACACCCTCGTTGACCGCTTCCTGGATTGGAAGCTGCCACAGGACTTCGCCCCGGATGGGGGGATCGCATTCACGCCTCCCGCGCATCCGTCCTGGTTCCCCACCGGCACCAACCTTTTCCACGCTGGGCAGGCGAAGGCAATGCTTGAGCATGTCGCCGCTCCGGTGCTTGCCCTTGTCTCCACCCGCTTTGCGTGGCTGATCGAGAACGGAAAGCAGGGCGATGAACTGCGCTATCGGAGCATGGAACAGGGGACCCCGACCTGGACCACCAGCCCACACGAAGCCCTGAACTTCTCCCGCCGTGAGGATGCCGAGCGATTCGCCTCCGAGGACGAGGATGCATGGCGAATCGTTGAACACGGCTTTGAAAGTTGATCTTGTCCATCCTCTACCGAAAGGACGCCATGCGATTCCTGATTTTCGCCCTCTCAATTCCGGCGCTGCTTTATGCCGCGCCCCCGATGCCGAAACGTGGGCATCGGCGCGTGATCGTCACCTTCACGCTGCCGGACAACACCACCGACGCCCACCTGCGGGAGATCGTCCGGACCCTGGACGGGAACCCGTGGGAGGGGGTCAACGTCGTCTACGTCCAGCCGTACCGGAGCTTCCAGAAGGACCCCTTCAGGGATCGCCCGAAGTGGCTGGATCCGATGGTGCAGGGTTCAATCCCGACCCCGCTGCAACCCAAGTAGGCCCTCAACCATGCGCCTCCGAATCACCATCGCTCTTTTCGTCGGATTCTGGGCCGGGGTGGTACTCGGCGCCTCACTGTGTCGCTATTTAAACCACTGAAGCTATGGAGTTTGGCAGCCATGACCATGAAACGCTTTCCCATCTATCCCGCCTTTGACCATTCCATGCCCCCGGTGGGTTTCGTGGAGTGCGACCCGGCAGCCATCTTCCAGGATTCGGATTTCGTGCTCACCCTTGGCGGCTTAATCCTGGAGCAGGACGGGTCGGGGAAGATCACGCGATTCGAGCTGCGTGAGCTGGCCCCCATCCCCGTCGCACAGCATTCGGCCGTGGTGAGTCTCCACGCCAAGATCGCCAAGCTGGAGGAACAACTCTCGCG
>JAKAMQ010000192.1 GCA_021812805.1 Acidobacteriota bacterium
GGCGTTCTAGGCTCCTAGGCAGGGAGGAACCCCCATGCCTACAGTGGATATCAATTCACAGCCCGGGAAGGACTTCGCCGGGGACGCACTGCTGGTTCCGGTGTTTTCTGGACGGGAGCGCCACCGTCTGCCACTCGCCATCAGCAAGGTTGCGCGGCAGGTGATGGACGAGGGCGATTTCAAAGCGGACTATCTTGAAATTGTGCCGCTCCACCATCCCAATGGTGTGAAGGAGACCCGCTGGATGGTCCTGGTGGGGCTGGGTGAAGAAGAGAAGATCACGCTCAACAAGATCCGCAAGGCCGTGGGCGCCGCGGCCCGTTTCGCCCTCAAGAAGAAATGGAAGCGCATCGGCATCCTCGCGCCCTCCACCTCCACCCTCGAGCACGACGTGGTGCAGGCCGCCATCACCGAGGGCGCGCTTCTCGCGAACTATGACCTTGTCGCCTTCAAGGGCGGGAAATCAGAAGCCAAACAGTTCGAGTCGGTGGAGGTCTTCACGAACGGGGACGACACCCGCAAGGCCCGCCGGAAGCTCCCGATGATCGAGGCCGGCGTGGCCGCCTGCCACCGGGTGCGCGATCTCGCCAACACACCCGCGGGCGATCTCTATCCGGAAGTTTTCGCGGATATGGCGGTGAAACTCGCGAAACAGCACAAGCTCCACTGCGAGGTCATGGATGTGCCGGCCCTCGAGAAGGGCGGCTTCCGGGCCCTGCTGGCGGTAGGCCAGGGCAGCGTCCGGCCGCCCCGGCTGGTGAAGCTGGAATACAAGCCCAAGGAGAAGCCCAAGAAGCACATCGTGCTCGTCGGCAAGGGGGTGTGCTTCGATTCCGGCGGCCTCTCCCTGAAGGATGCCTCCAACATGGAGACCATGAAGGACGACATGACCGGAGCCGCCATCGTGCTGGCGACCCTGGTGGCCTGCGCCCAGCTGGAGGCGCCTGTCCAGGTGACCGGCCTGATGGGCCTGGTGGAGAACATGCCTTCGGGCACCAGCTACAAGCCTGGGGATGTCCTCCGCACCCGGAGCGGCAAGACCGTGGAAGTGCTGAACACCGATGCCGAAGGCCGCCTCGTGCTGGCGGACCTGCTGCACTATGCGAATGAACTCTCCGCCGACCACATCCTCGACCTCGCCACCCTGACCGGGGCTGCAATGGTGGCCATGGGTGATGCGGTCTCGGCGGTCATGGGCACGGACCAGCGGCTGGTGGACCGTCTGCTGGATGCGGGCAGCGCTGCGGGCGAGCACCTCTGGCAATTGCCCCTGGTGGAGGAATACGCCGAGCTGCTCAAGAGCCCCCTGGCCGATATCAAGAACATCTCCGGCACCCGCTGGGGGGGCACGATCACGGCCGGGCTCTTCCTGCGTGAGTTCGCGGGGGATGCCTCCTGGGCCCATGTGGATCTCTCAGGCAGCTGGTCCAGCAAGGAGCGCGACTACCGCACCCACGGATCCACCGGCGAAGGCCCCCGGTTCCTCCTGGAGTGGCTCATGGATTGACCGTTCCTGGGCCTCCTGCCGGGCACCTCAGCTGGGCGGGAGGCCCAGGAAGCGCCCAGGCTTCCGGTTGAAGGCCTTGAGGATCTCGATCCAGAGGCGGCGGCTGGCGCGGCCGTCGAGATCGCGGGCCCGGATCGCGGTCCACAGGGCCAGCGCGAAGGAGACGGTGAAGTTGAGGATGCCGATGAGGCCGATGCCCAGCAGGCCCCAGGCCAGGGCGGACCAGGGATGGGCGCCTTGGATGAAGAGGCTGGCGGCGGCGAGGGCCAGGGCGGCGGCCTGGAGGGTGACGTGGCGGACTTCCAGGTGGATGCCCGCGAAGGCTGCCACCAGCGGCACGAAGGCGAGCAGGAAGCCCAGGGCCGTGTAGCCCACGATGCCAGGCAGCTGCCTGCGCGTGAAGCGGCCCACCGCAGCGGCGGCGGCATCCCCGAACCAGGCCTTCAGGCGGTGGCTCCGCGCCAGGGCCTCGGGCAGGCCGCGGTAGGCGCTCCAGTTGGCCGTCCAGCCCGCCGCAAGGCTGGAGAGCCAGAGCAGCACGCCGGTCACGGCGGCGAAGACCAGGGTGCCGGCGTGCCGCGGATCATTGGCCGCCAGGTTGTGGACCGCCGTGAGGGGCGCGAGGGGCGCATGGCCGGTGATCCAGCGCCAGATGAGGCAGATGCCCACGGCCGTGGGCATCGTGGACAGCACGTTGCCCAGGGTGGTCATGGCCTGGGTGCGGGTGATGGCCGCCACCAGCTCGATTTCCGCCTCCCTGCCATGGCCCTCCTCCAGGCTGCGGGCCAGGGAGGCCGCGGTCATGGCCGGCTGCTTGGACGCCAGGCTGAAGCCCAGGAGCTGGAGGGCGATGAAGCTCACGGCATAGTTGGAGGCCACGCCAAGGCCCAGCATCAGCGGCGCCAGGGGCAGGACGAAAAGGCCGATCTTCAGCAGGGCCGTGCCGGCGGTGAGGAGGCCGCCGCCGGCGGCGGAGCGGCCCATGGCCCACCACTCGGCCCGATCCCGGGCGATGTAGTGTTCGCCGGTCTCGCCCGTGTGTTCCACCACCTTGCGGGCCAGGCGCTTCACCGTCCCCCGCAGCAGCGAGCCCAGGTCATGCTGCCGGGCGCAGCCCCGCACCAGTTCCACCGCAAAGGCCCGGCCGTCGCCCCGGTCCAGGGCGAAGCCGAGCAGGCTGTCCATGCGCGCCAGTTGGGCCTCCAGCAGCTCCAGCCGAAAGATCAGGTCTGTGGACACGCCCCGCTCGTCCAGGCGCGCATAGGCCTGGCGCAGGGCCCCGCGGCAGGCGGTCAGGCCTTCGTCCCAGTCCGCCTGGGCCTGGTGGTCCCCGGGCGTTTCCGCGAGGCAGCGCACGATGTGATCCAACTCGAAGAAGGGGGATTCCGCATCGCTTCCTCCGGGGGCGAGGGCGAGGAGATCCCGGGACAGCCCCAGGGCCGAGGCCCGATGCGCGAGCAGTTGGGCTGCCTGGAACCAGGTGTCCCGGGGCGGCGCCAGCAGGGCGGCCCAGGGGGCGAGGGTCTCCTCGGGCAGGGCCTCCACCCAGCGGGCGTCGGCCTCGTCCAGGTCCAGGCGGTCCAGCAGCGCGTAGAGATCGCCTTCTGGATCCAGGCGGGGGATGATCCGGTCCACCACCCGCTGGAAGCCCTCGCCCAGCAGGGTCGTGCGGTCCGGCAGCCCGGTCTCCGCCAGCAGGCGGACGGCCGAGGCATGGGTCCAGGCCTCCCGCAGCCGCCCCTCCAGGCTCCGGCTGGCAAGCGCGGTCTGGAGGCGCCGGAGTCGGGAGGTCCGGCGGGGGTCGCCATCCTCCGAAGCCGCGGGCGAGGCCTCCAGGAGCCAGCGGATCAGCTCCTCCAGGCGAGGGCCGTGGTCGGAGTCCAACAGGGCCTCCAGCCGGAGATCAGGTGCGGTCACAGGCGGCTCCAGAGCCTACAGGGTGCCACAGGCAGGGGTTGGACCGATCCTTGAGGGGAGGAGTGAGGCCCCGATGACGGATCTTCGCAAGGCCCGGGAGGCCATGGTGCTGACCCAGATCGAGGCGCGGGGCGTTCGCGACCCGCGCGTGCTGGCAGCCCTGCGCGACGTGCCCCGGCACCGCTTCGCGCCCGTGGGCTGCCAGCGCGAGGCCCACGAGGATCATCCCCTGCCCATTGGCGGCGGGCAGACCCTTTCCCAGCCCTACATCGTGGCCTTCATGGCCGAGGCCCTGGATCTTTCGGGAACGGAGCGGGTGCTGGAAGTGGGCTCCGGCAGCGGGTACTTTGCGGCGGTGCTGGCCAGGCTGGCCCGGAAGGTGGTGGCCCTGGAACTGGAACCGGAGCTGGCGGCCCGGTCGGCCGAGGTGCTGGCGGATCTCGGGATCTCGACCGTGGAAGTCCATGCCGCCGATGGCGCCCAGGGCTGGCCGGAGGAGGCGCCCTACGATGCCATCGTGCTCAGCTGCGCCGCCGAGGCCGTGCCAGAGGCCCTGTGGCCGCAGCTCGCGCCGGGCGGCACCCTGCTGGCTCCCCTCGGAGCGCCCTGGGAGACCCAATGGCTGACGCGGTTCCGCCTGGGGCCGAGCCGACCCGCGCGTCTGCTGCCCGTGGTCTTCGTGCCCCTGCGGTAGCGGGCGTTCAGGCTGGTGCGGAGCCCAGAGGACACAATGAATCAGGGAGGACACAGAGAATTGCGCGTCGAAGGGGTCGAATCAACTCAGGTCGCTGGTACCAGCAGGCTTGGTATGGCCCGATGCCGGTCCAGGAAACGGAGGATTCCGGCGGCGTCCACCGCGGCGGGAAGGCCGGACCAGGGTTGGGAGGGGCGCAGCATGCCGAGCATGTCCTCCGGGCAGCCCACCTGCTCGTAGAGGCGCTCCACGCGCCGGGCCAGGAGGGGCAGGGTGGCCTCGGTGGCCAGGGCCTCGCGCAGGATGGCCAGGCGCCAGCGATCCTGGGCGTGGGCCCAGCGGGCGCTGCCGGGACGGGGGGTCTTTCCGGCGGCCTCGGCGCAGGCCTCCCAGAGACGGGCCTCGAAGTCCCGGAGCCCGGGGCCCCCCAGTCCGCGCAAGGTGGCCAGGGCCGGTCCGTTGCCCTGGGAGGCCGACCAGGCCTGGATCTGCGTGGGCTCGAGGAAGCCGAAATCGTAGCCCACGACGACGTCATCCCAACCGGGTTCGCCGAGAAAGGTGCGGAAGGATTCGAGGGCATCGCGGGTCATGGGCACCTCAGACGAGGAGATGAAGGGCCAGGTGGGCGGCCACGCGGGCGCTGGCCTCGCCGCCCTCGAGATCCGGGGCCAGTTCCATCAGGTCGGCGCCCACCCAGGGCCGCGTCCAGTCGCGGCTTGCCTGGACGAGACGCAGGGCCTCCGCCAGGCTGAGCCCCTCGGGAACGGGCTCGGCCACGGCCGGGGCGATCGCGGGGTCGAGGGCGTCCAGATCCACGCTCACGTAGGCGGGGCCTTCGCCCACGCGGGCCAGGTCCTCCTTGAGGCGCAGGGCCAGCAGGGGATCGCGGAGGTCCGCGGGGGTCCACATCCGCACGCCGGTCTGGGTGAGGAAGGCCAGTTCGTCCTCATCGAAGCGGGGGGCCCGCAGGCCGGCCTGGACCATGCGATCCGGATCCAGGAGGCCCTCCTCCAGTGCCTGGCGGACCCAGGTGCCATGGTGGAGGTCGGTGCCCCAGGCGGCGCCATCGGCGGCGTCGGGGTGGGCGTCCAGGTGCAGCAGGCCCAGGGGCCCGTGATGGCGGGCCAGGGCCCGCAGGGCGCCCAGGGTCATGGCATGGTCGCCGCCCAGCAGGAGCGTGCGGCAGCCGAAGGCGGCCCAGGCGCCCACCGTGGTCCGGATCGCCTCCAGGGCCTCCTTCAGGGAGAAGGGCAGGGTGGGGATGTTCCCGCCGTCCAGCCAGCCCTGTGCGGCCGCCGGGGCCAGGGGCTCGCGGCCCTCGCGCAGGCGCGGGGGCATGGGCCGGGTGCCCAGGCCCATGGAGGCGGCCCGGAGGGCCCAGGGGCCCAGGCGCGCGCCGGGCCGGTGGAGGACGCCGGCATCGCAGGGCACGCCGAGGACCACGCCCGCGGCGGCGCGAGGCTCGAGTTCCAGGGGCAGGCCGAGAAACGGCGTC
>JAKAMQ010000193.1 GCA_021812805.1 Acidobacteriota bacterium
CAAGGTGATGTACATCGGCTCCAAGACGGGCCGCGACGGCATCCACGGCGCCAGCATGGCCTCGGCGGAGTTCGGCGAGGGCAGCGAGGAGAAGCGGCCCACGGTGCAGGTGGGCGATCCCTTCACGGAGAAGCTGCTGCTGGAGGCCTGCCTGGAGATCTTCCAGACCGACTGGGTCATCGGCATCCAGGACATGGGCGCCGCGGGCCTCACCTCCAGCAGCTTCGAGATGGCCAGCCGCGCCGGCACGGGCCTGGAGATCCGCCTGGACCAGGTGCCCCAGCGGGAGGAGGGCATGACGCCCTTCGAACTCATGCTGAGCGAGAGCCAGGAGCGCATGCTGCTCGTCGCCCGCCCCGGCTGCGAGGAGCAGATCATCGCCGTGCTGCACAAGTGGGGCCTGGACGCCTGCGTGGTGGGCGAGGTGACCGACAGCGGCCACTTCATCGGCAGCTGGCACGGCCAGGCCGTCATCAACCTGCCCATCCAGCCCCTGGTGGACGCCGCGCCCAAATACGACCGGCCCCGCCAGCGGCCCGGCTACCTCGACGCGGTGAACGCCGCCCCGCTGCCTGCCGACCTCACGCCCGCCGAGGTGGAACGCACGCTGCGCCAGATCCTCGCGGCGCCCACCGTGGCCAGCAAACATTGGATCTACGACCAGTACGACGGCACCGTGCGCAGCAACACGATGCTGGGCATGGGCCGGGGCGATGCCGGCATCATCCGCGTGAAGGACGAGGCCGGGCAGGACACGGGCAAGGCCGTGGCCATGACGAGCGACTGCAACAGCCGCTTCTGCTACCTGGATCCCTTCTGGGGCGCGGCCCACGCCGTGGCCGAGGCCTGCCGCAACCTGGCCTGCGTGGGCGCCGAGCCCATCGGCCTCTCGGACTGCCTCAACTACGGCAATCCCGAGAAGCCCGAGAACATGTGGACCTTCGAGCAGGGTTGCCTGGGCATCCGCCAGGCCTGCCTGGCCCTGGCCGTGCCCATCGTCTCCGGTAATGTGAGCCTCTACAACGACACCGAGGGCCAGAGCATCTTCCCCACGCCCATGATCGCCGCGGTGGGCCTCGTCGAGGATTGCGCAGGTCCGGTGGCCGTGGACGCGCCGGATGCCACGGCCCTCGCCAAGGTGGGCAACCGCATCTGCGGCGCCGGCTTCCGTGCCGAGCACGATGGCATCTTCCTCCTGGGCGAGACCCGGGACGAGCTGGGCGGCAGTGAATACCTCAAGCTGCGCACCGGGAAGGTGCAGGGGGCCTGCCCCGAACTGCGCCTGGACGAGGAGCTGCGCCTCCAGGCCTGCGTGCGCGAGGGCATCCGCCTGGGGCTCATCCGCAGTGCCCACGACACCAGCGAGGGCGGCCTGCTCGTCGCGGCGCTGGAGAGCGCCTTCGGCGCCAACGATGGTCATGGCATGGGTTGCCAGTTGATGCTCACGAAGGGCGCCCTGCGCCTGGATAGCCTCCTTTTTGGCGAGACGGCCGGGCGCATCGTGGTGAGCGTGTCGCCCGAAGGCGAATCGAGCCTGGTGACGTTGTGCCGCACGCACCGCGTGCCCTGCGCCAAGATCGGTGCCACGGGCGGCACCCGCATCACCCTGGCCGTGGACGGCCAGCCCCTGCTGGAGACCCCGGCGGCGGAGCTGAAGGCCCTGCACGCCGATGCCCTGGAAGCCTCCCTGGGCTGAAGTGATCCGGATCCTTCCCGGTGATCCGGATCCCCTGTTACAAGGGGAGTCTCCCTGGACGGATCCGATCCGGGGAATCCCGCCTCTGGAGTTGCCATGAACGCGCGCATCCTGTCCTTCCGAACCCTGCTGGTCCTGGCCCTGGCCGCCCTGCCGGGCCTCCACGCAGGAGCGCCGGCCCCCGCGGCAGCGCCCGAGCGGCACTGCGCCCGGCCGATGCCTGCGCCCGTTCTCGCGCCGGAGGCGGGTGTTGCCAACCACACCTTCAAGGCCCTGTCCGATCACGAAGCCACCGAGACGGCCCTGCTTGATGGGAACCTCTCGCTCACCATCACCCATTGGGGCTGCCAGGATCTGATGCTCACGTTCTCGGTGGAGGGGAAAGCCCTTCCCGATCTCACCAAGGATGCTCCCGCGGGCTACCGGGAAGCGGCCGCCCAGATCCGCCGCCTGGCGGCCCTGAAGGCCCGCACGGGCTTCAACCTGGAGAAGACCGCCGCCGCGCTGGAGGCCGCTGCCAAGAAGCCCAAGGGACTCGCCTACATCCGTCCGATCGTCATTCCGGGTGCCCCCATGGACCGGATCACGGTGCAGGGCTACAGCAAAGGCACCCTCGGCCCGCGGCTGACCTTCGAATTCATGCGCATCCTGCCCCGCAAGAAGCATGGGGTGAAGAAGGTGAAGAAGCCGGTCCACCCCGCCTCCAGGTAGGAGGCACCTCCTACCCATTCGCCGTCAAAGCCCTCCCTGGCTTTGACGGCGTCAGCTCAGGTGAAAGCGCGGTTTCCCCTGAGCTGGCGGGCCCTTCCGGCCCGGTGCGCCATCCATGGCGCACGATACCCATTCGCTTTCCTCTACGACGGGAAGCGAATGGGTATCAGCGGGCGCCCAGGAGGCGTGCGGGCAGCAGGAACAGCGCCTTCACCAGACCGAAGGCGCCTTCCACCGCGAAGCCCAGCAGGCGGAAGGGCAGGAGCAGGAGCCAGACCAGCGGGTACAGCACCAGGGCCAGGAGGGCCAAGGGCCAGCAGACCACCAGCAGGATGAGCCAAAGCAGGAACGTGACCATGGGAACTCCGCGCCTTCAAGGTGCGGCGCGGATTCCCTGCCGGCCCGCACGGATCGGCCAGCGCTCGCCGCGGGTCGGCGGATGACGCGGGCAGATCCGGCTGGCATGCTGGGGCGAGCTTCCGGAGGCTGCCATGACGCGAGACCCCTCCTCCCTTGACCGTCGGACCTTCCTTCAGGCGGCCGTGGCCGCGGGAGCCGCGGCCACCCTCGCGCCCCAGGTCCGGGCCCAGGCACCAGGAGCCTCCGGGCCGGTCCTGGAGGAGGCCACCCTCGATCAGCTCCAGGCGGGCATGGCCGAGGGGCACTGGACGGCGGAGCAGCTGGTGGGTGCCTGCCTGTCCCGCATCGCCGCCCTGGATGCCGCCGGCCCGAAGGTGAACGCCGTGCTGGAGCTGAACCCCGATGCCGTCGCCCTGGCTCGCGCCCTGGATGCGGAGCGCCAGGCGGGCAAGGTGCGCGGGCCGCTGCACGGCATTCCGGTACTCATCAAGGACAACCTGGAGACGGCTGACCGCATGAAGACCACCGCGGGGTCCCTGGCCCTGGCGGACGCCCCGGCCCCGACGCAGGATGCCACCGCCGTGTTGCGCCTCCGTCTGGCCGGCGCGGTGATCCTCGGCAAGACCAACCTGTCCGAGTGGGCCAACTTCCGGTCCACGCACAGCAGCAGCGGCTGGAGTGGGCGGGGCGGGCAGACCCGGAACCCCTATGCCCTGGACCGGACGCCCAGCGGTTCCAGCTCAGGCTCAGCGGCGGCCGCGGCATCCAGCCTCTGCGCCGTGGCGGTGGGCACCGAGACGGACGGCTCCATCACCAGTCCATCGAGCGTCTGCGGGCTCGTGGGCATCAAGCCCACCGTGGGCCTGGTGAGCCGAGCGGGCATCATCCCCATCTCCAGCACCCAGGACACGGCCGGTCCCATGGCCCGCACGGTGCGGGACGCGGCGATCCTGCTGGGCGCCCTGGCCGGTGCGGATCCCCGGGATCCCGCCACGGCCCAGGCCCAGGTGCAGCAGGACTACACGCCCTTCCTCCACCTGGACGGCCTCAAGGGGGCCCGGCTCGGTGTGGTGACGAGCCTGTTCGGCCAGCAGCCCCACGTGGATGCTGTCATCCAGGATGCGCTCGCCCTGATGAAGGCCCGGGGCGCCACCCTGGTGGAGGTGGACCTGAAGACCCCCTACGCGGATGCCGAGCAGACGGTTCTGCTCTACGAGTTCAAGGCCGGGCTCGATGCCTACCTGGCCGCCCGGGGCGGGGCGGTGAAGGATCTGGCCGCCCTCATTGCCTATGACCAGGCCCACCGCGCCCAGGAGATGCCCTATTTTGGCCAGGAACTGTTCCACCAGGCCCAGGCCAAGGGACCCCTCACGGACGCGGCCTACGTCCAGGCGCTGGCCGCCTGCGCCCAGGCCCGCCAGGACATCACGGGGCTGCTGGCGCAGCACCAGCTCCAGGCCTTGGTGGGCCCCACTGGAGGCACGCCGTGGCTCATTGATCCGATCAACGGCGACGCGGCCACGGGGCCGAGCTTCACCTCCCCCGCGGCGGTGGGTGGATGCCCGCACATCACCGTGCCTGCGGGCTTCGCCTTTGGTCTGCCTGTGGGTCTCTCCTTCGTGGCCGGGCCCTGGCAGGAGCCCCAGCTCCTCACGCTGGCCTATGCCTTCGAACAGTACCGGAACGCCCGGCGCCCGCCCCGCTTCCTGCCCACGGCGCCCTCGAAGGCTTGAGCGCCTTTTTCCCCCAGACCCGACCCTGGGCGCTCTCGGTTGAACGCGGCGCACCGCGTCCCCTTCGCCACCGCCGCCGAAACCATCAAGGCCGGCCGCACGCCGCAGGCATCCGCTTTCCCGCGGGGGGCTTCCTCAGGGCGCGGGCGGCATCCAGCCGAGCTTCGTCTTGAGCAGTTCCAGCGTTTGCTCGGCAACGGCACGGGCCTCCTCGGTCGTGATGCCGCCGGTGGTGCGGGCGGTCTTCCCGAGGGGGTGCATGCGGTAGAGGATCGGCCAGGGATCCAGGGACAGGTCCTTCTGGAAGCCGTTCTTACCGGAGCTCAGGACCACCACCTTCCCGGTGACCCAGGCCGGGCGGTAGCCCAGCTGGTCCACGGCGGCTTCGTAGTCGGATTTCGGCTCGGTGGCGCTCAGGAGGACTCGCACCGGAGAGCCGGAAGCGACGGCGCTGGCTTCATCGAGGGTGCAGTTCAATTGGCTTTCGGAGGCTGGACGGGGCGCGCGGTCCCCGATCATCACCAGCAGCTGGAGGTCCCCCGAAGCCGGATCCGCAGCCAGGCCCTTCCCGAACTGCTCATGGAAGGCGGCGAGGTAGGCGCGTCGGACATCGGCCTGGTCGGGGCCATCGGGGAGTGAGAGTTCCAGGGCGAGTGGCGGCGCCGGGCGCCGGCGCAGGAGGTCCGAAGCGGGACGGCCGCAGGCCAGCAGCAGCGGCAAAACCAAGGCCAGACACCCCATGCGGGACACGGTTCCTCCTCAGCAGAAAGAACAGATCGGCGGAGCCGACCTGCCGTCACTCCTTCTTCTTGGGGAACTGACGGTCGTAGGCTTCCTGGGCGTACTCGCTGGGAGGCACGCTGAATCGCCGCTTGAAGGCGCGGGTGAAGGCGCTGGCATCGTAGAAGCCGAGGATCTTCGCCACGTCGCTGGGGCGCTCGCCGCTGGCCAGGAGGGTGACGGCGCGCTGGAGGCGGCGTTCGATGAGGTACTGGTGGGGCGTGGTGCCGGTGGCCTCGCGGAACAGGCGGATGAAGTGGTCCGGCGTGCAGCGGG
>JAKAMQ010000194.1 GCA_021812805.1 Acidobacteriota bacterium
GACCTACGACCGCTGCTGCGGCCCTTTCCTCGAGGGCACCCAGTCTCCGGCCACGGCGGAGCAGCTCATGCGCTCCCGCTTCAGCGCCTACGCCCTCGGGAAGGTGGACTACCTGATCACCACCCGCTGCGCCGCCCAACGCAGCGAGGAGAACCGCGAGGAACTCGCCCGGTACTGCAAGGCCGTCCGCTGCGTGGGCCTCAAGATCACCGCGAAAGAGAAGGGAGGTCCTGAGGATGCCGAAGGCATCGTGACCTTCCATGCGAGCCTCCAGACCAACGGCCGCCGCAGCCTCCACATCGAGACCAGCACCTTTGCCCGCGAAGAAGGAAAATGGGTCTATGTGGATGGTCTGGTAAAAAATTAATTTACGTTTTTTTCCATCCGAACTTCATAAAATTCAAGTTCAATACAGAAAATCACGAATCATCGCCTCGGGGTCTTTCATGGGTGACGAGGCCATCTACTACCGCCGGGCCGACCACGGGGCACGCATCCTCGTGGTGGATGATGAACCCGTGGCGCGGCGGAGCGTCCGCGCCATGCTGGAGCGCGGCTTCTACACGGTGGAAACCGCCGAGAATGGCCAGGGGGCGCTGGAAGCTTTCGCCACCTGGCGCCCCGATCTGATCCTCCTGGACATCCAGATGCCCGATATGGACGGCTTGGAAGTCTGCCGCAGGATCCGGGAGCTGCCCGGCGGCGGCCTGCTGCCCATCATCTTCCTGACCGGCGATGAGCGGCCTGACATCCACTCCCTCGCGTTCCAGGTCAAGGGCGACGACTTCCTGCGCAAGCCGGTCATGCAGGGGGAGCTGATCGTCCGCATCCGAAGCCTCATGCGGCTCAAGCGCCTGCAGGCCGAGATCCAGGAGGAGCGAGACAACCTCCTCGACCTCCAGCAGCAGCGCGAGCAGTTGTTCCAGTTCATCGTGCATGATCTGAAGAATCCTCTGACAACCATCCAGGTGGGCCTCGAAGTCCTGGAGGATCGTGACGATGCCACCCCGGCCGCCCTGACCCAGTTGCGGCGGTTGCGGGAAGCCGCCCACGGCATGGGACGGATGATCCAGAACATCCTGGACATCGGGCGGGCCGAGCAGGTGGGGCTGGAACTGCGCAAAACCCGGATCCCGCTGGAATCCTGGATGCCCCTTCTGCTCAAGGAACTGGAATCCCAGGCCAGAAGCCGGAGTCATGCGCTGTCCTGGGGCTGCCCCGAAGGCCTGGAAATCGAAGCCGATCCGGAATTCCTGCGCAGGCTGCTGCTGAATCTCCTGGAGAACGCTCTGAAATACTCGCCGACCGGCAGCCACACGCGCCTCGAGGCCCGCCCCTCCAAGCGGGGTATCCGCCTCAGCGTCCAGGACCAGGGCCAGGGGATCCCGGAACCCATGCGCGAGCGGATCTTCGGAAAATTCGTGCGCCTGGACGAAACGGAAAATGGCGCCCGCGCTGGATCGGGCCTCGGCCTGGCCTTCTGCCAGCTGGTGGCCGAGGCCCATGACGGGCGGATCTGGGTCGAGGACAATCCGGCGGGCGGCAGCGTATTCGTGGTGGAGCTGCCGACCGCGTGAACCTCAGGCCACGGGCACGAACCGGAACGCGATGGGGTACCAGCGGGGAATGTCCACCGGATGCTCGCGTTTCTTCCTGCGGAAGGGCCTGAAGAGCACACGGGTATCGAAGGCGTCCTGGCACCAGACAGGCGAGGCGCAGAACTGATCCGGGTAGAAACGGGTGAAGGGGCTGAACAGATCCGAAAGGGTGGCGGCCGTCAGCGCGTGCTCGAAATAGGTCCGTTTGGCATGGTACTCGAGGGTGGCGATGAAGGCCTGCCCTACGAAATGTCCATCTACGGCGCGGATGATGCCTTCGCGAACGGCGGGCTCGATGTGCTCGAAGACGGAGACACAGCTGATGTGCGTCAGCTCAGGGTGCGCATCCAACAGACGGCCAAGCCGTCCCTCGTCCGCCGGCTCGCGCACGAAGGTGACGTTGGGAGGTGGGGTCGCATCCGGCCGGATGTTAGGGTCCATCACAATGACGCGCTTCGCCACGGTGGCCAGGAGGGACGAGAAAAAGCCCATTCCCGTCACGGGGGATCCACCGCCTATGTCCAGGATGACGGAATCTTCCGTAAGGGCGAGCAACTCGATGCTCTGGAAATATTCCCAATAGCGCTGGCTCAGCTTCCCGCCCCCGTATACGAGGCCATCCCATTCCGCAGGATGTTCCTGCGTACCGAACCTCTGCCAGAGTTCCTGTTTGAGGCGTTCCGTCAGGTGCATGCCTTTCCTCGGTGTCGAAGGTGAAGGCTCCAGTGTAGGGCAGCCTCGCTCGCCTGAACCGCCTTCCAGGGCCCTCGCGGCAGAGTCCCAGGGGACGCCATCCGCTGCCTGCGTCTTCCACCCGCTATCGTTGGGGACAGTCACCCCCCGGGGGCAGCATGCCCTTCCTTCCCCCGCTCCCGAGCCTCACCCTGGGGACCGTGGGCCCCCTGCCCCGCCATCCCATCCACACCTACTCCATCGTGGGCCGGAATGCGGCCGCGGGAGAACGGGGCGGGGTCTTGCAGAGCCGCTGGTTTCCCGTAGATTCGTCCGTACCCTGGGCGGAGGCCGGGGTGGGGGCGGTGGCCACCCAGAGCGTCACGGATCCGACCTACGGCGCCATGGGGCCCGCCTCTCATACGAGCGGGCAAGTCCGCCCCGGAAGCCTTGAAGGCCCTGGTGGCGGCGGATCCCGATCGCGAGGTGCGCCAGCTGCCCAAGGATGCCGCGTGGCTGAAGGCCATCCAGGTCCAGCGGAGCGCTACCGCACACGGCCGGGTTCCCGGCAAGGAACCCGGCCGAACCGATAAGCCCAATCAGATCTGGACGGCGCCGGCCGGAATGGCTGCCCCCGTCGCGCCCGCGGCGTGGGCGTTGGCCATCACCTTCCCACCGGTGCCCGGTCCCACCGCCAGCACCGCTCCCTGTTTGAGGGCCTGCTCGGTGGTGGCGGCGGTCGGCACCTTCAACGCAGCCATGCGCTGGATGAGGAACGAAGCCGCGCTGGATCCATCCCCGACCACATGATCCCCGGCCACCAGGACCACGGCATCGGGCTTGTGCTGCCCCAGGGTGGCGATGGCCCTTCCGAGTTCCTGCGGCCCTTTCACATCCACCACCATGAGCTTCAAACCGGGGAGGGAGGCCGCGAGCGAATCCACGGCACCGCGACTGCTGGCGGCATCGCAGACCACGGCCACGGTGGCGCAATGGGGCCAGGCATGCTTGAGGGTCTTGCCCAGGGCGTCGTAGTCGCCAGCCCTCAAGGGAAGGACCAGGAGGGCGGCAGCAGACAGAAGGGTCACAAGCTTCATAAGAGATCTCCACGGGACTGTCCAGAAACCACTTCTGGAAAGCCACTTCCCTTCCTATCGGATGGGCTCCGGAGCGCCTGAAGCGGAAATTCGCAGGTCAGCCCTTAATCCCGGACCCGAAAGCTGGCTAACCTGGGCTGGGCATCAGGCCTGCCAGGAGAAATCCGGATGAACTGGGCACATGCGCACTTGATCCTCAACCACGCCCCGGTGATGGGCGCGCCATTCGCCCTGCTGTTGCTGCTCTGGAGCCTGCGCCAGAAGAGCCGGGATCTTCAGATCGCCACTCTTGGGGGCATGGTGCTGACCGCGCTCGCCGCGGGCGCCGCCTACTTCACCGGGGGCTACGCGGGCGACCTGGTCCAGACCCTCCCGGGCGTCTCCGCCGCGCGTATCAACACCCATGAAGATGCCGCCCTGCTCGCCCTGATCGCTGCCATCGCCACCGGCCTCCTCGCGCTGGCCGGGCTGTTCCAGGCGCGCAAGCAGGCCGCGGTGCCCCGCTGGTGTCTCCTCGGCTGCCTCGTTCTGGGGTTGGGCACCTGTGCCCTCATGGCCCGGGCGGCCAACCTCGGCGGCGAGATCCGCCTGCCCGAGGCCGCCTGGGGCTTCCAGTTCCCCCATCCCTCCTAGTGCACCTCGCCTGAAATACCTGGATCAACGGCTCGAAGGCGAGGTGCACTTCCATCGGGGCATGGCCCCTCTGGCGCCCTTGCGCGCAGACGCGCCAGGGCTGTCACCCCGCTGGGGGCACTGGCGTGCCCCCAGACCCCCGCCACGTGGTGCCCACGGGCGTGGCGGATGGTCCAGCTATTTCGCGCGGGCACCACTAGGCGCCTGCCATCCCCAGGTTCGCCACCAGGAAGGCGTACTGATCGGCCAGTTCGGCCAGGATCTTGTCGGTGGGCTTGCCCGCGCCGTGGCCGGCGCGGACTTCCACGCGGATGAGAACGGGCGCGGGCCCCGCCTGTCCGGCCTGCAAGGCCGCGGCGAACTTGAAGCTGTGGGCCGGCACCACGCGGTCGTCGTGGTCGCTGGTGGTGATGAGCGTCGGGGGGTAGTTCACCCCAGGCTTGATGTTCTGAAGCGGGCTGTAGCGGATGAGGGTGTCAAAGCCTTCTTTCGTCTCGCTGCTGCCGTAATCGCTTTTCCAGCCCCAGCCCAGGGTGAAGAGATGAAAGCGCAGCATGTCCAGGACGCCCACAGCGGGAAGACAGGCTCCGAAGAGATCCGGCCGCTGGGTCATGCAGGCGCCCACGAGAAGCCCGCCATTGCTGCCGCCCTGGATGGCCAGCTTCGGGGTGCTGGTGTATTTCTCGTGGATCAGCCACTCGGCCGCAGCGATGAAATCGTCGAAGACGTTCTGCTTGTGCGCCAACCGTCCGGCGTTGTACCAGTCCATGCCGTACTCGCCGCCGCCGCGGAGGTTGGCCACGGCATAGATGCCTCCCCTCTCCAGCCAGGCCACCCGGGAGGAGGAGAACGCTGGGGTCAGCGAGATGTTGAATCCGCCGTAGCCATAGAGCAGGGCCGGATTCTGGCCATCCAGCTCCAGTCCCTTCCGGTAGGTGAGGAACATGGGAATCGTCGTGCCGTCCCTGCTGGGGTAGAAGACCTGCCGGGTCTCGTAGGCCGCAGGATCGAAGTCCACCTTCGGGGCCCGGAACAGTGTGCTTTCCCGGGTGCGGAAGTCATAGCGGTAGAGGGTGGTAGGATAGGTGAAGTTGGTGAACGCGTAGAAGGCCTCCAGATCGCCGCGCTCCCCGGCGAATCCCCCGGCGGTACCGAGGGCGGGCAGTGCCAGCTCGCCGGTTTCCCGCCCGTCCGGATCGTGGAAGGTGATGCGGGTGTGGGCATCGTGCATCCAGTTCGCCACGAACTGGTTGCCGACGAGAGAAACCCCGGACAGGACATCCCGGCCCTCGGCTTCGGGAATCAACGTCCGCCACGGGTCCGACCGGACAAGGCCGGGACGGAGGGCCACCAGGCGGTACCGGGGGGCGTCCTTGTCGGTGAGGACGAAGAACGTATCCCCGTCGTTCCCGATGACGGCATAGCTGGCATCCATGGCCTCCAGCAGAGGCACGACCCTGGCACCCGGCTCGGCGAGATCCTGGATGAAAAGGCTCGTCCGGGGATCCGTGCCCTGCTCGGCGGTGATGACGAGCCAGCGGCCATCG
>JAKAMQ010000195.1 GCA_021812805.1 Acidobacteriota bacterium
GGCGCACGGACAAGTTCATCGTCAAGCGGATCAACTAGGAGGCAGGACAATGGCACGCTCCCTGAAAAAAGGCCCGTTCATTGACGCCCACCTCCAGAAGAAGGTCGAGGCGGCCCAGGCGGTCAATGACAAGCGAGTGATCAAGACCTGGTCCCGGCGCTCCACCGTGGTGCCGCAGATGATCGGGCTCACACTCGCCGTCCACAACGGCAACAAGTTCATTCCCGTGTATGTCACCGAGAACATGATCGGCCACAAGCTGGGCGAATTCGCCATGACCCGCACCTTCAAGGGTCACGCAGGCAAGGCCGACACCAAGGCGAAGGGGAAATAGCGATGGCTGAGATCGTTTCCAGCGCCACCGTTCGCCACCTGCGCGGATCGGCCCAGAAGGCCCGCCTCGTGGTGGACCTCATCCGCGGCAAGCAGGTCGGCGAGGCCCAGTGGGTGCTCGCCCAGGCCAAGAAGTACGCCGCGGCTCCCATCCGCAAGCTCCTGGATTCTGCCGTGGCCAACGCCCTCGACAAGAATCCTTCCGTGAACCCCGATGAGCTGATGGTCAAGACGGCTTTCGTGGACGAGGGCTTCCGCATGAAGCGCGTCCGCCCCGCCCCCATGGGCCGGGCCTACCGCGTCCAGAAGCGCACCTGCCATATCACCATCCAGCTGGCCGCCGCCGGCGGGGAGGAGTAGTCATGGGCCAGAAAGTTCATCCTTACGGATTCCGGCTCGTCTATCAGCGGAACTGGCACAGCAAGTGGTTCTCCAAGCGCGACTACTCGACGCTGCTGCACGAGGACATCAAGCTGCGGGCGGAGTTGAAGAAGCAGCTCCACAGCCTCAACGCGATGATCTCCAAGATTGATATCGAGCGCGCCGCCGACAAGGTGACCGTACGCATCTTCACCGCCCGGCCCGGCATCGTGATCGGCCGCAAGGGCGCCGAGATTGACAAGCTCCGCGAAGACCTCCAGAAGCGCCTGAACCGCCCGGTCTCCGTGGACATCCAGGAGATCAAGAAGCCCGAGGTGGATGCTCAGCTCGTGGCCGAAGGCGTGGCCCAGCAGCTCGAGCGCCGCATCGCCTTCCGCCGCGCCATGCGCA
This sequence comes from Acidobacteriota bacterium, assembly GCA_021812805.1. GTDB lineage: Bacteria > Acidobacteriota > Holophagae > Holophagales > Holophagaceae > Geothrix. The sequence goes on from JAKAMQ010000195.1 coordinate 1,105, forward strand.
AGGCGGAGGAAGCCGCCATCCGCTTCGGCGCCAAGGGATTCAAGATCAAGGTCGCCGGCCGCCTGAACGGCGCCGAGATCGCCCGGACCGAAGACTACCTTTCCGGCCAGATGCCGCTCCAGACCATCCGGGCGAATGTGGACTACGGCTTCGCCGAGGCCCACACCACCTACGGGATCATCGGCATCAAGGTGTGGGTGAACCTGGGCGACCAGGTCGTCGAGACCGTGAAGCGTTGAGGTGAACCCATGCTGATGCCCAAGAAGGTCAAGAACCGCAAGACACAGAAGGGCCGCACCCGCGGCACCGCCACCCGGGGCTGCGAACTCGCCTTCGGCGATTTCGGCCTCAAGGCGATGGAGCACTGCTGGCTCACGAACCGGGAGATCGAGGCGGCCCGTATCGCCATGACCCGGCACATCAAGCGCGGCGGCAAGATCTGGATCCGCATCTTCCCCGATCGTCCCACCACCTCCAAGCCCGCCGAGACCCGCATGGGTTCCGGCAAGGGGGCTCCTGATGGGTGGGTGGCGGTGATCCGTCCCGGCCGCATCCTCTTCGAGATGGAGGGCGTCACCGAGGAAACTGCCCGGGAAGCCCTGCGTCTGGCCCAGATGAAGCTGTCCGTGGCGTCCGAATTCATCAGCCGCACGCCGCCGGAGGAGTGATTCCATGACCCGCAAGCATCCCTTTTCCGATTTGACCGGCAAGAGCGTCGAGGAGCTGGCGCAGCTGGAGACCGAGCTGGCCGCCAAGCGCTTCACCCTCCGCTTCCAGCACGCCGTGGGGCAGGTCGAGAACACCGCGGAAATCCGCAAGACCCGCCGCGAACTCGCCCGTGTCAAGACCGCCCTGCGCACCAAGCTGGCCTAGGAGACACCATGAGCCTCGACAACAAGATGACTCGCAATGGCATCGTGGTCTCCAACAAGGCCGACAAGACGGTGGTGGTGAAGGTGGAGCGCAAGTTCCAGCACCCGCTCTACCACCGCACGGTCAAGCAGAGCGCCAAGTTCATGGCCCACGACGAGACCAACGCCTGCGGTATCGGCGATGTGGTCACGATCGTGGAGACCCGCCCCCTTTCCAAGCGCAAGCGCTGGATGGTCCTCGAGATCGTCCAGAAGGCCGGCGAGTAAGGAGCTCACATGATCCAGATGGGAACCATGCTCATCGTCGCCGACAACTCCGGCGCGAAGAAAATCTGCTGCATCCTGCCCCTGGGTGGGGGTGTCGGCAAGATCGCCCAGCTCGGGGATGTCATCACCGCCTCCGTCAAGGAAGCCATCCCCGGCGGAACCGTCAAGAAGAAGGCCGTCGTCCAGGCCGTCATTGTCCGCCAGCGCAAGGCCTACCGCCGCAAGGACGGTTCCTACATCCGCTTTGACGAGAACGCCGCGGTGATCATCAAGAAGGATGGCGAGCCCGTCGGGACCCGTGTGTTCGGCCCCGTGGCCCGCGAACTCCGCGAGCGGAAGTACATGAAGATCGTCTCCCTGGCCCCCGAGGTGCTGTGATGGATGCCCCGATCAAGATGAAGCTCAAGAAGGGCGACCAGGTTGTCGTCATCGCCGGCAAGGACAAGGGCAAGACGGGGGCGATCCTCAAGGTCAATCCCACCGCCAACCGCGTCACCGTCGCCGGGATCAACATCATCAAGAAGGCCACCAAGCCTGATCAGCAGACCGGCGCCGGTGGCGGCCTGATCGAGAAGGAGGCCCCGATCCACGCCTCCAATGTCCAGTTCCTCGACCCCACGACGGGCAAGGCCAGCCGGAAGCGCCCCCAGTAAAGTCCTTCCCACCTTCCCGGTTTTCTGGGAAGATGGTCGTTCTGCCCCGTGCGCGGGGTGGGCATCTGATTCAGGGCGCTTTCGCGCCATGACAACTCGAGGTTGGGGGGAAACGGGCCGGAACGCCGTCCCAAGCCCCCCCGCTCTCCCGAACCCCTGGGGCATCGCCGCCCCACGGAAATGGAGGAATCCATGTCTGCCAAGCAAGGCCACGCGGAGCCCCGCGTCAAGACCCGCTACCACCAGGAGGTGGTCGGGAAGCTCAAGGAGGAGTTCGCCTTCTCCTCCGCCATGCAGGTGCCCCGCCTGCAGAAAATCGTCATCAACATGGGCGTGGGCGATGCCATCCAGAACATCAAGATCCTGGATACGGCCGTGGACGAGCTCACCGCCATCGCCGGCCAGAAGGCCGTCATCCGCAAGGCCAAGAAGAGCGTCGCGCAGTTCAAGCTGCGGGCCGGCATGCCCATCGCCTGCATGGTGACCCTGCGCGGGCCCCGCATGTGGGAGTTCCTGGACCGCCTGATCACCCTGTCCCTGCCGCGCGTGCGGGACTTCCGCGGGGTGCCCACCAAGTCGTTCGATGGCCGCGGCAACTACACGCTGGGCCTGAAGGACCAGGCGATCTTCCAGGAGATTGACTTCTCCAGGATTGACAAGCTCAAGGGCATGAACATCACCTTCGTGACGACTGCCCAGAATGACGCCGAAGCGCGGGCCCTGCTGGCCCACCTCGGTATGCCTTTCCGCAAATAGGCTGAGGAGATCATACCGATGGCCAAGATTTCCAAGATCGTCAAGGATTCGCGCAAGCCGAAGTTCTCGACCCAGCACCGCAACCGTTGCAAGTGCTGCGGCCGGCCCCGGGGCTTCATGCGCAAGTTTGAACTCTGCCGTCTGTGCTTCCGCAAGCTCGCCCTCAACGGCGAACTGCCGGGCGTCCAGAAGTCCAGCTGGTAAGGGAGGGGACCATGCATACCGATCCCATCGCTGATTATCTCACCCGCATCCGCAACGGCATCATGGCCGGTCACGATGCCGTGGTCGTCCCCGCATCGAAGATGAAGGCCGGACTCTCCGTGATCCTGAAGCAGGAAGGCTACATCCACTCCTTCAAGGAAGTGGAGCACGAGGGGCGTCAGTATCTCGTCGTCAACCTCAAATACGTCAAGGACAAGGAGAACGTCATCCACGGCCTCCGCCGCGTGTCCCGGCCCGGGCTGCGCATCTATGCGGGCGTGAAGGAGATCCCCGATGTCCATGGCGGCCTCGGCATCGCCATCCTCTCCACCCCGAAGGGCCTCCTGACGGGCAAAGACGCCAAGAAGCAGAACGTGGGTGGGGAAGTCCTCGCCCAGGTCTGGTAACCATCCTGAAAAAGGCCATCCGGCCTTCATCTAAGGAAGAACCCCATGTCTCGAATCGGAAGGAAGCCCGTTCTTTTACCGAAAGGCGTGAAGGTCACTGTCGCCGCTTCGGAGAAGGGGTCTGAGGCCATCGTCGAGGGCACCAAGGGCAAACTCAGCTGCCCGATCCCTGCCGGGATCACCCTGGATGTGCAGGCCGAATCCGTGAACCTCCACCGGGCCGATGACGCCCCGCAGACTCGGGCCTACCACGGCCTGACCCGCGCCCTGCTCAACAACGCCGTCGTGGGCGTGACCGAGGGCTGGAAGAAGGAACTCGACATCGTCGGCGTCGGCTACAAGGCCGCGATGGAAGGCGGCAAGCTCCGTCTGGATCTCGGCTACAGCCACCCCATCCACTACGAAGCGCCCGCGGGCATTCAGATCGCCGTGGACAACAAGGCCACGCACGTGGTCGTGACCGGGTTCGACCGGCAGCTGGTGGGCCAGGTCGCCGCCGACATCCGGAAGTTCCGCAAGCCTGAGCCCTAAAAGGGCAAGGGCGTCCAGTACACCGGCGAGGTCATCCGCCGCAAGGCCGGCAAGACCGGGAAGTAGGGAGACACCATGGCGAACGATCTCACCATTCGACGCGACAAGACCAAGGCCCGCATCCGCAGCCGGGTATCCGGCACCCAGGAGCGTCCGCGGCTCACCATCTTCAAGAGCCTCAAGCGCATCTACGTCCAGGCCATTGACGACACCCGCGGCGTGACCGTGGCCGCCGCCAGCAGCCTGGAGAAGGATCTGCGCGGGAGCCTGAAGTCCGGCTCGAACATCGAGGCCGCCAAGGCCGTCGGCGCCAGCATCGCCGCCCGGCTGAAGGAGAAGGGCATCACCGCGGTGGTCTTCGACCGCAACGGCTACGTCTATCACGGCCGCGTCAAGGCGCTGGCTGACAGCGCCCGCGAAGCCGGGCTTCAGTTCTAGGGGGAAGCCATGGCGACTGCTGATTTCAAAGAATCCAAGGATGCGAAGAACCCCGAAGCCGGGGAATTCAAGGACCAGGTCATCTACGTCGGCCGGGTCACCAAGGTGGTGAAGGGGGGCAAGAACTTCTCCTTCTCCGCGCTGGTGGTCGTGGGCGACGGGAACGGCAAGGTCGGCTTCGGCCTGGGCAAGGCCCTCGAAGTGCCCTCCGCCATCAAGAAGGGCATCGAGAGCGCCAAGCGCAACATGATCCGCGTGCCGGTCACGTC
>JAKAMQ010000196.1 GCA_021812805.1 Acidobacteriota bacterium
ACCTCACCCACGGCGGCCTGGACCCGGCCGCCAAGGTGGTCATCACCACCATCCAGCGCCTCTACGCCAGCCTGCGCGGGGAGGAGGGGCCGGACGACGAGGCCGAGGAGCACAGCGGCTTCGAGGCCGATGTCCGAAACCAGCAGCCCCGGGATGTGGCCTTCAACCCGGCCATCCCCATTGACACCTTCGACCTCGTCATCGTGGACGAGTGCCACCGCTCCATCTACAACCTGTGGCGCCAGGTCCTCGAATACTTCGACGCCTTCCTGCTGGGCCTCACGGCCACCCCCAGCGCCCACACCTTCGGCTTCTTCAACCAGAACCTCGTGAGCGAATACCCCCACGAGCGGGCCGTGGTGGATGGCGTGAACGTGGGCTACGAGATCTACCGCATCCGCACCGCCATCACGGAGCAGGGCGCCACCGTCCAGGCCGGCACCGTGGTGGACCGCCGGGATCGCCTCACCCGCCAGAAGCGGTGGGAGCAGCTCCAGGACGACCTGCCCTACGAAGCCGGCGCCCTGGACCGCACCGTGGTCGCCAGGGACCAGATCCGCACGGTCCTGACCACCTTCCGGGAGAAGCTGTCCACCGACCTCTTCCCTGGCCGCACGCTCGTGCCCAAGACCCTCATCTTCGCCAAGGACGACAACCACGCCGAGGACATCGTCCTCATGGCCCGGGAGGTCTTCGGGGAGGGCGACGCCTTCTGCAAGAAGATCACCTACCGCTCCAAGCTCTCGGGGGAGGATCCCGACACGCTGCTCTCGGAATTCCGGAACAGCTTCTACCCCCGCATGGCCGTCACCGTGGACATGATCGCCACCGGCACCGACGTGCGGCCCCTGGAGTGCCTGCTCTTCATGCGCGACGTGCGGAGCCAGCTCTACTACGAGCAGATGAAGGGCCGCGCCACCCGGGTCCTCAGCCCCGACGAGCTGCACAGCGTCACCGCCGACGCCCCCGCCAAGACCCACTTCGTGCTGGTGGATGCCGTGGGCGTCACCGAGACGGACAAGACCGACACCCGCCCCCTGGAACGGGAACCCACCGTGCCCCTGGACCGGCTGCTCCTGCGCGTGGCCCAGGGCGACCGCAGCACCGACACCCTGGCGACGCTGGCGGGCCGCCTCGCCCGGCTGGACCGCCGCGCCACCCCCGAGCAGGCCGCCCAGGTGCCCCCGGTGAGCGCCGACCACGGCCAGGGGCCCGGCCTGAAGGCCCTGGCCAACCGCCTGCTGGACGCCTGCGACCCCGATACGATCACCGACCGCGCCCGGCGGCAGTTTGCCCTGGCGAACGGGGCCGAGCCCACCGAGGCCCAGTTCCAGGCCGTGCGCCAGACCCTGAGCGAGGAGGCCGCCCGGCCCTTCCAGCGCCCCGCCCTCCGCGACCGCCTCATCACCCTCACCCGGGAGACGGAGCAGGTCATTGACCATGTGAGCCGCGACGAGGTGCTCTACGCCGGCTTCGACGAGGAGAAGGCCAGGGGCCTCATCCAGAGCTTCCGGGCCTTCATGGAAGAGCGGAAGGACGAGCTGCTGGCCCTCCAGGTGCTCTACCAGCACCGGCACAGGGACCGGCACCTCACCTTCCAGGCCGTGAAGGAACTGGCGGAGGCCCTGGGCCGCGGCAAGCCGCCCCTGGCCCCGGAGCTGCTCTGGAGCGCCTACGCCCGCCTGGAGGCAGGCCGCGTGAAGGGCGCCGGCAGCCAGCGCCTGCTGACGGACCTCATCTCCCTCGTGCGCTTCACCCTCGGCGAGCGGCCCGAGCTGGAGCCCTTCCGGGACGAAGCCCAGCGCCGCTTCGACGCCTGGCTCGCCGCGCACCAGCAGGGCGGTCAGCCCTTCACGGGCGCCCAGGTGGAATGGCTCACCCTCTTCAAGGAACGCATCCAGGCCGCCAGCGCCGTCAGCGTGGACGACCTCGACCAGATGCCCTTCGCCCAGAAAGGCGGCCCCGCCAAGGCCGTGCAGCTCTTCGGCCCCGCCCTGCGTGCCATCCTGGAGGAGCTGAATGAGGTGTTGGTGGCATGAGGAAACTTGGTGAAGACCCACTGCCGGATGGTTGGTTGTGGACAACGATTCCCATGCTCACTGGGCACGACGGCATTTTTGTCGATGGAGACTGGGTCGAAAGCAAGGACCAAGATCCCAACGGAGAAGTTCGGCTGGTCCAGCTCGCGGATATTGGTGATGGGCATTACCGGGACAGGTCCGACCGGTTCCTAACCCAGGCCAAGGCCCATGACCTTCGATGCACGTTCTTAGAGCCTGAAGATGTTTTGGTTGCCCGGATGCCAGATCCACTCGGGCGAGCTTGTGTATTCCCCGGTGACGCCAAACGGTGCGTGACTGTCGTGGACGTTTGCGTTGTCAGATCTGGCTCGATTCAATTCAACCATCGATGGCTTGCCTCATTCATCAATGCATCTTCCTTCCGAGTGGCTGTCGCAGGACTTCAATCCGGTTCCACAAGGAAGCGCATCTCAAGGGGTAATCTCGCGACGATTCCCGTCCCAGTCCCACCATTGTTTGAGCAGCGCCGCATCGTGGCCAAGCTGGAGGAGCTGTTCAGCGAGCTGGACGCCGGGGTAGCCGCCCTGCGCCGCGCCCAGCGCCGCCTCGCCCGCTACCGCCAGGCCCTCCTCCAAGCCGCCGTCACCGGCGAGCTGACGCGAGAGTGGCGGGAGCAGCAGACCCACGACATCAAGCTTGGGAACCTTGATATCGAGCGCCCCGAATGGCTCCCCTTGGGCTGGGATTGGACCACCCTGGGTGATGCGAGCGAGGTGACGGGTGGACTCACCAAGAACCAGCGGCGCCCCACCCTGTCGAGACAAGTCCCCTATCTCCGAGTGGCCAATGTCTATGCCGACGAATTGCGCCTTGAGGAAATCGAGGAGATCGGAATCCAGGAAGGCGAGCTTCGACGGGCCCTGCTTCAGAAGGAGGACCTGCTGATCGTCGAGGGGAATGGGAGTCTGGATCAGATCGGGCGAGTCGCCATTTGGGATGGCAGCATCGATCCCTGCGTCCATCAGAATCACATCATCAAGGCCCGGCTTTCCGAACGAGTGCTTCCTCGCTTTGCCCTCCTGTGGTTCCTGTCCCCCCTGGGCCGAGACGCCATAGTCGAGCAGGCCAGTTCGACCTCCGGCCTGCACACGTTGAGCATCTCAAAAGTCTCTGGTCTGCCCCTGCCTATCCCTCCGATGCAGGAGCAGGAGGCCATCGTTGCAGAATACGATCGCCGGAATTCCCTCACGGATGCCCTCAGAGTCACCATCCAAACCAGCCTCCGCCGTGCCGAGCGGCTGCGCCAGTCCATCCTGGAGCGGGCCTTCCGCGGCGAGCTGGTGCCCCAGGATCCGAGCGACGAACCCGCCGAGGCCCTCCTGGCCCTCCTGGCCCGCCTGAAGGCCGCCGCCCCCGACACCTCCACCCCCCGCCGCCGGGGCCGCCCCCCGAAAGCCGAGCCCGCCGAGCCGCAGGCCCCACGCCGCCGCGGGCGGCCCCGGAAGGCCGCACCCCTCGCCTCGGGAGGTTCCGCATGACCGGCCGGCACTTGGACCTCGCCACCTACCAGGGCCAGGAAGAGGGGCAATACTTCGAGCGGAAATCGCTCTGGCATGGCCCCGAAGGGCGGAAAGTCCCCCGGGAACGCAAGGAGGTGCGCGACCAGATCGCGGAATACGCCGCCGCCTTCGTCAACGCGGACGGCGGCGTGCTCATCCTGGGCATGGAGGACGACGGCACCCTCACTGGCCACGGCTATCCCGCGGAGGCCGTCGAGGAGATGCTCAAGGTGCCCGCCCGCCGCCTGGTGCCCCCTCAGGCCGAGGGCTGGCGCCAGCGCATCGGTGACGTGGAAGTTCTGGTCTTCTCCTGGGGCCCCGCCCCCAGGGCCGTGCGAGTCGAAGGAGATGGCTACCCCCGGCGCGTGGACGACCTCGTCATCCAGGATTCGGAGGAGGCCATCAACGCCGTCAAACGCCAGGGCCAGATTGAAAGCGCCGAGGTGGACCTGCTGCCCGAGGCACGCCTGGAGGATCTCGACCTCGAACTGCTCCGCCGCGCCGCGCTCGCGGCCGGACTGGATGCCGGAGACCCCCAGGGCTACCTGGTCGAGCGCCGCCTGGCCGAGCGTCGAGGGGCCGACCTGGTGCTCCGGCGGGCCGCCCTGCTCCTCTTCGCCAAGAGCGCCGCGCTCCAGCAGCACCCCAATGCGGGGTTCCGCGTCTTCCGGGTGGAGGGGCGGGAACGGCAGAGCGGCCCCCACAGCAACGTGGAGGAGATCAAGCCCCGCCTGGAGGGCGCCCTGCCGGTGGTCCTCGAGCGGGCCTACGAGCGCCTGGGCCAGTTGATCGGGTTCTCGGAGAAGCTGCACGACCTCTTCTTCCGCGAGATGCCGAAATACCCCACCTTCGCCTGGCAGGAGGCCCTGGTGAACGCCGCCGGCCACCGGGACTACCGCCAGCAGGCCCGCGGCACGGAGGTGTGGCTCTACCAGGATCACCTGGAAGTCATCAGCCCCGGCGCGCTGCTCCCCTCGCTCACGATTGATGATCTGCAGAAGCGCCGCGAGGTCCATGCCAGCCGGAACCCCCGCATGGCGCGGGTCCTCGCGGAGCTGGGCCTCATGCGGGAACGGGGGGAAGGCGTCCCTCGAATCCACGAGGAGATGGAACAGTCCTGGCTGCCCCTCCCGGAGTTCAAGGAGGAGAACGGCCTGTTCACCGTCACCCTCAGGAACACCCCCATCTTCGAGACGGGGCGGCCCGCGTGGGCGGCGTTCGTGCGGCAACTGGCCACCGGCACCCGCCAGAAGCGGATCCTGGTGAAGAACGAAGGCGGGAGCTTCCGCAGCGGGGAATACCAAACGCTCAACCAGGTGGACCGGGATCAGGCGTATCGGGAATTGCGCGAGTTGGTGGAGGCCGGCTACCTGGAGGGCCCCGACCATCCGGGTGCAGGGGCGATCTACCGGGTGCGCCTCACCCTGCCCGAAGCTGGGGGCCCGCCGCCGCAACCCCAGGGGCCCGCCGCCGCCCTCCGGGAGCGCATGGACACGAAAGGGTTCATCAAGAACCTGGACTACCAGGCGGTCTACGAGGTCTCGCGGCAATACGCCACCCGGGCACTGGCCCAGCTGGTCCAGGACGGCCTGCTCCGGCGGGACGAAGGCGGCAAGCGCTACTTCCCCGGCCCCCGATGGGGCGAGTTCGGCCTTCCTGCGCAATAGGCGTCATTCGGAGGCCCCCTTTTGACCACTTTTGCCCCCGTTCGCCCACTCTGTTCGCGCATGTTGCTGTTTTCACAACACCTCTTCATTGCGCAATCATCCGGCCTGTTTGACGCCTGAAAGCCTCCATGAACGCCCAAACCCTCGTGCAGAAAGTCTGGAACTTCGCCACGGTCCTCCGGGACGACGGGGTGAGCTACGGCGACTACGTGGAGCAGCTCACCTACCTGCTGT
>JAKAMQ010000021.1 GCA_021812805.1 Acidobacteriota bacterium
AGGGACTGGATGGTCATGTCGGGCCTCCCGGTGTGGTACCAGGATCGGCGGTGGCCATGACAGGCCCGTGGCGCGCCGGACAATTCCTCGGCAACAGGCCGGTGCGGCGCTGTGACGGAGATCAGGCGTCCCCGGGCCTCACCTGCCCGGGACTGTCAAGATCGGCCCGCGGTATGACCGCCGCAGGGCGCGGGGGGAACTTCCCGGTGACATCAGACGCGGTGTCCCGGCTTGGCCGGAACACCGCGTGGGGGTGGACGAGGGGGGACATCGAGAGCCGAAGGCGAGCAGGCGGTCCCCCCTCGGTTCGTGTCAGCAGATCAGAAGTAGGGTGCCACCAGCTTGAGGAAGCCGCCGGCCAGCAGGGCGCTGACGGGAATCGTGAGAACCCAGGCCACGACCATGTTTCCGGCGATGCCCCAGCGCACCGCGGAGACATTGGTGCTGGTGCCCACGCCCATGATGGAGCCGGCGATGACGTGGGTGGTGCTCACGGGGATGCCCGCGCGCGCCGCGCCCAGGATGACGATGGCGGAGGCGGTCTCCGCGGCGAAGCCATGGATCGGGCGGAGCTTCACGATCTTGGTGCCCATGGTCTTGATGATCTTCCAGCCTCCGGACATGGTGCCGAAGCCCATGGCCAGGGCGCAGGCGAGCTTGACCCAGATGGGAACGGCCACATGGCTCCCCGTGGATTCGAGCTTGCCGTAGGTGATGAGGGCCAGCGCGATGATGCCCATGGACTTCTGGGCATCGTTGGTGCCGTGGGCGAAGGCCATGGAGGCGGCGGAGAGCAGCTGGTATTTCCGGAAGGCCTGGTTCACGCGCTGCCCGATCATGCGGCGGCAGATCCATAGCAACGCCAGAATGAGGGCTCCGGCGATGAAGAAACCGAGAATGGGCGAGATCACCAGGAACGTGGCCACCTCTTCCAGCTTGGACGTGTGGAGCGCGGTCATGCCGGCATGGGCCACCACGGCGCCCGCGAGTCCGCCCACCAGGGCATGGCTGGAACTGGACGGGATGCCGAACCACCAGGTGATGAGATTCCAGACGATGGCCGCCAGCAGGGCGGCGACCACCACAGCCGGCACCACCAGGCTGCTGTCGGCAATGCCCTTGGCGATGGTGGAGGCGACTTCCGCGCCCATGAGCGCGCCGCCGAAGTTGAGGATGCCCGCCATCAGCACCGCATTCCGCGCGGAGAGGACGCCTGTGGAGACGACGGTGGCAATGGCGTTGGCCGTGTCATGGAACCCATTGATGTAGTCGAAGATCAGGGCCAGGAAGACGATGATGACCAGGGTGAGGAGCATGGATTCCTCAGGCGTTCTTCATGACCGTGGAACCCACGACTTTGGCCACCAGCTCGACCTTGTCCGTGGCGTCCTCGACCTGCTCCAGGATCTCCTTCCACTTGATCAGTTCGATGGGATCCTTCGGATCTTCGAAAATCTCGGCAAGGGCCGCGTGGTAGATCGAATCCGCCTTGTTCTCCAGGCTGTGGACCCGGCGGATCCGGTCCCGGATCTCCTTGCCGTTGGACATGTTCCGCAGGGAGCGCACCAGGTGGAGCAGTTCGCCGCAGCCTTCCACGAGGATGGAGCTGATCTCCATGACGGCAGGCTTCACGGTGGCGATGCGGTAGAGGATGAATCGCTCGCACACGGCGTGGATCCGGTCCACCACGTCGTCAACGGCGTGGGCCAGGTGGAGGATGTCCTCCCGCTCGATGGGGGTGACAAAGGTGTGGTTGAGGCGGTCCACGATCTCGTGGGTGAGGTCGTCGCCGGTGTGCTCGAAATCCTTCATCTGCCGGCGCAGTTCCGCGAAACGGGCTGGATCTCCGGTCCGGATTTCCCGGTCGAAGAGCTGGGCCGCCTGGTAGGCGTTGCCCGTGGCGGATTCGAGCAGGTCGAAGAAGACAATTCCTGGGGTTTCAACCAGCGCATCAACGCGTTCAGGGACATGGTGGCTCCGGCAAGTACCGCTTCCAATGTAGCTGGAGCGGCGCTGTGACCGGCGCGTAAATTGAGTGTGCGCCGCTGTCCGGAGGCCGATCTCCGGTGTAAGGTCGAACCCCATGGGACAGCATCATGCCTGGAACCAGGACCGGGGTTTGCCAGCCTTCTTGGGGCGGGCGCTGCTGTCGCTGTGCGCGATGCTCTTCCTGGGGGTGGGGCTGGGCATGACCCTGCGCCACGGCCTTTCCTCCCTCTGGGTGCTCGGACTGATCGCCACCCTGGCCTGGCTGGTGGTGCTCATGGCCCGATGGCAGGTGCGGCTGGTGGCGGAGCCCCTGGGCCAGCTGCTGAATGAGACGCGGCCCATGGCCATCGCGGACCTTCCCGGTGCGTGGTCGGCCCTGGAGCAGGAGAACCTCGATCTGAAGGAGCGGGCCGCCCGGGAGGATCAATTGCTGCGCAGCATCATGACCCGGTTGGAGGAGGGCCTTCTCCTTTTCGGTGCCGAAGGGAGCCTGGAGATCTTCAATCCGGCGGCCCAGCGCCTTCTGGGCCTGGGCGCTCCCCTGGCTCAGGGCATGTTTCCGCCGGCGGTCTTCCAGGATCCCGAAAGCCCCGTCGCCCTTCAGCGGGCCTACCTGGGCGTGCCCTCTGAATGGCGCCTGGGCCGGGCCGCGCGGATCCTCCGGGCCCGGGCCATCCCCTTCGCGCCCTCCGGCGCGGTGGCGGGGGTGCTGCTCACCCTGGATGACATCACCCGCCAGGAGGCCCTGGAAACCACCCGCCAGAAGTTCATTTCGAATGTGAGCCATGAGCTGAAGACGCCGGTGACCGCGATTGGCATCGCCGCCGAGAACCTCCAGGAGGAGCGTCTTTCGAAGGCTGGCCAGGCCAGTGCCCAGGCGCTGCTCCGCTCGGTGGACCGGCTGGCCCTGCTGCTGGGCGACCTGTCGGAGCTGAGCCGGATCGAGAGCGGTGCCCTGCGGCTGGCGCCTGAGCGGGTGGATCTGGACGGCTTCCTGGCCTCGCTGCGCGAGGATTTCGAGGTCCGGCATGGCACCTCCGGCGTCCACCTGGACCTTCAGTGGGCCGGTCCCGCCGGGACCACCGTGGTGGTGGATCCCCTGCGCCTCAGCCAGATCCTGGAGAACCTGGTCTCCAATGCGGTGAAGTTCAGTCCCCCGGGCGGGACGGTGACCGTGCGGGCGGAACGGACGGACCATGACCTGCACTGGGTGGTCGCGGATACCGGCCCCGGCATTCCCGAGGCCGAACAGGCCCGGATTTTTGAACGCTTCTACCGGGCCCAGGCCGCCAAGGTCAAACCGGGCACGGGGCTCGGCCTGGCCATCGTCAAGCACCTGTGCCGCCTGATGGGCGGCGAAGTGACGGTGGAAAGCCACCCGGGCGAAGGCGCCTGCTTCCGCGTCGTGCTGCCCCTTCAACCCGGCCCGATGGGCTGAGGCTCACCCCCCGGCCGGGCCTCCCAGCCGGTAGCCGACACCGACCAGGGTTTCGATGTGGGCCGCGGCGGCCTCGCCCAGCTTGGCGCGCACCCGCCGCACATGGGCATCAATGGTGCGGCTTTCGCCGAGGTATTCGAGTCCCCACACCTGCTGGAGGATCTTCTCCCGCGTGAGGACGCGGCGGGGGTTCTTGAGGAAATACACGAGCAGCTCGAACTCCCGGCGCGTGAGATCCACCAGCTGGCCCTCCACCCGGGCCGTGTGCATGTCCAGGTCCACGGTGATGGGGCCAAAGCCGAGCTGGGCGGACGCCTCGGGTGCGCCGGCCGGGGCTGCGCGCCGCAGGATGGCACGGAGGCGCGCCGCCAGCTCGCGGGCGGAGAAGGGCTTGGAGATGTAGTCGTCCGCACCCAGTTCGAGGCCCAGCACCCGATCAATCTCTTCGCTGCGGGCCGTCACCAGCAGCACGGGGAGGCCCTTGTGGACTGGATCCTGGCGGATGGCCCGCAGGACGTCCAGGCCATCCATGTCCGGCAGGCTGAGATCCAGCAGGGCCGCGTCCAGGCGGGCGCCCTTGGCGGCATCCGCCAACGCCTGGAGGGCCTCCTGGCCCGTGCCCACAGCCGTGATGCCAAACCCCTCCCGGCGGAGGTGCTGTTCGAGGCCGAGACGGATCTCGGTGTCGTCTTCGAGGAGGAGGATGTGCGGCATGGGCTACTCTACTGCGTTTCCACGCAGGTAGGGATGCTTCGCGCTGCGTCCCTTCAGGATGTACAGGACTTCCTCGGCGATGTTGGTGGCCTGGTCCGCGATGCGCTCCCAGTTCTTGATGACCAGGATCAGGTGGCTGGCCCGCTCGATGCAGAGGGGATCCGCCAGCATGATCCGAAGGAGCTCCCGGTAGATCTGGCCGTACAGCTCGTCCACGGTGTCGTCATTCTGGATGACGGCGCGGGCCAGGGCGGCGTCGTGGCCCACGAACGCATCCACAGCCCGGCGCACCATGCCGCGGGTTTCCTGGCCGAGGCGCTCCAGGCTGCCCTCGGACAGGATGGGCGGATGGACGAAGGAGGCCCGGCGGGCGATGTTGCAGCAGTGGTCGCCAATGCGCTCGATCTCGGGAACGATCTTCAGGCTGGAGGCGACGAGGCGCAGGTCCGTTGCCGCAGGGGAATGGAGAGCCAGAAGGTCCACGCAGAGCTGGTCCAGCTTCAACTCCCATTCGTCGAGTTGACGGTCCAGCTCGTTCACCCGATCCGCCTTGGCGGATGAGGGCTCTGCCAGAGCCTGGATGGTCAGCTCGATCATCTCCTCCGCGATGCCGGCCATCGCCATGATGCCGTCCCGCAGGTTTTTGAGTTCAATGTCGAACAGCCGCATCAGCCGAACCTCCCTGTGATGTAGTCCTCAGTCATGGATTTCTTGGGTGTTGTGAAGATTGCCTCGGTCTCGCCCTCCTCGATCAGCTCGCCCATCCAGAGGAAGGCGGTGCGGTCACTGGCCCGTGCAGCCTGCTGCATGTTGTGGGTGACGATGACCACGGAAAGGCGCTCGCGCAGGCGGAACATCAGTTCTTCGATCTTCGCCGTGGCGATCGGATCTAGGGCCGAACAGGGCTCATCCATGAGCAGTACTTCAGGATCCACTGCAAGGGCCCGGGCGATGCACAGGCGCTGCTGCTGTCCTCCAGAGAGGCTCATCGGATTGCTCTTGAGCCGATCCTTGACCTCATCCCAGAGCGCCGCGTCCACAAGGGCCTTCTCAGCGGCCTCCTTCAGGAGGGCGCGGTTCCGCAGGCCTGAGAGGCGCAGCCCAGCGATGGTGTTGTTGAAAATGGACAGGGTCGGGAAGGGATTGGCTTTTTGGAAGACCATGCCAATGCGGCGACGGACCAGGACCGGATCCTCATCCTTGTGGTAGATATCCTTCCCACTGAGCGTCACCAACCCCGACACCCGAGCTCCGGGGGTGAGGTCGTGCATTCGATTGAAGGCGCGCAGCAGCGTGGATTTCCCGCAACCGGAGGGGCCGATGATGGCGGTGATCCTCTGAGGAGGAAATTCAAGACTTACGTCCTTGATGACTGATTTTCGATCGAACTCGATTTTGAGGTTCTGGCAGGCGAGCATGCGGGATTCCTGTTCAGGCGTTGAGACCACGCTGATGCCACCATAGAATGAAGCGGCTCAGCAGGGTGGCCCCAAGAATTCCCAGGACCAGGATCAGGGCTCCGCCCCAAGCCAGGCGGTGCCAGTCATCATAGGGGCTGATGGCATATGTAAAGATTGTGTGGGGCAGTGTGGCGATGGGGGCCTTCGGATCCAGACTCAGGAATGGGTTTCCGAAAGCCGTGAACAGCATAGGAGCCGTCTCTCCCGCGATCCGCGAGACGGACAAGATCGCCCCGGTGAGGATGCCGGGGGCTGCAGCCCTCATGGAGATGGAGGAGGCGATGCGCCAAGCGGGAATGCCGAGGGCATGACCAGCTTCCCGGAGGCTGTGCGGCACCAGATGAAGCATCTCCTGGGTGGTGATAACCACCACGGGAAGCATGATGAAGGCCAGGGCGAGAGCTCCCGAGAGGGCCGAGAAGTGGTGCATGGGCCTCACCATGACCTGGAAGGCCAGCAGTCCCATGACGATGGAAGGGACTCCAGAAAGCACGTCGCAGGCGAAACGCAGGGTTGCGGCCATGCGAGGTCTGGCGAACTCGGTCATGTAAACGGCCGCCCCGACGCCAACAGGAATGCCTACGACGGTGGCAGTTCCGACCACAAGGAGTGTTCCCAGAATGGCGTTCTTCAAACCGCCGCCCACTTCTCCCGGAGGCAGGGGGAGCTGGGTGAAAAGCGCGGGATTGAGTGCGCCGGCCCCCATGGAAACCAGATGCCATAGGAAGGCGAAAAGCGGGGCCACGGCTGCCAGGGCGGCCAGGAGACAGAGGGCCTCCATGGTGCGCCCGTGGAGTTTCCGGAGCTGGTGAGATCGGCTCATTTCGCCCCCTGGGTGCCCATGCGGCGGTTCAGGTAGATGAGCATCAGGCGGGCGGCGGCATTGAGAAGGACCGTCAGCACCAGGAGGATGAGCCCCAGGCTGATGAGGGCACTGATGGCGAGATCCGAGGGTGCCTCGGTGAATTCATTGGCGATGACTGAGGCGAGGGTATAGCCAGAGGCGAACAGTGAGGCCTTGATCTGGGGGGTATTGCCGATGACCATCGTCACGGCCATGGTCTCGCCGAGCACCCGGGCGAGCCCCAGGAGCCCGGCACCGAAAATACCCTTCCAGCTGTAGGGGAGGATGAATTTCCGGATGGCCTGCCAGCGGGTGGCCCCGAGCGCATAGGCAGCTTCCCGCTGGGCTGTGGGGACCTGGAGCAAGACTTCCCGGGAGACGGAAAGAATGAAGGGCAGGGCCATGATCGCCAGCAGTAAGCCCGCTGCGAGGAAACCCACCCCGAGGGGCGCCCCAGAGAAGATCGGGAGTTTGCGGAATCCGAGCGGAGAACGGTAGATGGCGATTTCGAAGCTTCTCACCAGGGGCACGAGCTCGAAGATCCCCCAGAGGCCCAAAAGGACCGAAGGGATCGCCGCCAGCAGCTCGACCGCCAGAGAAATGGCCTTGGCCAATCCTCGGGGCAGGATCTCCACCAGGGCCACGGCTGTGAGAACCCCTAGAGGAAGGGCGATCGCCATCCCGATCAGGCTGGTATAGGCCGTCCCGAACAGGAAGGTCAGGGCTCCGTATTTCTGGTTGGTGGGGTCCCAGTCTGGCGAAAGGACGAAGCCGAGCCCGTGATCCCGGATGGCGGGAAGCGAACCCTTGACCATGAACAGAATTACGATCAAGAGGAGCCCTGCGACTGCGGCCGCGCACATGCCCGTGACCAGACGAAAGAGCCGGTCGGCACCACGTCCCGTTGAGCGCCATCGGCGAATCCCCTCGGGCAGGATCTGCAGGACCAGGCTTGGGGGCGTCATTTCTGGGGTTTCAATCGCGGGAGCATCCATGGGGCAGTCTTTTCACAGGTGGAGGGCCGCGCCAAGGCGGCCCTCCGATTCTGGACGGAATGGAAGGATTACTTCAGCTTCCCGATGTCCTTCAGCTCCCGCTGAACGAGGTTCTTCGGCAGAGGCGCGTAGCCCAGGCCCTCGGAATACCCCTGGCCCTTGGTGACGGCCCAGACCAGGAAGTCGTGCAGGGCCTTCTTCTTCTTGGCGTCCTGCATGGACGGGGTGGCCAGGAGCCAGGTGAAGGTGGAGATGGGATACACAGCCTTGCCAGGCGCATTGGTGATGGAGACACGGTAGTCGGCGGGAATGTTGGCGGTTGCGGCCGCTGCGGAGACTGAAGCGAGGCTGGCGTTTACGAACTCGCCGGCGGCATTTTTCACGGGGGCACAAGCGATCTTGGTCTGGAGGGCATAGATCAGCTCGACGTAGCCGATGGCGCCAGGGGTCTGCTTGACCAAGCCGGCCACCCCCTCGTTGCCCTTGCCGCCCAGCCCGACCGGCCAGGTGACGGAGGTGCCCACACCCACCTTCTGCTTGAACGCACCGGATACCTTGGAGAGGTAGTCCACCCATGTGTAGGTCGTGCCTGAACCGTCTGCGCGGTGGACGACCGTGATGGGGTCAGAGGGCAGCTTCACGCCCGGGTTGTCCTTCGCGATGGCCGGATCGTCCCACATGACGATCTTGCCGAGATAGATGTCCGCGAGGGTTTCACCTGAGAAGCGGAGGCCACCAACGCGCAGGTTGTAGACGGGAACCACGCCGCCCAGGGCCATCGGAAGGTGGACAACGGGCTGGACCTTGGACTCCTTGAGCTGCTGGTCGGTCATCGGCCCGTCGGTTTCACCGAAGTCCACGGTCCGATCCTGGGAGAACTGCCGGATGCCTCCACCGGAGCCGATGGACTGGTAGTTGATCTGAATCTGAGGATGGAGCTTGTTGTATTCGTTAAACCACTTGGAGGCCAGGGGGTAGATAAAGGTGCTCCCCGCGCCCGAGAGGTTCACCGTCTGGGCGAACGCGGCCGGGGCCAGCAGGAGCACGGTCAAGGCCGTGCGGACGAGGGTTCGGGATGTCATGGGTGCCTCCTTCATGGATCCAAGCCTGGAGGGGGGCTGTGAACCCCCAAGCCCTCGTCTGTGACATCGATGTAACTTCGGGTCGGCTCTGGCCTAAGCGATCCGGCGTGGACAGATACGATCCCGCTTGCCCCCGGAGGAACAAGTTGTTCTAATAGCTGAAGATCCTGCGGGCAGATCGAGGCAACGGCCTCCTGACCCCGGGGATTGGTCCCCCGTTTTCTTCTGGGCGGCCGAAGCAAGGGCAGGGCCCCCTTCGGTATCCCGACCTCCCATCCCCCAAACACCATCCCAGGGCCGCCGCGCTTCCCTTGCGCCAGCCGCAGTTCGCAGCCCCTGGCCCCACAGGAGTTCCCTTGAATCCCAAGAAGGTCATGCTGATCAACGCCACGGACGCGGAGGAGATCCGGGTGGCCACCCTGATCGACGGTGTCCTGTTCGACTACGACGTGGAGTTCCTGCACAACGAAAAAATCAAGGGCAACCTCTACAAGGCCCGGGTGGTCCGGGTCGATAACAGCCTCCAGGCGGCCTTCGTCCACTTCGGGGGCCAGAAGAACGGTTTCCTGCCCCTGGGCGAACTGCCCCGTGACCAGAACGGCGATGGCCGCCGCGGGCGCATCCAGGATGTCCTCCAGCGCGACCAGGAGATCCTGGTCCAGGCCGTGCGCGAAGAACTGGGCTCCAAAGGCGCCATGATGACGGGTCAGATCAGCCTGGCGGGCCGCTATCTGGTCATCACCCCCGGCAATCCCGTGAACGGCATCAGCCGGAAGATCGAGAGCACCGAGGAGCGGCGCCACTTCAAGCAGCTCATTGACACGCTGGACATCCCCTCGGACATCGGGGTGATCGTGCGGACCGCGAGCCTGGGCGTCACCAAGGAGGATTTCCAGCGCGACCTGGAGTATCTCCTGGACATGCACAAGGAAGTCCTGAACCGCTACAAGCACCGCCACGGACCGGGGCTGGTGTGGCAGGAAGATGATGTCGTCACGCGCACCCTCCGGGACGCCTTCACGGCGGATGTGGAGGAAGTGCTGATTGACGATCTGGACACCTTCCACGCGGCGCAGACCTTCTTCAAGCGCACCATGCCGCAGCACCTGGAGGTGGTGAAGCACTACACCGGCAAGAAGCCGTTGTTTTCGCGCTTTCAGCTGGAAGAGCAGATTGACCGGATCTATGGCCGCAAGGTGCCCCTCGCCAGTGGCGGCGCCCTGGCGCTGGACCAGACCGAGGCCCTGGTGGCCATTGATGTGAACAGCGGCAAGACCTCCGGCGACGGCGTGGAGGATATGGCCTTCAAGACCAACATGGAAGCCGCCGAGGAGGTCGCCCGGCAGCTGCGCCTGCGCGATCTGGCGGGACTCATCGCCATTGATTTCATTGACATGAAGCGGGAGACCCACATCCGGGCCGTGCAGGACCGCCTGGTGGAGTGCCTGAAGGCGGACAAAGCCCGCATGGAGGTCGGGAAGATCAACCGCTTCGGCGTGCTGGTGATGACGCGCCAGCGCATCCGCCCCAGCCTCCAGCATGTCAACCACGAATCCTGTCCCACCTGCGCCGGGACGGGCAAGGTCAAGACCATCGAGGCCCTGGCTCTTTCTGTGGTGCGGCGCCTTCACGGCATCCTGGCCAAGGGCGGCATCGGGGAGATCCGCGTGAAGCTGGCTCCGGCCATCGCCACGGCGGTCCTGAACCAGAAGCGCCGCGACCTAGCGGAGATGGAGGAACAGAGCGAGGCCCGCATCCTCATCCAGGCCGACTGGACCATGGCCTACGGTGAGATGACGGCCGAAGTGGAGCGCGCCGAGGAGGTTCCCGCGGAGAAGCCCGCCGCGAAGCCCCATCGCGAGAAGGGTGCGCCGCCCGAGGACGAGACCGTGGTTCTGGGTGGCGACAGCCCCATCTCCTTCGACAAGGCGCTGGGTGAAAGCCCCAAAGCCCCCAAGGACGCCTTCAAATACGACCGCCGCGATGTGCAGCGGGCCGCGCTCGACGAGCGGGAGCGCCTGCGGGCCCTCTTCGAGAGCGCCAAGCCCGAGGATGAGGCCGCCGAGGAAGAAGGCGCAGAGGACGAGGTCGAGTCCAAGGAGGGCGGCAAGCGCAAGCGCCGCCGCCGGCGCCGCAAGCCCGGGGCGGACCGGGTGCTGGAAGGCGGCTCCGAATCACCTGTGGAAACGGCTTCCGGGTCTGAAGTCCCCGCCGGGTCCCAGCCGGAGATCCAGCCCGAGCCCCCGAAACTGTCGGCCGATCTGCTGGCCAGCCTCGCGATCCCCAGCGCGCGCCCGCGGCTGGCCGCCGCCCCTGCGGCGGTGGCGGAATCCGCGCCCTCGAAGCCCAAGCGGACGCCTCGTCCCAAGGTCGCCGTGGTTCCTGAACCCGAGGTGGTGTCTGTGGCCCCGGCTCCAGTGCCGGCCGAAGCGCCAGTCAAGGCGGCCAAGCCGCGCGGCCGTGTCCGGAAGGTCGAGGCGGCAGAGCCGGCCGCGGAGGTTCCGGCCACCAAGCCGAAAACCGCCCGGGCCAAGAAATCCAAGGCCGAGTAGACCGTGGCGATCTTCTGGATGGCTCCCCTCGCCTCCCTGGCCACCCTCCTGGGTGGCTGGGGCGTGGTGCGTTTCCTTCAGGGCCGGGCCCATTACATGCGCCTCCTGTCGGGCGTGGCGGCCGGCTACCTGCTCTCCGTCACCCTCGTGCGCGTGGTGCCGGAGTGCCTCGAGCCCGCCCTCGGCGGCGAACGCAATGCTTTCTGGGTGCTCGCGGGTTATCTGCTGGTCCATCTCATGGAACACGGCATGACCATGCATTTCCACTACGGCGAGGAGACGCACCACAGCAGCGCCTTGAGCGGGGTGATGGCGCTCGTCGGCCTCTCCCTCCATAGCCTCATGGATGGCGTGGCCATTGGCGCGGCGCTGGCCATGGGTGGCAACCTGGGTTCCCTGGTGGTGCTGGGCATCCTGCTGCACCGGATTCCGGAGGGGGGAACCATCGCGTCCATCTTCCTCGTCCACGGATTCGGCCGCCGGGGCGCCCTGATGGCCGCGGCCACCCTGGCTCTGGCGGCGCTGGTCGGCGCCTACGGCCAGGCGGTGCTGCACCTGCCCGGGGGGCCCACCCTCGGTCTCACCGCGGGCCTGGCGCTCTATGTGGCCAGTTCGGACCTCCTGCCGGAAGTCCAGAAGGAACCCGGTCCCCGCGGTGCCTTGGCGCTGCTGGCGGGTGTAGGTGTCTTCCTGCTGGGTGCGCGCTTCCTGCCCCATTTCCACTGAGGGGGTGATGGCTTCCAGACGGAGCAGGGGCCTGGCGCTTGGGGCGCTGGCAACGGCGCTGGCGGGCCAGGCGCTGCCTCCAGTACCGGTGCCGCCGCCCCTGGCTGCGCCCACTGCGGCGGACCTCCTGCCCCTCCGCCCCTTCCAGATGGAGGCCCCTCCCGGCACCGGCCGCGTCCCCTTCGACTGGCGCGGGGAGCGGGTGAGCGAGCAGGGTGAAACCTGGATCCTGGAACAGGGGACCATTCAGGCCCCGGGCCTGCTGCTGCTCGCGGACCGGATCACCTACGACCTGAAGGCGGGGATCCTGGAAGCCGAGGGGCACATCCGCCTCGAGGCGCCGGACCTGCGGCTCCGCTGCGAGCGGCTGCGCATGGACTGGAACCACCAGAGCGGCGAAGCCTGGGCCCTCCAGATGGACCTGCCTCCGAGCTGGACCCTCCAGTCCAGCCATGTGGCCTTCACCACCCTGCGCCTCTGGAGTTTCGACCAGGTCGAATTGACGCCCTGTCCCGAGGTGAAACCGGGCTGGCGGGCGAAATTGTCGAGCCTGAAGGTGGATCTCGATGGGTTCGCCAAGATGTGGAACCCGAGGATCCTCCTGGGTCCGGCCACCATCTTCTACCTGCCCTATGCCGTCTATCCGGCCCAGGCCAAGCGCACCTCCGGCCTCCTCCCGCCCCTTCTGGGCGCCTCCAGCGCCTTCGGCAGCCAGATCGGCCTCTCCTACTACCAGGTGCTGGGCGATTCGGCGGATGCCACCTTCTCGCCGGAGTACTTCAGCAAGGAGGGGGTGCTCTGGGGTGGCGAAGTACGCTGGGCGCCCGATCCGACCCACAGCGGCTCCTTCTCCGGGCAGACCATCCACCAGCGCTCGCTGGATACGGAACGCTACCGCTACGCCCTCAAGGAGGTGTGGCAGCGGGAGGACGGCTGGCAGCTCAGCGCCGACATCAACCAGGCCTCGGACAACCTGGTGGATGCGGATTTCGGCAAGGGGCTGGCCCAGCTTGGCCAGGCCAGTTTTGATTCATCCCTCTACCTGGGGCGCACCACGACGCTCGGCAACCTGAGCCTGTCCATGGCCGAGCAGCGCTCGTTCTTCTACACCAGCCAGCAGGGCGATCCCTTCTACAGTCCGAATTTTCCCGCCTCCCTCCGGCGCCGCACACTGCCCCAGGGCGAGTTCCGGTTCTTCCCGCTGCCCGTCTTCGGCCCCTTCTATCTTGATGGGGGCGTGCGGCTGGGCCGCTTCGCCTACCACATTGACAGCACGGCCACGGCGCCCTCCCAGGATTTCGCCTGGGGCCGCGAGGATGCCGACACGCGCCTGCACGGGCGCCTGGGGCAGTGGGGACCGTTCCGCGCGGATCTCGAAGTCATGGGCCGCGCCACCCATTATTCCAATACCCTCCGCTACCCCATCTTCGATCCCTCGGCAGGCGCGAACGGCACCGCGGTGGATCCTGCGGCCCTCTCGGCCTACAGTCCCTTCCAGGTGGATGGTCCCTCGGCCACCCGCTTCCTGACCTCGGAGCACCTGCGTCTCTCCGGTCCGCAGCTGGGGCGGACCTTTGATCATGTCTCCCTCTTCGGCTACTCGGGGGATCTCAAGCACATCCTGGAGCCCTACTTCGGCGTCACCACCACCAGTGGGTACAGCCAGGCCGGCGCGGTGCCGCGCTTCGACGCGGTGGATTCCACACCGGGCGTGAACGAGAGCGCCTCCGGCGAACGCAGCCTGGAATTGGGCCTGCGGCAGCATGTCATGGGCCGGTCTCCTGGCGAGGGGGCGTTCACGGATCTTGCCCGCCTCACCATCGCCACCCGGTTCTTCGCCACCCCGGTGATCCTCAGCGATGGGCGGTACAAGCGCGGGTGGTCCTCTCTGGACACGGACCTCAGTGTGGAGCCCAGCGAGCGGATCCGCCTGAGCCTCCGGCGCTCCTCTGATCTCGGCAGCGGCGGCTCCGACAATTCCCTCGGCCTGGACCTGAAGTCCCGTCTGGGGGATCAGCTGAGCCTCGCCTACTTCTCCACGGGCATCAACCGCTTCGTGGTGCAGCAGCGGGGCGTCCGCGTGGGCGGCTT
Organism: Acidobacteriota bacterium; assembly: GCA_021812805.1. Classification (GTDB taxonomy): domain Bacteria; phylum Acidobacteriota; class Holophagae; order Holophagales; family Holophagaceae; genus Geothrix. Next base: position 13,892 of record JAKAMQ010000021.1, read on the forward strand.
GAAGCGCTACTGGGATGATCGCCTGCGGCTCGAAGTGGATGCCAACTACGATCTGCAGCTCCACACCTTCGCCTCGGGCCAGGCGGCCCTGGCCTTCGTCGAACCCTGCGTGGCCTACACCCTCAAGTTCACCCACATCGCCCTGAACACCAACCTGGTCTCGGGTGGGCGCGAGAACCGGCTGGATTTCGTCTTGACCCTCCGCGGGATCGGCGACCTGTTCAGCTATCGCCAGTGAGCCCGCCCGGAAGGCCGTGTCCTGGGCCTTCCGCGACTTTTACGCAGTTCCGCCCCAAGGCCTTGGCCTGGTAGAGGGCCCGGTCCACGGCGGCCACCAGTCCGGCGGGATCCACCTCCATGGGGCCGCCCAGGCCGAAACTGAGGGTCGGGAAGAGGATCGGCTCGCCCCCGAGGACCAGGGGCTCCTCGCCCATCCGCCGGCGCAGTTTCTCCGTCACCTCCAGTCCGGCCTTTACGGAGGTCTCCGGCAGCAGGATGGCGAACTCCTCGCCGCCGATGCGGAAGGCCAGATCGGATTTCCGGAGGGAAGACCGCAGGCGCGTGGCCAGTTCCCGCAGCACGGCGTCCCCCGCGGGGTGGCCGAAGCGGTCGTTGACGAGCTTGAAATGGTCCACATCCGCCAGGAGCAGGACGAAGGGTCGCCGGTTCCGCTCCCACTGGTTGATGGCATGTTCCAGGTTCTGGTCGAAGGCGCGCCGGTTGAGCAGTCCCGTGAGGGCGTCCGTCAGGACTTCATCGCGCAGGGCCGCGGCTTCGATCTCGAGCATCCGCCGCCGCTCCTGGAGATCCAGGAGAACGCCTTCGTACTCTGTCTGGATGCGCTTGGCATGGACCCATTCGATGGCCCGCTTGCAGGCGTGAAGCAGGCGGGGCCCCGACACCGGAAGGCCCACCCAGTCGGCGGCTCCCGCCACGAGCAGCTTGCGCTGGATGGCTTCGTCCTTCGTCTGGCCAAGCAGGATGGTGTAGGGGAGTTGGCTGGCTTCGCGGAACGCGGCCATCAGGGCCAGGGCGCGGTCCACGCCGCTGCTGCCGAGGCCGAGCAGCATCACCGGGGCGCGAAGGGCCTCCTGGGCGCGGAGGGCGTTCCGGAATGGAGGGGTTTCGACCGCCAGGCGGTAGTGCTGGAGCAGCTCCCGGATCCGGCGGGCCTGGGGCGCAGACAGGCCCAGGGCGAGAATGGGAACCTGGGGTCGTTCGCTGCGGGAGCCGGTCCCGGCCAGGATCGGACCCAGATGGTTGAGCAGCTGCTGGATGGTGGACGAGGCGAGGATGAAGCCGTCGCCCTCGACCGAATGGAGCGCCTGGAGGTCCGGCTCGGCGGGCGGCCGTTCCACCACCAGGAAGATGGGCAGAGGGGTGAACAGGAGGCGGGATTCCCCCCTCAGGAGGCGGCAGAGGCGGAAGCCATCGAGCGGCTCTCCGTGGGCATCCACCAGCACCACATGGACCTCAGCCCAGGCATCCTCCGCGAGCGCCGCCAGCGTGTTCGGACTGTGCAAGACCCGGTGCCCCGCGCCTTCGAAGGCCATGCGAAGGCGTTCGACAAGGGCGGCATGGCGGGAAATGACCAGGATGTTCATGATGGGGCGGCGGCTCCATTCTCCATGGTAGGGCCGGCCGGGCGGAGATCATGTGAAAAAGCGGCGTGTGATCCGGCGATGCAGCCCACAGGTCAATTCGTACGGAATAGTGCCCAGGGTGGCGGCCAGGCGCTCCAGACTGTGGGGCGCTGCGGGGTTCCCGCTGAACAGCACCATGGGATCCCCAGGGGCGGCGGGCACTTCCACGGGCAGCGCCACGGTGAGGTAATCCATGGATACGCGCCCCACCACCGGGAAGGTCCGTTCCCGGAAACCCACGACGGCGCGGTTGCCGAGGTCGCGCCGGTAGCCATCGGCGTAGCCGCAGGCCAAGGTGGCGATCTGGAGAGGGTGGGGCGCCACGAACGTGCGGCCGTAGCCCACGGTGGTGCCGGCGGGCACTGTCTTGACCCGGGCCACTTCGGCCACCAGTTCCAGGGCCGGTTCCAGGCCCAGCGTCCGGCCTTCGGGGACCAGGGTGAGGCCGTAGAGCGCGAGACCGGGACGGACATGCGTATCGTCGCCCAGGAGGCCCCGCAGGCAGGCATCGCTGTTGCCGTGGTGGCGCTGGCGGGGATGGATGCCTGCATCCCGGAGCTGGGCCAGACAGCTCTCGAACAGGCGCCGCTGGCGCAGGGCGAAGCCCTGGTCGGGATCATCGGCGGTGGCGAAATGGCCCATGGCGCCTTCGATCCAGGGGGACAAGGCCCTGAGTTCGGCCAGGCAGTTCCCCAGCTCCGAAGGCAGGAATCCGAAGCGTCCCATGCCCGTGTCCAGCTTCAGGTGGAGGTTCAGGGGGTGGGCAGGGAGCAGGCGGGCGTAGTCCGCCAGATGCTCGGGCCCCACCACGGCGATGGCGAGTCCCTCGGCACTGGCTGCGGGGACGGCCTCGGGCCGCAGGCCGCCGAGCACGAGGATGGGGCAGGCCACGCCGCCATGGCGCAATTCCAGGCCCTCCTCCAGGCTGGAAACCGCCAGCCCGGAGGCTCCGGCCTCGGCCAGGGCCCGGCCCACTGGCACGGCGCCGTGGCCGTAGGCGTTGGCCTTGACCACGCCCCAGATCCCGCGCCCAGAGACGGCCTCCTGCATGCGTGCGAAATTGCGTACGATGCGACGCAGATCCACTTCCGCCCTGAGCGCCCGGCCTTCCGGGTGCCGCCTCAGGGGTTCCAGCGACTGTTCATTCACTCCGCGAGGCCTTGTTCGGCCAGCCAGCGTTCCGTGTCAATGGCGGCCATGCAGCCGCTGCCCGCGGCGGTGATCGCCTGGCGGTAGGTGGCATCCTGCACATCGCCACAGGCGAAGACGCCCGGAATGGGCGTCCGGCTGGAACCCTTCTCCACCTTCAGATAGCCCGTCTCGTCCATGGGCAGCTGGCCCGTGAAGAGGCTGGTGTTGGGCTGGTGGCCGATGGCCACGAAGAGGCCCTCCACCGGCAGCTCGGACACGGCTCCGTCCACGGTGTCCTTCAGCTTGAGGGCGCGGATCTTCTCCACTTTCTCCCCCATGGGCGTCTCCTGGGTGGCCGTCAGCACATCGAGCACCACCTTGTTCCAGACCGGGTGGATTTTCTCATTCTTGAGGGCCCGCTCCTGCATGGCCTTGGAGGCACGGAGGTGGTCCCGACGGTGGATCAGGTGCACCCGGGTGGCGAATTTCGTGAGGAAAAGGGCCTCCTCCACCGCCGTGTCGCCCCCCCCCACCACGGCGATCTCCCTGCCCCGGAAGAAGAATCCATCGCAGGTGGCGCAGGCACTGACTCCGCCCCCGGAGCGGGAAAGCTGCTCATCCTTGCCAAGGCCCAGCCACTTGGCCGAGGCGCCCGTGGCGATGATGACGGCGTCGGCCGTGTACTCCGCCAGGTCGGTGGTGAGGCGGAAGGGGCGGGACTGCAGATCGGCCTTGAGCACGGTCTCGGGCCGGATGACCGTGCCGAACCGCAAAGCCTGCTCACGCATTTCATCCATGAGGGCCGGCCCGGGGATGCCCTGGCGGAAGCCCGGGAAATTCTCGACTTCGGTGGTGATCGTCAGCTGGCCTCCGGGCTGGATGCCCTCGAAGACCAGGGGGGCGAGGTTGGCCCGGGAAGCATAGAGCGCGGCGGTGTAGCCCGCGGGGCCGGTGCCGATAATGATGACTTTGTGATGGGAAGCGCTCATCGAAGCCTCAACGAAACGGGAACAGGAAACCACGGGAATTCAGTCTATCGCGCCAGGCCGCGCGCCCGGAGCAGGGCCTCGGCAGCGGGCACATCACCCGGCACATCCACGCCCAGGCTGAGGTGCGGCGTGTCGGCCACGCCGATGGCGATGCCCGCCGCCAGAGCCCGGAGCTGCTCCAGCATCTCCAGCTGCTCCAGGGGGTGGGGTGCCAGGCGGGTGAAGGCCTGGAGGGTGTCCGGCCGGTAGGCATAGAGGCCCAGGTGCCGCTTGAAATGGGCCAGCTGCTCCGGCTTCATCCAGGGGCGGAAATCCGGCTCGAAGACGCTGCTGTTCCGCAGGTAGGGGATGGGGCTGCGGCTGAAGTAGAGGGCCCGCTGCCGGTCATCCACCACCACCTTCACCGCGTTGGGGTTGAACAGCTCGTCGGGGCTGGCGAAGGGACAGGCGGCGGTGCCCATGGGCAGATCCGGCTGGTCGCGCATGAGGGCCACCACGGCGCCCACGGTATCGGGGTGCATGGCGGGTTCATCGCCCTGGATGTTCAGCACGCAGTCGAAGGGCTCCCCCAGGGTCGTCAGGGCCGCGGCCGTCCGGTCCGTGCCGGAGGGCAGGGCGGGGTCGGTCATGACCGCCTCTCCGCCGAAGCCCCGTACCGCCGCGGCGATGCGCTCGTCGTCCGTCGCCACCACCACCCTGTCCACCCCCGGCGCGCGGCGCGCGGCCTCGAAGACCCACTGGATCATGGGTTTCCCGGCGATGGGGGCCAGGGGTTTCCCCGGGAAGCGGGTGGCCTGGAAGCGGGAGGGAAGGACGGCGAGGGTACGCATGGAGCCAGTGTAGGGCAGGCCGCGGCCCACCCGGCGTCTCCAGACTCCAGACTTCCCGCGTCCTGCCGATGGCATGGCATCGGGAGATGTCTTGGATTCATCCTTCGAAGACGTATGGGCGGAATGTGAGGACCTGTTCGCGCAGGCCCGCCGGACCTTGACAACCCTGAAGGATCCGCAGCCCGCGCATGTGGTCCAGGCCGCGGTGAATGCGCTGTTCCGGGCCACCCACACGCTGAAGGGCATGGCGGGCATGCTGGGGTTTCCGGTCTTCAGCCGGGCCGCCCACCGCATGGAGGACATTTTCGACCTGATGCGAAAGGGCCGCCTGCGCTCCACGGACTCCCTGGTGGAAACCCTCGAGGCGGGGATGGAGGCCCTGGAATCGGGACTGGCGGGGCTGAAGCGGGGACGGTCTGAACCGGATGATTATCTGGAAGTGGTGCGCCGGGAACTCGGTGAACTCGAAGCCCTGGCCCGTCCCGCAGAGGGAGCGGAGCAGGATCTGAGCGCCATGCTCGACCTTCCGGAGGAGGCCCGGAAGGCGCTCTCCGAGTATGAACGGAGCCGGGTCACCCGGGCGCTCATGGATGGGGTTCCTGTCCATGGTGTGGCGATCTGCCTGGATTTCGCCACATTCGATGCCCGCCTTCGGGTCTTCACCGAGGGGCTGGGGCGCCAGGGTGAACTCATCTCGACACTGCCCTGGGAAGTCCCGGAGGGCCAGGAGGGCCTGGCTTTCCTGTTGGTGGTGACCGGTGCTGCTCCGGACCCGGGCGCCCTGGGCGCGGAGCCTGGGGAACTCCTGGAACAGCGCCTGCTGGCCGACCCGGCTCGCATCCCCGAGAGCCTCCGCGCCGAGACCCAGGCTGCACCGGAACCGGTGCCCGCGCCGGCGCCCCCGCCGCCGGCGCCGGAACCGCCCGCTCCGGCGGCTGCCCCGGATGCCGAGATCCTGCGGCTGCCCGCCCAGCGGGTGGAAGCCCTGGAAGCGCGCCTGATGGATGTGGCGCAGCTGCGGGACGCCGCCAGCGGTCTGCTGCGGGGGGGGGATGTCCAGACCGTCGAGGCGCCCCTGGCCGTGCTCGGCCAGATGGAGGAAGGGCTGTTGGATGTCCAGAAGGCCTTGCTCCAGATGCGGATGGTCAAGGTGGACACGCTGTTCACCCGTATCGAGCCCATGGTCCGGAGCCTGGCCCGGGATCTGGGCAAGCCCGTGAAGCTGACCCTCCAGGGGGGGGAGCTGGAGGTCGAACGCGGCCTGGTGGGGCGGCTGGTGGAGCCTTTCCTGCATCTGGTGCGGAACGCCGTGGATCATGGCCTGGAGGCGCCGGAAGCCCGCAAGGCCATGGGGAAGGGTGAGACCGGCAGCATCCGCATCAGTGCCTCGCAGCGGGGCCGCAGCATCCGCTTCGACCTCCGTGACGACGGGCGCGGCTTCGATCTGGCCAAAATGGAGGAGCGGGGTCTTGCCATGGGCCTGCTCACCCCAGGCCTGCCGGTCACCCCGGAACGCTTGCACCGGCTGGCCTTGGAACCCGGCTTCTCGACCATGGACCGGGCCTCCCAGATTTCGGGCCGCGGGGTGGGCATGGATGTGGTGCGGCAGGAAGTGGAGGCGATGGGCGGCGAGATCATGCTGTCCAGCGAGTGGAAGCGGGGCAGCCTCGTCCGTTTGACCATTCCCCTCTCGCGGGCGGTGGTGGGTTGCTTGCGAGTCCGCAGCGGCAGCCAGACCTTCGGCGTTCCCATCACCCACGTGCGCCGGGTCCACGTGGGGCGTGAGTCCAGGCATGGGGGGGACCGGGTGAAGGTTCTGGGGCAGGAGGTGCCGTTCGAGTCCCTGCAGGTCTGCCTGGGGCAGGGGGATCCTCCGGAAGGCCATCGGGCCTTCGTCCTGCTGAGCCAGCCGAGCAGCGTCGCGGGCGCCAGCCTGGAAATCGCTGTGGGCGTGGATGATGTGCTGGGCCGCGGCGAGATCCTGCTCCGCAGCCTGCCGGAACTGGCTCAGGTGCCGGGCGTGATGGGGGGCAGCCTGCAGGAGGATGGCATCCTCTGGGTGCTGGATCCCGAGGCTGTGCTGGGACTTGCCATGGACAGCCTCATGCGGCGGGTGGCCCATGTCTGAACTGGGAACCCTCATCCTCGCCCGCGCCAAGGGGCGCGATCTCCTGCTGGACGCCTCCCAGATCCTGGAAGTGATGCCTGCGGCCCCAGTGACGCCCCTCCCGGGTCCGGTTCCCGGCATTGCCGGGGTGCTCCTCTACCATGGCGAGTTCCTGCCGGTGTTCGACTGGAACATGCTGCCTGGAACCCCCGCCGGGAGGCTCTCGACCTCGGCGCTGGCCATTCTCAAACGGAGGCTGGCGCTCCCGCTGGAGGAGCTCGCCGGAGTTCTCGAGCAGGAAGGGGAAGGCCCGGGCCCCGAACCCGCCGAAGGCGATCCCTGGGAGGAGATCCTGGCGTGCCGATGGGCCGTGGGAACGGCGTCCATGCCCCTCCTGGACCCCGACAAGCTTGTGGATTGGCTCCACCATCACCGTGCGAGGCGCTGACCAGGTCTGAGTTTCGCCCCCGGCCTCTGGCAGCCCGGCCCATCCATGCGATGATGGCTGTTCTTTGCCGGAGGGTCCTTTGAACCATCGCCTCGCTGCCCCCGTCGGAATCACCGCCACCGGGCAGTGCTTCCCGCCGAAGGTGGTCACCAACGATGATCTGGCCCAGATCCTCGACACCAATGACGAATGGATCCGCAGCCGCACGGGCATCCGGGAACGGCGCTGGGTGGAGCCCGGCACCGGCGCCTCCCAGCTGGGCGCCCCCGCCCTCCAGCAGGCCCTCGATGCCCGGGGTCTGAAGGCTTCGGAGCTGGATCTTCTCGTCGTCACCACCGTCACCCCCGATACCCTGTTCCCCGCGACCGCCTGCCGCATCCAGGAAAGGGTTGGGGCTTCCAATGCTTTCGGCTTCGACCTGAATGCCGCCTGCTCGGGCTTCCTCTTCGCACTGACCACCGCCGCCAGCATGGTGGCCGCGGGCGCCGCCCGGAAGGCCGCTGTCGTCGGCGTGGACATCATGTCCACCATCATCAACAAAGAGGACCGGGCCACGGCCGTGCTCTTCGGAGACGGGGCCGGGGCGGTCATCCTGGAGCAGGTGGACCCAGGCTATGGCATCCTGGATTTCGAACACCGGATTGACGGCAGCGGGGGCGAGTTCCTCTTCATGCCGGCCGGCGGCTCCCTGAAACCCGCCACGGCCGAGACGGTGGCGAACAAGGAACACACCATCCACCAGGCCGGCAGCGAGGTGTTCAAGAACGCCGTGCGGGAGATGGCCGACAACAGCCGCCTGCTGCTGGACCGCAATGGCCTGAAGGGCGAGGATCTGGCCCTGTTCGTGCCCCACCAGGCCAACATCCGCATCATGGATGCCGCGGCCAAGCGCCTGGAACTGGATCCGGCCCGCATGATGGTGAACATTGACCGCTACGCCAACACCACCACCGCCACCATCCCCACGGCGCTGCATCAGGCGCGGGAGCAGGGCCGGCTGGCCAAGGGCGACCTGGTGATCCTCTCGGCGTTTGGCGCGGGATTCACCTGGGGCTCCACCCTCCTGCGCTGGGCCTGCTAGGACCGATGCGCATCATCGCCGGCACGCTGAAGGGGCGGCGGATCGTGGCTCCGCCCCCGGAGGATCTGCGGGTGCGTCCGACCGCTGACCGTGCCCGCGAGGCCCTGTTCTCCATCCTCCAGCGCTGGCCCCAGGGCCCCTTCCTGGATCTGTGCGCCGGGACCGGGGCCGTGGGGCTGGAGGCGCTTTCCCGGGGCTTTGATCCGGTGGTCTGCGTGGAGGCGGCCGAGCCGGCCTGGTCATGCCTCCGCCGGAATGCCGGTGGAACGGCCTTGACCGCCCTTCGCCAGGAGATCCAGAACCTCGGTGCCAACGCGTTCCACGACCAGGCGGTGATCTTCCTCGACCCGCCCTACGAGCAATCCCGTCCGCTCTGGGGCGTCCTGGCAGGGCGCCTCCGGGGCTGGATCGCCCCCGGAGGCGTCCTGGTCGCCGAAACCGACCGGAGAACTGAGCTGGAATTACAGCCCGGATGGGAACTGGCCGAAACGCGTGAGTATGGTACCGCCCGATTCCACTTCTGGACCCCGGCCTGAGTCGTCCCTGGATGCTGCCGTCCTGAGCCCCGAGACGCTTCGCGTCGTGCTGGGCCGCTCCCGCCTGGCGGCCGTGCTGGTCTGGCCCGCCCTGTTCCTGCTGGGCGGGGGGCTCTTCTTCTTCACGGCGCCTCCGGGGTTCCAGTTCACCCTGGAGGGCGCAGCCTGGGCCTTCCTGCTCCTAGCCATCTGCACAGGGGTATCCCTGGTCCACTTGGGGTTCCTGGGGCGCTTCCTGAATAACCGCAGCCTGGGGCCCGAGGCCTATCGGCCCGTCACCCGCTTCCCGCAGGCTACCTCCATGCTCACCGTCTACATCGGGGCGTGTCTGGGCGGCCTGGCCTACCTCTGGATGAAGCTCTACCTCCACCAGAGCATCTGGATCAGCGGCGCTACCGGGGGGCTTTTCTTCGTGCTGGCCCTGATGGGCGCCGTGGCCCACTATTTCGTGGCCAAGCAGAACCTGATGCGCGTGTTCAAGGTGCTCGCGGGCCAGCCGGGCTTCGATGAATCCTGCGCCCGGTTCCGGGCCAGCCTCCGCGCCAAGTTCGGGTTCGGCGTGGCCAGTGTGATGATCGGGGTACTGCTCATCTCCATTCTCGTCTCCGGACTGACGGTCCAGGCTGCCATCCGCACCAAGGTCGAGTCCTATGCCACGAAGGAACTGACCAACCTGGCCGATTCGGTGTCCTTCGTCCAGGAGATGAATCCCACCAAGGAAGACTTGACGGCCTTCCTGGGCACCTTGAAGCTCGGCGCCGGCGGCGGCATCTCGCTCCAGTTGCCGGCTTCCAAAGGGGGCGCCCTGCTGGGCTCCCAGCTCCAGCCCGCCGGGGCTGCCGACATCGTCGTGGTGACGCCCCTGCCCGGGGGCTCTCTGCTCCGGGCTGTCATCCCCGAGCGAGAGTACGCCGACGCCATCTGGAAGGCCCTGCGCCCGAACCTCATCCTGCTGGTCGGCGGAGCCATCTTCTTCGCCTACCTCATCCAGTTGATCCTCCGGGATGTCCAGTTGCCCATCGTGATGCTCAGCCGGAACGCGGAGCGGGTGGGCGAAGGCCGGATTGACAAGTTGGAGGCGGTCTACAGCGATGACGAGGTCGAGACCCTCTCCCGGGGTTTCAGCCTCATGGTGGGCAGCTTGCGGGGCATGGTGGTCCAGATCCGCTCTGCCAGCCGGGATCTCGCCAAGGCCGCGATGGCCATCCGGGAATCCGCCGATGGCGTGCGACAGTCCAGCCAGGGCCAGCGCGCGCTGATCGAAGCCTTCCACACCGAGATCAACGATCTTTCGGAAACCTCGATCGGCATCAGCGCCAGCTCCATGGAACTGAGCCTGGCCTCCGAAAGCACCAACGCCACCATTGTGGAAATGGCGGCCACCGTCCAGCAGATCAATCGCAGCATGGATGAGCTGTTGATGGTGGTCGAGGGCATCACCTCGGCCATCCGGGACTTCGATACGGCCATCAAGAACGTGGGCAAGAATGTGGATCACCTGGCCGGTCATGCCGAACATACCCGGGAGTTCGCGGAAAACCTGGAACAGAGCACCTCCGCCATTGACGACAGCGTGAAGATCGCCCAGCGGTACACCAAGAAGGTGATCCACAACGCGGCCCGGGGCATGGAACTGGTGGCCCGGAACCGCGAGAAGATGCAGGTGATCGAGCGGGTGGTGCAGGATTTCCACGGCACCACCCGAATCCTGCTGCAGCTGGGAGCCGATATCGCCAAGATCCTCGACTACATCGGCGAGCATACCCAGCAGACCAACATGCTGGCCCTCAACGCGGCCATCATCGCCGCCCAGGGCGGGGGGGGCGGGGAAGGCCAGGCCAGGGGTTTCTCGGTGGTGGCGGATGAAATCAAGCAGCTCTCCGAGCAGACCGGGCGCTCCACCCGGGATATCCAGCAGATCATCGGCACCCTTCAGACGGAGATCCGCAAGGCCT
>JAKAMQ010000022.1 GCA_021812805.1 Acidobacteriota bacterium
AGCACGCCCACCAGGCCCGGGTAGAGGGCCTCGGGATCCAGGTGCCCCTCCGCCCACAGCGCCTCCGCGACGGCCTCCAGATCAGGGAAGTGGTTCATGGCCTGCTGGATGAAGTCGTTGACCTCCTCCGAGGGCAGGCGGGTGGCCTCGGGATCGAAGCCCTGGCCGTCGCTGAGCCGCGCCGACAGGCTCTCCAGGCTCTCCTGGGCATGCTGGTAGGCCCGGTACAGCTCGAAGACGCCCCGGGCCAGCTGGGGGCCGTTCTGCACCAGCTCCCGCACCTCCTGTGCCTGGAGTCCCAGGGTGTCGAAGAGCGGATCGCCGAAGGCCTCCAGGAGATCTTCCGTGAGGCGCTGGTCGCCCTCCGGGGCCAGGGCCTTGAGGTCCAGGCGGAACTGCTGGGCCAGCCGGATGAGCAGGGGCGCCGTGAGGGGTCGCTTGTTGCCCTCGATGAGGTTCAGGTAGCTGGGGCTGATGCCCAGGGCCTCCGCCAACTGCACCTGGGTGAGCCCCTCCTGGCGGCGGAGCAGGCGGATCTTGGCGCCCAGGCGGGCGGCGGGCTTGGCGGACGCGGTGGAGGGCACGGCGGCTCCTTGTGAAGATTTGACAATCATTGTTGCGATAATTGACTAAAATTTTCAAATTAACATCAAACAATTCATCAAGAGCTTGCTTGTCACAAAGTATGGATCAACCTTTGATTCTCGTCCATCCGGAGCGTCCTCATGACTGAATCTTTCCCCTCCCCCGGCGTCGAATGGCAGGGTCCCCGGGGCCCCCGCGAGGCGGGGTTCGGCCCGGGGGATACCGAACTGCTGAATCCCAGGGCCCTGGCCTTCGTGGCCGACTTGGTCCGCGCCTTCCGCGATCCGCTGGAGGCCCTCCTGGCCGCCCGCCGGGACCGCCAGCGCCGCTACGATGCCGGCGACCGCCCCCGCTTCCTGCCCGCGGCCCATCCGGCCCGTTCGGGGGACTGGCGGGTGGCCCCCGCCCCAACGGATCTGGCGGACCGCCGGGTGGAGATCACCGGGCCCCCCGAGCCGAAGATGCTCGTCAACGCGCTGAACAGCGGGGCGAAGGTCTACATGGCGGACTTCGAGGACAGCCTGTCCCCGCTACCGGAGAACCTGCTGGAGGGCCAGGCCGCCCTCCACGCGGCCATCCGCCGGCGGCTCTGCTTCCAGGATCCGGCCAGCGGCAAAGCCTACGCCCTGAAGGACCGCACGGCCGTCCTCATGGTGCGCCCCCGGGGCCTGCACCTGACGGAGCGGCACCTGGTCGTGGACGGCCGGCCGGTGCCCGCCTGCCTCTTCGACGCGGGGCTCTTCCTCTTCCACAACGCCGGGGAGCTGGTGGCGCGGGGCACAGGCCCCTACCTCTACCTGCCCAAGCTGGAGGACGCGCTGGAAGCCCGCTGGTGGAACGCAGTGCTCCTCCGCGCCCAGGCGGCCCTGGGCCTGCCCGCGGGCACCGTGCGCGTGACGATGCTCATCGAGACCCTGCCCGCCGCCTTCCAGATGGAGGCCCTCCTCTTTGAACTGCGTGCGCACGCCACGGCCCTGAACCTGGGCCGCTGGGACTACATCTTCAGCTTCATCAAGACCCTCCGGGGGGATCCCGCGGCCCTGCTGCCGGACCGCGGCCAGGTGGGCATGACCCAGCCCTTCCTGCGGGCCTACGCGAAGCGCCTGGTGCAGGTCTGCCACCGCCGGGGCGCCCACGCCATGGGGGGCATGAGCGCCTTTATCCCGGTGAAGTCCGATCCGGCGGCCCACGCCCGGGCCATGGCCCAGGTACAGGCCGACAAGCTGCGGGAGGTGCAGGATGGCTGCGACGGCACGTGGGTGGCCCATCCCGGCCTGGTGGCCGAGGCCCAGGCCGTCTTCGACGCTCACCTGCCCGGCCCCAACCAGCTGGACCGCATCCCCGAGGGGGAGGTTGCCGAGACCGACCTGCTGCGGATCCCCGAGGGCACCCGGACCGTGGGGGGCCTGCGCCACAACCTGCGGGTGGGCCTCCGTTACCTGGAGGCCTGGCTGCGGGGCCAGGGCTGCGTGCCCCTGGACCACCTCATGGAGGACGCCGCCACGGCGGAGATCTGCCGCATGCAGGTCTGGCAGTGGCTCCACCACGAGGCCGTGCTGGAGGGCGGCGAGCGGCTCTCCCCCTCGCTCTTCCACATGTGGATCCAGGAGGCCCTGGCCCAGATCCGCGCCGAGGTGGGCCTCGAGGCCTTCGAGTCCGGTCGCTACGGCGATGCCGCCGACCTCTTCGAAACGCTCCTGCTGGATGCCGAACCCGTGCCCTTCCTCACCCTTCCAGCCTATGGCCGTCTTCTGAACCCCACCCCCCTCGAGGTGACCGCATGAACGCGCCGCTCTTTCCCATCCCTCCCTTCGAGGATGATTGCTTCGCCACCCGCTGGCAGGGCATCACCCGCCCCTATGGCGCCGACACGGTGCGCCGCCTGCGTGGCAGTGTGCGCATCGAGCACACCCTGGCGCAGCAGGGCGCCCGCAAGCTCTGGCGCCTGGTGAACGAGGGCGGCTACGTGAACGCCCTGGGGGCCCTCAGCGGCGGCCAGGCGGTGCAGATGGCCAAGGCGGGTCTGAAGGCCATCTACTGCTCCGGCTGGCAGGTGGCGGCGGATGCCAACCTCTCGGGCCAGACCTACCCCGACCAGAGCCTCTACCCCGCCAACTCTGTGCCGGCCCTCGTGAAGCGGCTGAACGCGGCCCTGCTGCGGGCCGACCAGATTGACAGCGCCGAGGGCGCGCCCACCCGCGACTGGATGCTGCCCATCGTGGCCGATGCCGAGGCGGGCTTCGGCGGGCCCCTCAACGCCTTCGAGCTGATGAAGGGCATGATCGAGGCCGGCGCCGCGGGCGTCCATTTCGAGGACCAGCTCTCCAGCGAGAAGAAGTGCGGCCACCTGGGCGGCAAGGTGCTCATCCCCACGGGCCACTTCATCCGGACCCTCGTGGCGGCCCGCCTGGCCGCGGACGTGCTGGATGTGCCCACCCTCGTCATCGCCCGCACGGACGCGGATTCCGCGCGGCTCATCACCTCGGACGTGGACGAGCGGGACCGGCCCTTCCTCACGGGCGAACGCACCCCCGAGGGCTTCCACCGCATCACCGGGGGCGTGGGCATGGCCATCGCCCGGGCCAAGGCCTACGCGCCCTACGCGGACATGATCTGGTGCGAGACCTCCACGCCTGATCTGTCAGAGGCGAGGGAATTCGCCGAGGGCGTCCACGCCGAATTCCCCGGCAAGCTGCTGGCCTACAACTGCTCGCCCTCCTTCAACTGGAAGAAGAAATTGTCGGATGCCGAGATCGCGAGCTTCCAGAAGGAGTTGGCGGCCCTGGGCTACACGTACCAGTTCGTCACCCTGGCGGGCTTCCACAGCCTGAACCACGGCATGTTCGAGCTGGCCCGCGCCTACCGCGACGAGGGCATGGCCGCCTATTCCCGCCTGCAGGAGGCGGAGTTCGCCGCCGAGGCCGAGGGCTACACCGCCACGAAACACCAGCGCGAGGTGGGCACCGGCTACTTCGACGAGGTGGCCCAGGCCGTCAGCGGCGGCCTGGCCTCCACCCTGGCCCTGGCGGGCTCCACCGAGGCCCAGCAGTTCCATTAGCCCGACGCGTACGCAGGAAGGCCGCCCACCAGGCGGCCTTCCTCTTGAATCGGAACGGCTAGTGGTGCCCGCGCGAAATAGCTGGACCATCCGCCACGCCCGTGGGCACCACGTGGCGGGGGTCTGGGGGCACGCCAGTGCCCCCAGCGGGGTGACAGCCCTGGCGCGCCTGCGCGCAAGGGCGCCAGAGGGGCCATGCCCCGATGGAAGTGCACTCGCCTTCGAGCCGTTGATCCAGGTATTTCAGGCGAGGTGCACTAGTTGGACCCATCCCCGGAAGGCGTCTCGGCGGGCTTGGGCGCCGCTTCCTTCGCGGGCCTGGCGTAGGACTGGCCGAGGTGGTGGTAGGTCAGGTATTCGCCGAAGAAGACGGCCATGGTGTCCACGCGGTCCTTGAAGAAGTCGAAGCCGTGGGCCTTGCCTTCGCTGGTGAGGACATCCACGCCCGGGAGGCCCTTCACGGCCTCGGCATTGTCGTAGGCGCCCTTGTCATTCTGGGCGGCCATGACCAGCACCGGGGCTCCACCCTTGAGGATGGCCGCCTTGGCTTCATCCAGGGCGCGGTCGCCGAAGGCCACGTTGCCCGCCGGGCTGAGGCTCAGGACCGCGATGGGATGGACCCGCGGCTCCGCCAGCAGGACGGAGAAGGCGCCGACGCTGGCTCCGGCGAGGCCGATGCGGCGCCCATCCACACCATGCTGCTTGCGCAGCCAGGCGGCGGCGAGACCGAGATCACTGGGGATCTGGTCGAAGCCGACGGCTTTGGCGGAGGCCGCGAAATCGCTGGTGATTTTCACCTCGGTTCCGTTCTTCTGGGTGCTGGCGCCGTGCCCGCGCAGATCAATGGCCAGGGTGCCGATGCCGCGGGTGTGGAGCGCCTCGGTCAAGGGTGCCCAGCCGGAACGATCGGAGCCGAACTGGTGGGCGAGGATCACCACGGGGACGTTCCGCTTCGCGGGGGGCAGGGTCAGGGTGCCTTTGATGACGAACCCATCGGGGGTCGTCACGGACATCTCGGTGGCAACGGGATCGGCGATCCGGCCTGCGGCCTGGGCAGGCGCGGCCAGGGCCAGGATGGCAAGAGGAGCCAGCAGGGCAGGGCGCATGGGGACCTCGGAAAAGTGTGCCCCACTCTAGCACGGCGCGCCAGGCTCGCCGGCGCGGTATAAAAGAGGGCTCTGCCTTGATGAGGTTCCCATGCCAGCCCTCGACACCATCCTCCAGGACACCCGGCGCCGGATGCACGGCTCCCTCGACGCCATGAAGAAGGAGATGGCGACCATTCGCACGGGCCGCGCCAACGCGAGCCTCCTGGACAACGTGCATGTCGAGTACTACGGATCGGTCGTTCCCCTCAACCAGATGGGGACGGTCACGGTCCCCGAATCCGGCATGCTGGTGGTGACGCCCTTCGACAAGAGCGCCATCAAGGCGGTGGAGACCGCCATCCTCAAGTCGGATCTGGGCATCAACCCCTCCAACGATGGCACCGTCATCCGCCTGCCCATTCCCCCCCTCACGGAGGAGCGCCGCCGGGAACTCGTGAAGGTGTTGCACCGCCTCGCCGAGGAGATCAAGACCGGCATCCGCAACATCCGCCGGGATGCCAACGAGGACGTGAAGAAGCTGGAGAAGGACAAGGAGAAGCACCTCTCCGAGGACGCCGCCAAGAAGGCCCTGGACGATATCCAGAAGCTCACGGACGCCCACATCAAGGATGTGGATGACGCGGTGAAGCACAAGGAAGCGGAGATCCTCAAAGTCTGAAGGGGAGGCCTGAGGCTGGCGGTCCCGGCCGGCCCCCGGCCTCCGGCAGCTGAGCGCCGACAGCCCGTCGCCCTATGCCCACGCTCCCCGTGCTTTCCCTCCTCATGCTCGCCGCCCTGGTGGCGGGCTTCATGGATGGCGTCGCGGGGGGCGGGGGGCTCATCACGGTGCCGGCCCTGATGCTGGGCCTGCCTGCGGGCACGGCCCTGCCCACGATCCTGGGCACCAACAAGTTCATGGCCTGCACGGGGGCGACCATGGCGGCGGGCCGGTACGTCCGGTCCCGGACGCTGGATTGGCGGGAGATGGTGATCCCGGTGCTGGCCTCGGCCCTGGGTGCGGTCGGCGGGGTGTGGCTCACCTACCGGGTGCATCCGGGCTTCCTGCGCCCCCTGATGCTGGGGCTGATGGTGGCCATGCTCGCCTTCACCCTCTTGAAGCCGGACCTGGGGAGCCTCCACGCTCCCCGCTTCGGGCTCCGGCACCAGCGCGGCCTGGCCGCACTCATCGCGGTCGGCCTGGGCTTCTATGATGGTTTCTTCGGTCCGGGCACGGGCTCGGTGCTGATCTTCCTCTTCGTGTCGGTGCTGGGCTTCGATTTCCTGCGTTCCTCGGCGCTGGCGAAGGCCGTGAACTGGGCTTCCAACATCACGGCGATGGTCCTTTTCGTCTGGCAGGGGAGCTGGATGCCCGGCGTCGCCATCAGCATGGCCGTGGCCAATGGGACGGGAGGCTGGGTGGGGGCCCATGTGGCGCTCACGCGGGGCAGCCGGTGGGTGCGCACGGTGTTCATCGGGGTGGTGACGGTCCTGATCCTCCGCCTGGGTTGGCAGGTGGTCCGGAGTGCGGCCTGAGCTATCCTGGATCCCGCATGCCCACCTTCCACCCCCGTCCCTTCGGCTGGGACCTCCTGATCCGAGCCGTCCGATTCTTCTACCTGCTGTGGGGCGGGATGCTCCTGGCCACGCTGGCCTTCTATGGCCGCCTGCGGGTGCCCACGGCCTGGTGGCGTTGGCCCAGAGCCTGCCAGTTGGCCACCGGTCCCTGGGGACGGGCGGTGGTCCTCGGCGTGGGCCTTGTGATGTGCCTGGCGGCCCTGGCGGAGGTCTGGGAACTGGTGGACCGCCTCCTGGTCCGGGTGATGGGGGATCAGGACCATTGACCCCGCCCCTATAGGTTTCAGCCCTCCGCCTGAATTCGGCTTGGTATCCGGGGGCCTTTTAGCGATCCTGGATGGATGGCCCTGAAGCCTTTTCCGCGGTCGGGCCATCCAGAAGAACGAGTCATTCGAGAGGCGGTGGTATGGCGCAGGGCATTCGAAATGTGATCGGAGCAGGGCGTGCGCTGTGCCGGGTGGCCCTGCCGCTCGGCTGGGCGGTGATCCCGGCCATGGCCCAGTCCGTGGCGCTGCCGGCCTCGGACCCTGTCGGCATCGCCCGGAGCGGCATCCAGGTGGCCTACGGCTACAGCCTCGAAGCCGCCAGCCTCAACCCGGCCCTCCTGGCTTCGGTGCCAGAAGGCCGCTCGGCCTTCATCGCGGGGGGCCTGGAAGCCCAATCGGCCCAGACCAGCCTCGAAGCGAGCCAGCAGACCTGGTACAGCGATGACCGCAACCGGGCCATCGGCGGCCTCGGGGCGGCCTTCCGCCTCTCCCCCCGCCTGACGCTGGGCCTCAAGGTGGACACCCCCTTCGAGCGGCATGGGGTGTTCGCTTCGGATTCGCCGAACCGCTTCCTGGGGGACCGGCTGGACCTTTCGGGGCGCCGCCTCGAGGTGCAGGCCGCCTGGGCGATCACGCCGGGCCTGTCCATCGGTTTGGGTCTCGGCGTGGCCAACCTGCGCTTCCAGTCTGGCACCGTCCTTCGGGCCGGCATTCCGCTGGATCCCACCCAGCCGGCCTCGACGGCGAATCCGGTGGATGGTGTCGCCGAAACCGCGGTCGCCCAGAATGGATCCAAGACGGTGCCAAGCTACAGCCTCGGCCTGCGCTGGGCCATCAATCCGCGCTGGACCCTGGGACTGGCGCACCAGTCCAGCTATCGGGCCGACCTCTCCCTGTCGGCCTACGACCGGGGCGGACTGCTGGGTTTCTACGCCAATGATGGCCTGAGCCCTGCCCTGCTGGGTACCCAGCCCCGGGCCCTCGCGCTGGTGGGCGCCACCAGCACCCTGGCGGGCAGCGGCCGCCTGGAACTGCCGTCCCTGACCACTTTCGGCGTCCGGCACCGGCTCAATCCCATGATCACCTGGGAGGCGGATCTCCGCTGGACGGCCCCGGGCCTCCAGGTTCCCGGCCTGCCGGGCCTGGAAACCCCCTCCGGTCCCGTGTACTCGCCGGCCGTCGGGGTGCGCGGAAAGGGCCACCTGGGATACGGGATGTCCGCCGAAGTGGCGCTGGGGAAGCGCTGGACCCTTCGTGCCGGGGGGCTGGTGGACCGCAACGCCCAGGATGCCTTGAATGTGGAACCTCTGATGGGCGGCTCGTCCCAGGCCACCTTTTCCGCCGGCGCCGGCTACCGGGTCTGGGGCGGTGAACTCAGCTTCGGCTACCAGTTCCGCCAGTCGCAGGATCAGGATGTGACGAACCTGAACGGCGTCTGGAGCGCGGGCGGCTACCGCTCGACCGGTACCCGGGTGCGGGTGGAGGGCATGGGACACCTGCTGGCCATCGGCTTCCGGCGGAGCTTCTGAGGTGCGTTTCCTGGGGCCCCACGCCTGCCAGGAGGCGCTGGCCCGCGGCGAGTTGCACACCCTCTGGATCACGCCGGCGGCTTCGCCGCGCCAGGCCGGCCTGCTGGAGGCTGCCCGCGCCGCTGGCGTGGTCGTGCGCCGGGAGCCGGTCGAGGCGCTCGATCGCCGCGCCCAGGGCCAGCGCCATCAGGGCGTCCTGGGCGAGGGCGGCGCCTTCGCCTACACCGCCCTGGAAGACCTGGCCGCCCGGCTGGCCCAGCGCGGAGAGGCTGCCCTGATCCTGGCTCTGGATGGCGTGACCGATCCCCACAACCTCGGGGCCATCCTGCGTTCCGCTGCCGCCGCGGCGGTGGATGGCGTGGTGCTCCCCGAGCGTCGGTCCGCCGCGGTCAACGAGACCGTGCTGCGCGCCAGTGCGGGCACTGCGGGCCGCGTGGCGGTCTCCCGCGTGGTGAATCTGGGCCGAGCGCTCGACAGCCTCAAGGAAGCCGGCGCGTGGATCTACGGGCTGGCGGCCGGGGCCGGCAGCCACAGTTACCTCGACGAGCCCTTCGACCGCCCCACCGTGCTGGTGCTCGGCGCGGAAGGGGAGGGCTTGCATCAGAAGATCCGCGAGCGGTGCGATGGCCTGCTGAGCATTCCCATGCCCGGAGGCACGGAAAGCTTGAACGTCTCCGCTGCCGCCGCAGTGGCCATCTTCCGTGTTCTCGCCCGCCGGGGCTCGCATGGGGCCTGAAGTTTCCCCTTGTGAGGCCCTCCAGGCCGTGATACCTTTCGAGTTCCCTGTCAGGAAAGCCCTGCCTCGCAGCGCCCCTGACTCGGAGTCCCGGAAGGGCTCCGCGGGGTGATGTTCTTCCGGTTCCGGTCGGACATCTTGACAAGCCCGTGGAGGGCGACGGACATGCACTGCCGAGATGGCCGAGTGGTTAATGGCAGCAGACTGTAAATCTGCCGGGCACCGCCCTACGGAGGTTCGAATCCTTCTCTCGGCACCAGTTCCTCTGGTTTCCCGGATGTGCTGGTTGTTTGCCCGAGGCGTTCATGCGGGAATAGCTCAGTTGGTAGAGCGTCAGCCTTCCAAGCTGAATGTCGCGGGTTCGAACCCCGTTTCCCGCTCCACCTCCTTCCGCCCGCGGGCGGAAGGGACTCCACTCCGCCCCGTGGCGGAAAGGTTCAAAGCCCACATAGCTCAGCGGTAGAGCACTTCCTTGGTAAGGAAGAGGTCACCGGTTCAAGCCCGGTTGTGGGCTCCACCCCTTGCACCGTTCTACTCCCATTCTTCTCTCCCACCCCTCAGGAGGTATCCGTGGCCAAAGAGAAATTTGATCGTTCGAAGCCGCACGTCAACATTGGCACCATCGGCCACGTGGACCACGGCAAGACCACGCTGACCGCGGCCATCACCTTCGTGCTGGCCAAGAAGTTCGGCGGGGAGACCAAGTCCTACGACCAGATTGATTCCGCGCCCGAAGAGAAGGCCCGTGGGATCACGATCAACACCGCCCATGTCGAGTACCAGACCGAGAAGCGCCACTATGCCCACGTGGACTGCCCGGGTCACGCCGACTACGTGAAGAACATGATCACCGGCGCGGCTCAGATGGACGGTGCCATCCTCGTGGTCGCCGCCACCGACGGCCCCATGCCCCAGACCCGTGAGCACATCCTGCTCGCCCGTCAGGTCGGTGTGCCCTACATCGTCGTCTTCATGAACAAGGTGGATATCGCCGATCCCGAGCTCACCGAGCTGGTGGAGATGGAGATCCGCGACCTGCTGTCCTCCTACCAGTTCCCTGGCGACGAGATCCCCATCGTCAAGGGTTCCGCGCGCCTGGCTCTGGATCACGCCGACAACCCGGACCACCCGGATTGCGCCTGCATCCACGAGCTGATGGCCGCCGTGGACGCCTACATCCCCAATCCTGTCCGCGCCATTGACAAGCCCTTCATCATGCCCGTCGAGGATGTGTTCACCATCACCGGCCGCGGCACCGTGGTGACCGGCCGCATCGAGCAGGGCATCGTGAAGGTCGGCGACGAGATCGAGATCGTGGGTCTCAAGGACACCGTGAAGAAGGTTGTCACCGGCGTCGAGATGTTCCGCAAGTCCCTGGACCAGGGCCAGGCGGGTGACAACGCGGGCATCCTGCTCCGCGGCGTGGACCGCAAAGATGTGGAGCGCGGCCAGGTGCTGGCCAAGCCCGGCAGCATCACGCCCCACACCAAGTTCACCGCGCAGGTGTACGTGCTGACCAAGGAAGAGGGCGGACGCCACACTCCCTTCTTCAACAAGTACCGCCCCCAGTTCTACTTCCGCACCACGGACGTGACGGGTTCCATCGAGCTCGAGGCCGGCCGTGAAATGGTCATGCCGGGCGACAACGTCACCCTGACCGTCGAGCTGATCCAGCCCATCGCCATGGACAAGGGTCTGAAGTTCGCCATCCGTGAGGGCGGTCGCACCGTCGGCGCGGGCAACGTGGGCGAGATCCTGGCCTAGGCCAGGATCGCACCCGCTCCAGAAGGAGGTTCCATGCGCGAGATCGTCCACTTGCAGTGCCAGGAATGCAAGCGCAAGAACTACAGCACGACCAAGAACAAGAAGACCACCACCGGCAAGCTCGAGTTCAACAAGTTCTGCCGGTTCTGTGGTGGTGTAAAGGTGCATCGCGAGGCCAAGTAGCCTCCGGTCCCTCGGAGACCGCCCGCCCCGCGACTGTCGTGGGAACGGGGACGGGCGGTCGCCACAGGGGAGTAGCTCAGCTGGTAGAGCAGCGGACTCCAAATCCGCAGGTCGCGGGTTCGAACCCTGTCTCCCCTGCCATTCCGGCCCCGGCGGATCCGCTCGGGGCCGGGTTTTTCAGAACGATCTTCCTTGGGGGCCGGCGTGATCGGAACCATCAAGCAGCAGGCCAGGGATCTGAAGGCTGAACTCGACCGGGTGGACTGGCCGAGCCGGGACAAGGTGTTGTCCTCCACTTGGATCGTGGTCCTCATTTCGGTCTTCGTCGGGATCTTCCTCTGGGCTGCCGATTGGGTCCTGGCCAAGGGCATCGGCTTCCTTTTCCCACGCCAGTGAAGGAGGAATCATGGCTGACTCCGTGAGCATGGCCCAGGAATCCGTGGCCCCCTCGCAGGACCGCGAGTTGAAGTGGTTCATCATCCACACCTACTCCGGCTACGAAGCCAAGGTGATGGAGCACCTCCGGCAGCGCATCAAGATGGAGGAACGCGACGCCAGCTTCGGTGACATCCAGATTCCCGAGGAAACCTACGAGGAGATGAAGGTTGACGCGAAGTCCGGCAAGAAGGAGCGCGTCGTCAAGAAGCGCAAGTCCTTCCCGGGGTACCTGCTTGTCCAGATCCAGGTGGAACGCAAGGCCGATGGTTCCGTGGAGATGGCGGATGCCGATTGGCACCTGGTGCGCAATACGCCGAAGGTGACCAGCTTCGTGGGTGCCAACAAGAAGCGCCCCACGCCCCTGATGGACGATGAAGTTCGCCAGATCATGCATCACACCGAGGAAACCCAGGAGAAGCCCAAGCCGAAGTACCACTTCGAGAAGGGGGAGAAGGTCCGCATCATTGACGGCCCCTTCGCCAACTTCGAGGGCGACGTGGATGAGATCCACGAGGAGCGCTCCACCATCAAGGTGATGGTGACGGTCTTCGGCCGCAGCACCCCGGTGGAACTGGACTTCATCCAGGTCGAGAAAAGGTAGGCCCGCAGGATTTCCTGGGGATTTCTCCCGGCCCTTCAGGTAGACTATTCAGTCCTGGTCCCTGTGGGCCGGGATCTTTATCAACCCGGTCTGCGCCCGTGCGGCGCGGCCCCCAGGGCGGGCGTCGCCGGCATGCGCCGGAATCCCCCGCGGGAGCATCCAGATGGCAAAGAAGATCACCGGCTACATCAAGCTGCAGCTGCCTGCGGGCGAGGCCACGCCGGCCCCTCCGGTCGGCCCCGCGCTGGGCCAGCATGGCGTGAACATCATGGAATTCGTGAAGCAGTTCAACGCGAAATCCGTGAGCGCTGTGGAGAAGGGCACCATCCTGCCTGTCGTCATCACCGTCTATGCGGATCGCAGCTTCAGCTTCATCCTCAAGACGCCGCCTGCGGCTGTGCTGATCAAGAAGAAGATCGGCCTGGACAAGGGCTCCGCCACGCCCAACAAGATCAAGGTCGGCAAGATCACCAAGGCGCAGCTCGCCGAGATCGCCAAGGTGAAGATGCCCGACCTCACTGCCGGCAGCCTCGAGGCCGCCGTTCGTTCCATCGCCGGCTCCGCCCGTTCCATGGGTGTCGAAGTCGTGGACTGATTCTCTGGAGAGCCGCGCCGTGCGGCGATCCCGGCCACCGCGACCGTCATCGCGGGAGATCGTTCGAGTAGGAGCCAATATGGCAAAACCTGGAAAGAAGTACCGGGCTGCCGCGGCCAAGATCGAAGATCGCCCCTATGAGCTGAAGGATGCGCTCGGCACCCTCAAGGACTTGGCCTTCGCCAAGTTCGACGAGACCGTCGAGGTGCACATGAGGCTCGGTGTTGACCCCCGGCACGCGGATCAGATGGTTCGCGGTACCCTCGTGCTGCCCCACGGAACGGGCAAGACGATGCGGGTGGCGGTCATCGCTGGCGGCGAGAAGATCAAGGAAGCGGAAGCGGCGGGCGCCGAGATCGTGGGCGGGGATGACCTGGTGGAGAAGATCGCCGCCGGATTCCTCGACTTCGATGCCCTCGTGGCGACCCCCGACATGATGAAGGGCGTCGGCCGTCTGGGCAAGGTGCTCGGTCCCCGCGGCCTCATGCCCAATCCCAAGACAGGCACGGTGACCTTCGACGTGGCCAAGGCCATCAAGGAGATCAAGGCGGGCAAGGTGGAATACCGCGTGGACAAGACCGGTATCATCCACGCGCCCGTGGGCAAGCTGTCGTTCGGCGTCGAGAAGCTGGAAGAGAACGCCAAAGCGCTGATCGATGCCGTCCACAAGGCCAAGCCGACCACGGCGAAGGGCAAGTACGTGAAGACGATGTATATCGCCTCCACCATGGGCCCCTCCGTATCCCTCAACACCGCTGGCGTTGAGAAGTAGGAGGCCGACCATGGAAAAGACCCAGAAGATCGCTGAAGTCGCTGAGCTCAAGGATGCCTTTGCCGTCGCCACGTCCGCCGTGGTGATCGAGTTCAAGGGCCTGGCTGTGGAGAAGGACACTGCGTTCCGCAAGAGCGTCCGTGAGAGCAAGGCCCAGTACCGCGTGAGCAAGAACACGCTGCTGCGCCTGGCTGTCAAGGAAACCCCGTTCGAGCCCCTCGGCGGCGCCTTCAAGGGCGCCAGCGCCGTGGCCACGACGCACGAAGATGTCATCGCCCTGGCCAAGGCCATCAATGGCTTCCTGAAGGATAATCCGGCTGCCCAGTTCAAGGCCGGCATCATGGATGGCAGGCAGATCAGCATGAAGGAGCTCCAGACCCTGGCCGAGCTCCCCAGCCGCGAGGTGCTTATCGCGAAGCTGCTCTACCTCATGCAGTACCCGATCTCCGGCCTTGCGGTCGCCCTCGATGGCATCCGCAAGCAGAAGGCCGGCGAGTAGCGCGGATCCACAACCCCGAACCCGAAACCCATTCAATGCATGCAGGAGGCCAACATGGCTCTCACCGCCGATCAGCTCATCGCTGAAATCGAAACCATGACCGTCCTCGACCTGGCCAACCTGGTCAAGGCCCTTGAGGAGCGCTTCGGCGTTTCCGCCGCCGCCATGGCCGCACCCGCCGCCGGCGGCGCTGCTCCCGCGGCCGCTGCCGAAGAGCAGACCGAGTTCAACGTCATCCTCGCCGATGCGGGCGCCAACAAGCTGAACGTCATCAAGGCGGTCCGCGAAGTGGTCGCCGGTCTCGGCCTGAAGGAAGCCAAGGACCTGGTGGACGGCGCCCCGAAGGCCGTCAAGGAGGGCGTCGCCAAGGACGAGGCCCAGAAGATCAAGGAAAAGCTCGAGGCCGCTGGCGCCAAGGTCGAGATCAAGTAGTCTGGTACTAGTCGTTACGCAAAGCGCGGGGTGCGCGTCGCACCTTGCGCTTTGCGGTTTCGTCTCGTACTGGTACGATTATTCCTTTCCGCCTGGCTTCCTGGCGGCATTCCTGCCTCAAAAAGGCCCCCGGTTGCGAACACCCCTCCGCAGCAGCACCGACATCGCCACTGGGCTCCTCCTTCCGCCAACGGGCGGTGGGGTGGCCATCGGCGCGTACTGGGGCTCCCACGCCTGATTTCCTCTCCGGGGCCGAGGCTCCAGAGTGCCGCAGTCATTGAGGGTTCCGCCTATCACATCTGGAGCGAACCATGAGTGTTCAGCAGAACATCTACCGCCAGCGCCACGATTTCTCGAAGATCCGCTCTCTGGTGCCCATCCCGAATCTGATTGATATCCAGAAGCGGAGCTACGACGAATTCCTCCAGATGAATCTGCTCCACAGCGAGCGGGATCCCCGCGGTCTGAAGGCCGTGTTCGAGTCCATGTTCCCCGTGCACAACGGGAAGAACCCTGACGGGTCGGATGCCACCCTCGAAGTCGAATTCCTGGATTACACCGTGGGCCACTGGGCCTGCAAGTGCGAGAAGTTCCAGGGTCTTGAGCATCTGCGCACCCAGTGCAAGCAGTGCGGCCACAGCATCGTGTCGGACCATCCGAAGGATCCGACGGTGGACTGCCCCAAGTGCGGCACGCGAAACAAGAATGCCGCCGCCATCTGCGACGTGTGCCAGGAACCCGTGGGCATGAAGCAGAAGATGACCATGGAGGAGTGCGTCGAGCGTGGCCAGACCATGGCCGCTCCGCTCAAGATCCGGGTCCGGCTGAACCAGTTCGACCGTGACGACAAGGGCAACCGCCGGTTCAAGCAGAGCCAGGAGTCCGAAGTCTATTTCGGCGACCTGCCGATCATGACCGATCGCGGCACCTTCATCATCAATGGCACCGAGCGCGTGATCGTGAGCCAGCTGCACCGCAGTCCTGGCGTGTTCTTCAGCATCGCGCCGGACAAGAGCCTCTACAGCGCCCAGATCATCCCCTACCGCGGCTCCTGGATCGAGTTCGAGCTCGACTCCAAGGGCCTGCTCTACGCCCGCATTGACCGCAAGCGCAAGTTCCTCGGCGCCACCTTCATGCGCGCCCTCGGCCTCTTCAGTGAGGATCTGGACGCCAACGAGGCGATGCTGCGCCACTTCTACACGCCGGCCACCTTCTTCCTCAAGAAGGGGAAGCTCAGCGCGGCCGTGGGCGAGCTGCTCGTCGGCCGGAAGCTGGGCGAGCCCGTGAAGCATCCGAAGACCAAGGAAGAGATCCTCGCCAAGGACAAGAAGATCAGCCGCCGCATCATCGAGCAGATGGAGAAGGCGGGCATCAAGGATGTGCCCGTGGATCGCGAGATCCTTGATGGCGCGGTCCTGCTCCAGGATGTGGTGAACATGGAGACCGGCGAGGTGCTCCTCGAAGCCAACGAGCCCTTCCTCCAGACGCACCTGGAGATGTTCTTGGCCAACAACATCCAGTCCTTCGATGTCTTCTTCCCGGACAACGACGCCACGGGCAAGGTGTTCTCCGAGACGCTGGGCAAGGATCACACCGAGGACAGCGAGGAGGCCGCCAAGGAGCTCTTCAAGAAGATCCGGCCCGGCGAGCCCGCGACGATGGAATCCAGCAAGAAGCTGCTCTTCGGGATGTTCTTCGACCCCCAGAAGTACGATCTCAGCAAGGTGGGACGCCACAAGATCAACGCCAAGCTGGCCCTCAGCACCGATCTGGAGGTCCGCACCCTGGGCACGGAGGATTTCGTCGCCACGGTGCACTACCTGCTGCGCCTGAAGAAGTACGACACCACCCGCCAGGAAGCGAATGAAATCGCGCCGGTGCGGGCTGACGACATCGACCACCTGGGCAACCGCCGCGTGCGGTCCGTGGGTGAGCTGCTCGAGAACGGGTTCCGCGTGGGCCTGGTGCGGGTGCAGCGCGCCATCAAGGAGAAGTTCAGCATCGCGCAGGATCCCAACAGTCCGCTGCAGGCGCATGACCTCATCAACAGCAAGCCGGTCATCGCGGCCATGAAGGAGTTCTTCGGTTCCAGCCAGCTCTCCCAGTTCATGGACCAGACCAACCCGCTGTCCGAGATCACCCACAAGCGCCGCCTCTCGGCCCTGGGACCGGGCGGCCTCAGCCGCGACCGCGCCGGCTTCGAGGTGCGCGACGTGCACACCTCGCACTACGGCCGCATCTGCCCGATCGAGACGCCTGAAGGCCCGAACATCGGTCTCATCTCCAGCCTGTCCTGCTACGCCCGCATCAACGAGTTCGGCTTCATCGAGAGTCCCTACCTCAAGGTGGAGGAGGGCCGCATCGTCCATTTCGCCAAGGTCACCAGCGTGGGCGATTCGAAGTTCGAATACATGCAGGTGGTCCGGCTCGATGAGCTGGAGGCCGAGAACAAGAAGCTCGCGAAGGCCGGCAAGCGCCCCGCGAAGTACGAGATGCACGCCTTCTACCTTTCAGCCTGGGAAGAGGATGAACACACCATCGCGCAGGCGAATGTGCGCGTGGACGAGCACGGCACCATCCTGGACGAGGACGTCACCGCCCGTGTCGCCGGCGAGACCAAGATCGTGCCCCGCGAGAAGGTCACGCTCATGGATGTGAGTCCGAAGCAGGTGGTCTCCGTGGCCGCCAGCCTCATCCCCTTCCTCGAGAACGACGATGCCAACCGCGCCCTCATGGGCGCGAACATGCAGCGCCAGGCGGTGCCGCTCATCCGCACCGAGGCCCCCATCGTGGGCACGGGCATGGAGTACGTGGCCGCCAAGGATTCCGGCGCCTGCGTGGTCTGCCGCCGCTCGGGCATCGTGGAAACGGTGGACGCCAACCGCATCGTGGTGCGGGTGGAGGATGATCCGGATACCGAGGGCATCGAATCGGGCGTGGACATCTACACCCTGGTGAAGTTCGCCCGCAGCAACCAGAACACCTGCCTCAACCAGGATCCCCTGGTGAAGAAGGGCGAGTACGTGACCGAGGGCCAGATCCTGGCCGACGGTCCCTGCACCGACCACGGTGAGCTGGCGCTGGGCCGCAACCTGGTGGTGGCCTACATGCCTTGGCGCGGCTACAACTTCGAGGACGCCATCCTCATCTCCGAGCGCGTGGTGAAGGAGGATCTCTACACCACCATCCACATCGAGGAGTTCGAAGTCCACGCCCGTGACACCAAGCTGGGCCCCGAGGAGATCACCCGCGACATCCCCCAGGTGCGCGAAGAGGCCCTCAAGAACCTCGATGAGAGCGGCATCATCCGCACCGGTGCGACGGTCCGCCATGGCGACATTCTGGTGGGCAAGGTCACGCCGAAGGGCGAGACCATCCTCTCCCCTGAGGAGAAACTGCTCCGCGCCATCTTCGGCGAGAAGGCCAGCGATGTGAAGGACGCCAGCCTCACGGTTCCCCCCGGCATCGAGGGCACCGTGGTGGACATCAAGGTCTTCACCCGCAAGGGGCAGGAGAAGGATCTCCGCACCCAGCAGATCGAGCGCGATCAGATCGCCAAGTGGGAGAAGGATCTCTCCGACGAGGAGCGCATCATCCGCGCCGAGGCGAAGAAGAAGATCGTCACCCTGCTGAAGGGGAAGGAACTCTCCGAGACCCTGACGGACGACAAGGGACAGAAGGAACTGCTGCCCAAGGGCAAGAAGCTCACCCAGAACATGCTGGAGGCGGTGCCCTACCACCGCTTCCGCCAGGTCACCGTGGCCGCTGGCAAGGCCCGCATCGAGCAGCAGGTGCTGGATATCCTCGACAAGACGGAGAGCCAGCTGAAGGTCCTGCGCGACATCCTCAACGAGCGCATGGAACGGCTGCTCAAGGGCGACGAACTGATGCCCGGCGTCCTCAAGACCGTGAAGTGCTATGTGGCCGTGAAGCGCAAGCTGCAGGTCGGTGACAAGATGGCCGGCCGCCACGGCAACAAGGGCGTCGTGAGCCGCATCCTGCCCGTGGAGGACATGCCCTACCTGCCGGATGGACGGCCGGTGGACATCGTGCTGAACCCCCTCGGCGTGCCTTCCCGTATGAACATCGGCCAGGTGCTCGAGTGCCACCTGGGCTGGGCAGGGAAGACCCTCGGCGTCCACTTCTCCACGCCTGTCTTCGATGGCGCCCGGGAATCGGACATCAAGGACTTCCTCCACAAGGCCTGGGAGAAGAACAACAAGCTTGGCCCGGATATCACCGGCAAGACGATGCTGTTCGATGGCATGACCGGCGAAGCCTTCGAGCAGCCCGTGAATGTGGGCTGCGTCTACATGCTCAAGCTGCACCACCTCGTGGACAACAAAATCCATGCCCGGAGCATTGGGCCCTACTCGCTCATCACCCAGCAGCCCCTGGGCGGCAAGGCCCAGTTCGGCGGCCAGCGCTTCGGCGAAATGGAAGTGTGGGCCCTCGAGGCCTACGGCGCCGCGCACGTGCTGCAGGAGCTGCTCACCTACAAGTCCGACGACATGCATGGCCGCACGCAGATCTACCAGGCCATCATCAAGGGCGAGACCATCAAGGATCCCGGGCTCCCGGAGAGCTTCAACGTGGTGCGCAAGGAACTCAATGCCCTGTGCATTGATGTGGAGATGCTCACCCGCGAAGAACTGGATCCCATGCTCATGGCTCCCGAGCCCGAGGCCTTCACCATCGAGGGCTGAGCCCTTTCCTGCGACTTCAGACGAGAGAGAGGCCCCATGTTCCAAGAACCCCAGAACATCAATGCCTATGAGTGCATCCGCGTCACCCTGGCCAGTCCGGACAAGATTCGTTCCTGGTCGCGGGGCGAGGTGACCAAGCCCGAGACCATCAACTACCGCAGCCTGAAGCCCGAGCGCGACGGCCTGTTCTGCGCCCGCATCTTCGGGCCCGTGAACGACTGGGAATGCCTCTGCGGCAAGTACAAGCGCCAGAAGTTCAAGGGTGTCATCTGCGACAAGTGCGGCGTCGAGGTCACCAAGAAGTCCGTGCGCCGCGAGCGCATGGGCCACATCCAGCTGGCCTCCCCGGTCAGCCATGTGTGGTTCTTCAAGGGCGTTCCCAGCCGCATCGGCTACCTGCTGGACATCCCCCTCAAGGACCTCGAGCGGGTGCTCTATTTCGAGGCCTATGCCGTCACCGAGTCGGGTGCCACGGCGCTCAAGGCCGGCGAGATCCTCAACGAGGACAAGTTCCGAGAAGCCCGGACCCTCTACGGCGAGGGTTTCCGCGCCCAGATGGGAGCCGAGGCCATCAAGGAGCTGCTCAAGCAGGTGGAAATTGAGGCCCTGACGGTCCAGCTCCGCCATGACATGAAGCACGAGCCCTCCAGCCAGAAGCGCAGCAAGATCGCCAAGCGCCTCAAAGTGGCCGAGGCCTTCATGCGTTCCGGCAACAAGCCCGAGTGGATGATTCTCGATGTCATGCCCGTGCTGCCTCCCGAGTTGCGTCCTCTCGTGCCGCTCGATGGCGGCCGCTTCGCCACCTCCGACCTGAACGATCTCTACCGGCGCGTGATCAACCGGAACAATCGCCTCAAGAAGCTCCTGGAGCTCAAGGCTCCCGATGTCATCGTCCGCAACGAGAAGCGCATGTTGCAGGAAGCCGCGGATGCCCTGTTCGAGAACGGCAAGCGCGGACGCCTTCTGCGCGGTGTCAGCAATCGTCCCCTGAAGTCCCTCAGCGATGCCCTCAAGGGCAAGCAGGGCCGGTTCCGCCAGAACCTGCTGGGCAAGCGCGTGGACTACTCGGGCCGCTCCGTCATCGTGGTGGGTCCGGATCTCAAGCTGCACCAGTGCGGTCTGCCCAAGAAGATGGCACTCGAGCTGTTCAAGCCCTTCATCTTCAATCGCCTCGAGCACAAAGGCTTCGCCGCCACCATCCGCCAGGCCAAGGAGATGGTGGAGGAAGGCCGCCCTGAAGTCTGGGATGTGCTCGAAGAGGTGATCAAGAACCATCCGGTCCTGCTGAATCGCGCACCGACCCTTCACCGTCTCGGCATCCAGGCCTTCCAGCCGGTGCTGGTGGAAGGCAAGGCCATCCGTCTGCATCCCCTGGTCTGCACCGCCTTCAACGCGGACTTCGATGGCGACCAGATGGCCGTGCACGTGCCGCTCAGTCCCATGGCCCAGATCGAGGCCAAGGTGCTGATGATGTCCACACAGAACATCCTCAACCCCGCCAACGGCCGCCCGAACGTGGTTCCCAGCCAGGACATCGTGCTGGGCGCCTACTACCTCACCAAGAAGCGCCTCAACCGCAAGGGCGAGGGCATGGTCTTTGGCAACGTCAACGATGTCGTCGCTGCCCACCAGGCGGGCGTCGTGGATACCCACGCCATCATCCAGATCCGCTACAGCGGCGAGTGGGTGGACACCGAGGCCTGGCATGCGAAGGATCCCAAGAAGAACTCCGAGCAGGAAGTGTTCGAAGCGCCCGCGGAAACCGTTCAGCACGCCCTGAAGGTCACCACCGTGGGTCGCGTGCTCTTCAATCGCGCCTTGCCGGAAGAACTGCCCTACATCAATGGCCTTTTGAAGAAGGAAGGCCTGTTGTCCCTCGTGAACCGCGCCTACAAGCTGAACGGTCCTGAGGTCACCATCCGCATGCTGGACGCCATGAAGGATCTGGGCTTCCAGTGGGCCATGCGCGCCGGCGTGAGCGTGGGCATTGACGATCTCGTCGTGCCCGATACCAAGGGCAAGCTGCTCAAGATCGCCACCGAGGAAGTCCGGGCGATCGAGAAGGAAGCCTACGAGGGCCGCCTGGACTCCTCCACCCGCTACAACCGCATCCTGGAAGTCTGGTCCAAGACCAGTGACCAGGTGGCCAGCGACATGATGAAGGAGCTGGAGAAGCGGAACGAGAACGACACGTTCCTCAACTCCATCTACATCCTCGCCGACTCCGGCGCCCGTGGTTCGAAGACGCAGATCCGCCAGGTGGCCGGCATGCGCGGCCTCATGGCCAAGCCCAGCGGCGACATCATCGAGACGCCCATCACCGCGAACTTCAAGGAAGGGCTCTCGGTGCTGCAGTACTTCATCTCGACCCACGGTGCCCGCAAGGGATTGGCCGACACCGCGCTGAAGACAGCCGACTCCGGCTACCTCACCCGCAAGCTGGTGGATGTGGCGCAGGATGTCATCGTCAACGAGGACGACTGCGAGACAATCAGCGGCATCGAGGTTGAGGCCATCGTCAACAGCGACGGCACCATCCGCGCCCGCCTGCGCGACCGCATCATGGGCCGCGTGGTGCTTGAAGATGTCGTGGATCCCTATTCCCACGAAGTGGTCGCCGCCGCAGGCACCCTCATCGGCGAGGAACTGGCGTTCAAGATCGAGACCAGCGGCATCGCCAAGGTCAAGATCCGCTCGGCCCTTACCTGCGAAGCCCGGCGCGGCATCTGCGCCAAGTGCTACGGCCTGAACCTCAGCACCGGCCGCCTGGTGGACCTCGGCGAGGCTGTGGGCGTCATTGCCGCCCAGTCCATCGGCGAGCCCGGCACCCAGCTCACCATGCGGACCTTCCACGTGGGCGGCGCCGCGAGCCGCGCCTCCGAGAAGAGCACCCACGAAGCCCAGATCGCCGGCGTCGTGAAATACGTTGGCCTCGAAGGGAAGACCGTGGTGAACCGGAAGGGCGAGACAGTGGCCCTGACCCGCAACGGCTACCTCCTGGTGGCCGACCTGGATGGCAACGAGCGTGAGCGGTACAAGATCACCTCGGGTGCCATCATCCGCGTGCAGGACAACGAGACCGTGGAACCGCGCACGGTGCTGGCCGAGTGGGATCCCTACAACGATGTGGTGCTCACCGAGGTGGGCGGCGTGGCCGACTTCAAGGAGTTCGAGCTCAACGTCTCCTACCAGGAAGAGAAGGATCCGATCTCCGGCAACTTCCGCAAGAAGGTCATTGATCCCACCGATGACAAGATGCATCCCCACATCAACATCAAGGGGGACAACCACAAGGTTCTGAAGCGCTACAACATCCCCACCGGCGCCTATATCGAGGTGGAGGAGGGCCAGGATCTGCTGCCCGGCGACGTGCTCGCCAAGACCCCGCGCCAGCAGGCCAAGACCTCTGACATCACGGGCGGCCTGCCGCGCGTGACCGAACTCTTCGAGGGCCGCAAGCCCAAGGAACCCGCCATCATCAGCGAGGTGACGGGCATCGTGAAGTACGGCAACCGCGTCCGTGGTAACCAGAAGGTGGTCGTCGAAGCGGAGACCGGGGAGAAGGGCGAATACCTGATCCCCCGCGGCAAGCACATCCAGGTGCAGGACGGCGATGAGATCCGCGCCGGCGAGAAGCTCACCGAAGGCGCCGTCAGCCCCCACGATCTCCTCAAGGTCCAGGGCGACCGGGCCCTCCAGGCCTTCCTCGTCAACGAGGTCCAGGAGGTCTACCGGGCCCAGGGCGTGACGATCAACGACAAGCACATCGAGGTGATCATCCGGCAGATGATGCGCTGGGTTCTCATCACCGATGTCGGCGACACCCCGATGATCGTCGAGGAGAAGGTGGACAAGCACCGCTTCAAGGAGATCAACGAGCAGACCCTCAAGGATGGCGGCCAGCCCGCCACCTGCGAGGCCCTGCTGCTGGGCATCACCAAGGCGGCGCTCACGTCCGAGAGCTTCATCTCCGCCGCCAGCTTCCAGGAGACCACCCGCGTCCTCACCGAGGCCGCGCTGGAGGGCCGCGTGGACTACCTCCGCGGCCTGAAGGAGAACGTCATCCTGGGCCGGCTCATTCCGGCTGGCACGGGCATGGCGCACTACCGGAACCTGGAGATCGAGGAGGGCGAGTACCCGGAACCCACCCTCAACGAATTCACCGGTGGCGAGGACTTCGACGACGAGTACGCCCGCATGGCGGCCCATGTCGAGGAGCTCCAGGGCATGAGCGAAGTGGACGGCGAGGATATCTAGCCTTTCCTGGAACGCCACACGAAGGGCGGGAGCGATCCCGCCCTTCGTGTATCCGGAGGCCACTTCCGGGAGGTCAGGCGTCAGGGTCGGACATTGACGATGGTTGCCTGCATGATGGCCACCACCTTGGAGGTGCCTTGCGCGTAGGCCCGGACTTCACCCGTGCAGACCGTGAGCAGCTTTCCCGCGTTCTGCACCGTGCCGGTGGCCACGAATCGTTCTCCGATCGCTGGTCGTACGAGGTTGATCTTGAACTCCGCGGAGACGACCTCACAACCGGGTGGTGCCTTGGTCAGCGCAGCGTACCCACAGGCGCTGTCAACGATGCTTGTGATCGCGCCTGCATGAACGTAGCCGTGCTGCTGAGAAACCCCGTCAGAAAATGGCAATTCGATTTGAACCTCACCGTCCGCCACGGAGACAAGCCGAGCGCCGAGGGTCTCCATCAGGCCCTGCGATCTGAAACTGGCTGCGATGCGTTCCTGGAGTTCGCTCATGGGTTGCGGACCTCGTCATGGGGGGCGGAAGGCCATGCCGGTGGGTTCCGAGTTCCCGAGGAATCAGGGCGGGCCGGCGGGGAGGATGCTTTGCTTCAGGTGGTCAAGATACGATGCGTTTGAAATAGTGGAAGGGGAACCAGTTGCCGACATAGATCCAGCCTTCGGCCTCCATTCGTGCCCGCCTGCCAGCCCCATTGAGGGAGTACATGCGCCGATGCTCCCAGACCATGTCTGAGGCCATGACGGTAAGGAACAAGGGGCCGAAGCCGACCAGGTGGTAGCCGGCCTTCCCTTCCATATTGAGGATTTGCATCTCGTTGAATGCGGTCGCCCCGGAAATTCGTTTGGTGCTCTTGGTGGGTGTCTGAGGGGCATCCTCAGGGGCAAATCGCTGCTGCGCCGCCTGTCGAGTGATGCCCATGACCCCCCCAATTTCTGACCAGGGGATGTCCGATCGCCGGGCCTGATGCACCGCGGCACGTTGAAGCTTCCCGCAGAGTTCGAGAGATTCACTGGTGGCATCAACCAAGCGAAGCAAGGATGCCGTGTCCGTTGCGGAGCCCGCTGACAGGCCCGCGTGGGTCAGGATGGCCCTTTCGATATCGTTCCGAAGGCCGGCATGGTCCCAGGAGGATTCGCTGGCATGTGGTTTGGCGTTCATTGGTTCATCTCCGAGTTAGCGTCAACATTGGGTTGACGCGTCAACAATGCGTTGACTATCGGATTCTGTCAAGGCTGAATGGTGGCCTTGGGGCGCAGCATGCAGGTGAGCCCGAACGGATGTCGAACCAGTCCCAATCGGGACCGGGTGTGCCTGTACGAGCAAAGGGCCAGAACCGTGAGGTCTGGCCCTTCCAGGTGTATTTGGTCGGCGCGAGAGGATTCGAACCTCCGACCCCTACCACCCCAAGGTAGTGCGCTACCAGGCTGCGCCACGCGCCGTGAACCTTCGACTGTAGACCGGTTGGAGGCCCG
>JAKAMQ010000197.1 GCA_021812805.1 Acidobacteriota bacterium
ATTAAGGAAAGGTTTGCCAGATCTGGTCCAGCGCCTGGCGCGAATCCGGGGTGTGGAGGATCTGGCCCTCACCACGAATGGCGCGCTGCTGGCGGAAGCGGCCAGGCCATTGAGGGAAGCGGGGCTTCACCGCCTGACCGTGAGCCTCGACACCCTGGACGCGGCCAGGTTCAGGAATTTGGGCGATACGGAGGTACCCCTCGGCCGCGTGCTGTCCGGACTGGAGGCCGCCCGCGGCGCGGGATTCGCCCCCATCAAGCTCAACTGCGTGCTCCAGCGCGGCATCAACGACGATGAAATCCTGGATCTCGCGACATTCGCCCGGGAGCACGGACACATCATCCGTTTCATCGAATTCATGGACGTGGGTACCCAGAATGGTTGGAGGCTGGATGCCGTGGTCCCCGCCGGCGAAGTGCTGGCAAGGATCTCCGAGCGCTGGGACATCGAGCCAGTGGAGGATCCCCCGGCGGGCCGGGTGGCGGAGCGCTGGCGCTATCGGGATGGCGCGGGGGAATTCGGAATCATCGCCTCGGTCACCAAAGCCTTTTGCGGAGGCTGCGACCGCGCCCGTCTCAGCGCCGAAGGGTCCCTCTATACCTGCTTGTTCGCGGGGTCGGGCGTGAATCTGAAGATGGCTCTCCGCAATGGCTCCAGCGACTCGGATATCGGGGCGATCATCACAAACGCCTGGAAACGGCGCGATGACCGCTACTCCGAGCTGCGCGGCGCCGCCACGGCCCCTGCCCGCAAAGTGGAAATGTTCCATATCGGGGGCTGAACGGGCCCGCCGGCCACCGTATCACATGTTCAATTCCGCCCAGGCTCTTCCCGGGAAATCCGGAGCTTCAAGCTGGAACATGCGAAGCAGGAGGATCATCTGGGCGCGATGGTGGGTTTCCTCCAGCAACATGAGACGCAGGTAGTTTTCCGGAGTAGAGACATTCCCGAATTCGGTCTGGAAGGGTTTCCCGAGATCCGCGGTGTGCAGATCCGCCAGCATGATCTGGCAGCGGCGGGTGTGGAGTTCCCAGGCTTCCAGCAGGTCGAGGGTGCCACCGCTCCCGATCCAAGGCTCACCTTCGAAAATGGCTTTCAGCGCTTCCGGATCGCGATCCGTCAGCGTGCAGATGATGCTCTCCCGGATGAGGGCGATGTGCGCGAGCTGCTCGCGCAAGGACCAGAGGCGGGGCACCGGATGCAGGTCCCATAGGCGTGTTTCTTCCCCTGGCACCGCCCGGATGACAGCGGCGGTATGGGCCGTGGCCACACCGAAGGGCCGCAACTCCATGCGGCTCATCCCAGAATTTCCTTCACGGATTTCAGGCAGGCGGCCCAGACCTCGTCGGAGGTCTCCTCCAGATAGAACTCCACCGCAAGGCCCGCCGGGTGGGCTTCTCCATGGGCTGACCAGGCATCGAAGAGGGCATCCAGCCGGGTAGTGTCCAGCTTGTCGCGGCGGTACTTGTGGGACTTCCGCACCCGATCGGGATCCGGTCCCCGCATGCTCACGCCATGCTTGGGGGAAGCGTGGAAATAACAAATCTGGCACCAGCGATCAGCGATGAACTGGTTGAAGTGCAGGAACACGCCATGGGTGGATTGGGTCAGATCCATCACCCGCTCCTTGCCTTTCCAGGCCTCGGCCCAGCGGGTCAACAGGCTTTCCAGCCGTACGCGTTCCGCGGGATGGCGTACCGAGGCCCGGCCTGCGAGCAGGAAGTCTTGAAGGGCTGTGCTATTCGGGTCCAAAGGTTGCTCCAGGCCACACCGTAACGGCCCCTAAGAATGGCCCCGATGGCGGCAACCGTCCACAGCCAAGCCGTTCCCCGTTGCATGTCCCACCCGCTCTATACTTCATCCAACCACTCTGTGAGCCCATGCGCCTGCCCTGGTATTCAAAATCGCCTCCCATCATGCGGGAACACCCCCTTGTCGCCAGCCTCGCGATTCTGGTGTTCGGCTTTGGGTTGAGCACCCTGATTTTCGTAATGGGGCAACGCCACGCCAAAGAGCGCATCCAGGCCCGCGTGGAAAGGCAGGTCCAGCGCACCTACCTATCCATGCAGGACCATCTTTTCACTTACGAAGGCCTGCTCCGGGGAGGACGCGGCCTGTTTGGGGTCCGGGAAAAGATCGCAGAGGACGAATGGCGGCGGTTCGTGGAAGAACTGGATCTGCCGCACCGCTATCCTTCGGTCAAAGGCCTTGCCTACGTCGAGCGCGTTCCCAGCCAGGATGGCGAACAGTTCTTGATCCGCTACTCGGAGCCAGCGCTGCTCAATCCCCACGCGAAAGGCTACGACATCGGGCTGTACGCTGAGCAGCGGGGCGCCGCCATCCGATCCATGGAATCAGGCATGAGCGCGATCACCGCGCCCATTTATTTCAATGAATCGGAACCGAACCGTCCCGCCTTTGGGTTGCTGCTGCCGGTCTACAAGCCCGGTACCCTGGCCTCCACACCCGAGTCCCGCCGCGCCGCGCACATCGGCTGGATTTCGGCCGCGATCTACCTGGACACCATGATGGACGAGGTGATGCGGGGGATGGATCCGGATTTCGGCACCCAGATCATCGGTGGCAACCACCCCGTGCGCGGCAGCCTGGCGTATGAGCACAACCTGGGCGGCATGCAAGGCCACCACGGCCGGACGCCGCCACGGCAATTGGATTTCAAGTGGGGAGACCGGGCCTGGGCCGGGCGGGTAGTGCCCCTGCCCAGCCTGGATCGGACCGCCGACTATCGCTGGCCCATCTGGGCGCTGGTGGCAGGCTGCCTCATCACCATCCTGCTGGCCGGCTTGGCCTGGTCCCTCATCTCCACTCGCGCCCGCGCGGTGGCCATGTCCAAAAGCATGACCCTCGCTCTGGAAGAGACCCTGCGCCGCCATGAAAGCCACCTGGAAAACACGCCCCTGGGGGTGATCGAATGGGATCCGGAAGGGAAGATCCGCACCTGGAACCCTTCGGCCACACGGATTTTTGGATACACCGAAACAGAAGCTCTCGCCCGGAGCGTGGTTGAATTGCTGGCCCCTACTGAAACACCCGAAACCCTAGAGTCCAGGCTGGAACTGATCCCGAAATCCAAGGCCGGCATCCATTGCACATTGAACTGTCGCGGGAAACACGGCAAGATCATCGTCTGTGCCTGGCACATCGCCCCCCTGCTCGGGGAAGGCGAGGCATTCCTGGGCGCGACCACGCTCATTGAGGATCTCACGAAGGCCAGGCAGCGCGAGGAAGCGCTCCGCCATGGCCAGAAGCTCGAGAGCC
This sequence comes from Acidobacteriota bacterium, assembly GCA_021812805.1. Classification (GTDB taxonomy): domain Bacteria; phylum Acidobacteriota; class Holophagae; order Holophagales; family Holophagaceae; genus Geothrix. The sequence goes on from JAKAMQ010000197.1 coordinate 3,280, forward strand.
TCGGGCTGCTGGCGGGAGGCATCGCCCACGACTTCAACAACATCCTCACCGCCCTGCTGGGGAACCTGGATGCCGCCGTGGAAGCCACGGATGAGCGGTCGCCAGCCATGGAGCATCTGCTCAAAGCCATCACCAGCGCCGAGACGGCCGGGGAGCTTTCCACCCAGATCCTGGTCTACAGCGGGAAAGGCGCTTGCGCGGCGAAGGAAGTGCTGCTGAACCAGGTGGTGGAAGAAATGGCCGAGCTCCTGGCCGTTTCACGGCCTCCCGGCATCAGTCTTCGCCTGCAGCTCGCACCGGATCTTCCGTTCATCCAAGCTGACCCTATCCAGATCCAGCAAGTCGTCATGAACCTCATCCTGAATGCCACCGAAGCCATTCAGGGCTCGGGCCTTCCAGAAGGCAGCATCACCCTCATGACCTCCCATCGCGTCTACTCCGACGTGGAAATGGAAAGCGCGTTTTCAGGACAGGATTTGCCGCCGGGGCCCTATGTCTCGTTGCGCGTGAAGGACAACGGGTGCGGCATGGACGAGGAAACGCTCCCGCGGATTTTCGATCCATTCTTCACCACCAAGGCCACTGGCCGCGGCCTCGGGCTTTCAACCCTGCACGGCATCGTGAAGGCCCACCATGGCGGCCTATGGGTGAACAGCAAGCCTGGAGCAGGATCTACCTTCAACCTTCTTTTCCCCGCCGCCGAGAGCCTGCCCCCAAGGCCGCCACCGGCATCCAATGGTCACTACCATAGCGAGGGCACGGTGTTGCTCGCCGAAGACGAGGAGGCCATCCGCACCATTACCGCGCTGGCCCTTTCAAAAGCGGGTTTTGAAGTGCTGACCGCCGCCAATGGGCTGGAGGCCCTGAAACAATTTGAATCCAACATGGGAATCATCCGTTGCGCGCTGGTGGATGAGGTCATGCCCGGCATGAGCGGTACTGAATTGACGAAGGCCATGCGTGCATTGAAACCCGAGCTGCTCATCATTGCATGCAGTGGCTATGGGGACTCGGGGCTCACGAATGCCGACCCCAAGGATTCGGGTTCGGCTCCCGATGCGTTTTTGCAAAAACCCTACCGGACCGCGGATGTGGTGGAGGTGATCCGGCGCGTGGTTGGGGGGACGAGGGAGGGTTGATTCATGAGCTAACAGCTATCAGCCGATAAACCCTCATACCCCATCAGGACGGCAGATAGACTTCCGCGCCCTTCTCCACGAACGCCCTCGACATTTCCTCCATGCCCTTAGCCACTGCTTCCGCTTCGCTCAGGCCCTGCTCGGCCGCGTAGCGGCGGACATCGTCGGTGATGCTCATGGAGCAGAAGTGGGGGCCGCACATGGAACAGAAATGGGCGTTTTTCGCGCCCTCGGCAGGCAGGGTCTCGTCGTGGAATTCCCGCGCGGTGTCGGGATCCAGGCTGAGGTTGAACTGGTCCTCCCAGCGAAACTCGAAGCGGGCCTTCGAGAGGGCGTTGTCCCGTGCCTGGGCTCCCGGATGCCCCTTGGCGAGGTCCGCGGCATGGGCGGCGATCTTGTAGGTGATGACGCCGTCCTTCACGTCCTTCTTGTTGGGCAGTCCAAGATGCTCCTTGGGCGTGACATAGCAGAGCATGGCGCAGCCGAACCAGCCGATCATCGCCGCGCCGATGCCCGATGTGATGTGGTCGTAGCCCGGCGCGATGTCTGTGGTGAGCGGTCCCAGTGTGTAGAAGGGCGCTTCATCACAGACTTCCAGCTGCTTGGCCATGTTTTCCTGGATGAGGTGCATGGGCACGTGGCCGGGCCCCTCGATCATCGTCTGGACGTCGTGCTTCCAGGCGATCTTAGTCAGCTCGCCGAGGGTCTCCAATTCGCCGAATTGCGCTTCGTCATTCGCATCGGCGATGGAACCAGGGCGCAGGCCATCGCCCAAGGAGAAGCTCACGTCGTAGGCCTTCATGATCTCGCAGATGTCTTCGAAATGCGTGTAGAGGAAATTCTCCTGGTGGTGGGCCAGGCACCACTTCGCGAGGATCGAACCACCGCGGCTCACGATGCCCGTCACGCGCTTGGCGGTGAGCGGAACATAGCGCAG
>JAKAMQ010000198.1 GCA_021812805.1 Acidobacteriota bacterium
GCACCCAGCCCCTCTTCCGCGCGGTGAAGGAGATCGCCAAGGAGGCCATCCAGCAGGCGGTGCTGCTGGCCCTGGCGGGCATCTTCCTGGTCATCGCCTTCTTCGGGCGCAGCCTGCGCTTCGCGGTCCTGGCCCTGGTGCCCATGATCGCCAGCCAGGTCGGTGCCCTCGGGGCCCTGGGCTGGGCCGGCGAGCCCCTGACGTTCCTGTCCCTCATGGCCATCCCCATCGCCCTGGGCGTGAGCGTGGATACCGCTTTCAACCTGCTGCACCGGGCCCGGGGCGAGGCGGATGCCCCCCGGCGGGTGGCCCGCGTGAATGCGGTGTGCGCGGGCACCACCCTGGCGGGGTTCGGAGGCCTGGTCTTCAGCGGCTACCGCGGCCTGCGTGGCCTGGGCCTCGCCTGTCTGGGCGGCGTGGCCCTGGCCCTCGCGCTCACCCAGTGGCTGCTGCCCGTCCTGCTGGAGAAGTGGCCGCTGGAGAAACGCCCGCGATGAACCCACTGCAGATTCACCTGGAGACGCGCCTCGCGAAGGGCCCCGTCCCCGCCGCCGAGGTGATGGCGCTGGCGCTGTACGATCCGCAGCACGGCTACTACCGCCGGGCGGAAGGCCCCTGGGGATTCGAAGGGAAGGACTACTACACGGCCCTGGATCTCGGCCCCCTGCTGGGCCAGACCCTGGCCCTGCGCCTGGAGGCCGCCTGGGAGCGCCTGGGGCGCCCGCCGCGCTTCACGGCCCTGGAACCCGGCGCGGGCCGCGGCTGGCTGGGCCGGGATCTGCTGAACGCGGTGTCAGGCCCCTTTGCCGAAGCCCTGGTCTACCTCCACCGGGATGACAATCCCGCAGCGCGGAAAGCGGCGGAAGCCGCCCTGGCGCCCTTTCTCGCGACCCAACGCGCGCGCTTCGTCGCCGAGTCGGACCCCCTGGAACCGTTCCTCGGCTGCGTGTTCAGCAACGAACTGTTCGACGCCCTGCCCGCCCAGCCCTGGCGCTGGGACGGGGAACGCTGGACGCGCGAGGTGCTCACGGCGGCGGGCCCCGAATGGCAGGCGGCGGAGCCGGGCGCGGCCGGTGCCTGGTTCGCGGCCCACTCGGATGGCCTGGAGCCCGGTGATGGCAGCATCTGGTGCGACGGCCTGCCGGATCTTGTGCACACGCTGGCGGTGCCGCTCCAGGCGGGGCTCTTCCTGACCGTGGACTACGGCGAAGCCGCCGCGCGCCTGCTGGCCAAGGGCGCGGACCTCCGCCGGTTCAAGGCCCACAGTGTGGACGGGAAGTGGCATGAGGATCCGGGCGAAGCGGATCTGACGGCCGATGTGGACTTCACGCGCCTGACGACCCTCCTCGAAGGCGAGGGCCTGGACGAGCTGTCCCATGTCGAGCTGAGCAAATGGATCCGCACCCACGCACCCCTGGACGCCTGGGGCGCGGCCTGGATGACCCTGCCCGCGGCGGAGCGTCAGGGGCGCATGGAGAACCTGCTCCAGCTCACCCTGCCGGGCCAGATGGGCAGCCGGTTCCGGGTGCTGGAGGGCTGGCGCGGCTAGGCCGGCCGGATGCCCAGCTCACGCAGGAGATCCCCGATCAGGTAGAGGGAGCCGGTGACCAGGCGCGGTCCGTCCGCGGAGGCGCGGAGGCGGGTGGCGGCCTCGCGCAGGGTGAGGAGCGGCGCATCCAGACCCCAGGCCCGCGCGAGGGCCTCCCGGTCGGCGTAACGGGGGGCGCCCCCCCGGATGAAGGTGACGGAACGCGGGTGGGTGCGCCGGAGCTGGGTGGCGATGCCTTCGAGATCCTTGTCCCCCATGACCCCAAAAAAGAGGTGGGGCCGGAGCCCGCAGGCCAGGGCGTGATCCGCGAGCACCTTCGCGCCTTCGGGGTTGTGGGCGCCATCCATCCACACCCCCTCGAGTTCCGGCGCCGCCCAGAGGCGCCCCGGCCAGCGCACGGTGGCGATGCTGTCCCAGAGGCGCCCTTCGGGAATGGGAAAGCCGAGGGTCCGCAGCTGGCGCACGGCCTCGAACGCGGTGGCCAGGTTGTCCAATTGGTGGCGCCCCGCCAGCCCGATGCGCCGGCCGCCGAGTCTGGAGTGGTCCCAGTGGATGGCCGCGGAACCCAGCGGTGGTGCGGGACACAGGTGCGGATGGTTGGACAGCAGCGGGCGCACCCAGTCGGGATCGAGGCTGGGGCCGAGGACCAGTGGCCGGCCGTCCCGGGCGGTGCAGAGCTTCTCGCGGGCGATGGCTTCGCGGGTGTCCCCGAGGTACTGCTGGTGGTCCAGACCCACCGTGGTGAGCAGGGTGAGCAGGGGGTCCGTGGCGTTCGTGGCGTCCCAGCGTCCGCCCATGCCCACTTCCAGCAGGGCGATCTCCACGCCGGTCATGCGGAAGGCCAGCAGGGCGGCGGTGATCACCAGCTCGAAGTAGGTGGCCTGGATGCCGGCCCGCGCCTCGGCCTCGAAGGCCTCAGTCAGCAGCAGGTCCAGGGCGCCGGTCCCGATGGGTGCGCCATCCACCCAGATGCGTTCGTTGACCTCCACCAGATGGGGCGAGGTGGTCCAGCCGACCACGAAGCCCGCGGCCTTGAGCATGTGGGCCAGGAAGGCGCCCGTGCTGCCCTTGCCGTTGGTGCCGGCGATGAGAAGGGACGGGAAGCTCTGGTCGGGGCGTCCCAGCGCCTCCAGCATGGCCCGGATGTTCTCCAGGCCGCATTTGATGCCGAAGTGGCCCCGCGCCTGGAGACGCCGGAGGGCGGTCAGTTCGGTGATCCCGTCCATCAGTCCCGCGCGGGCAGCATCCATGCGAGGCAGGCCGCGACGAAATCCTTCAGGTGGTCGCGCGTCACCACCTTGTCCACCATGCCGTGGGCCTGGAGGAATTCGGAGCGCTGGAAGCCCTCGGGAAGGCTCTGCTTGATCGTCTGCTCGATGACCCGGGGCCCCGCGAAGCCGATGAGGGCCTTGGGCTCGGCGATGTTCAGGTCGCCCAGCATCGCGTAGCTGGCACTCACCCCTCCGGTGGTGGGATCGGTCAGGATGGAGAGGTAGGGCAGGCCCGCCTTGTCCAGCTTGGCGAGGGCCGCGCTCACCTTGGCCATCTGCATGAGCGACAGGGTGCCCTCCTGCATGCGGGCGCCGCCGCTGCAGCTCACGATGAGGTAGGCGCACTGCCTCTCCAGGGCCCGCTCGGCGCCCAGGCGGAGCTTCTCGCCCACCACGCTGCCCATGCTGGCGGCCAGGTAGTCGAAGTTCATGATGGCGGCCACCACGGGATGGCCGGAGATCGTGCCCTCGACCACGACGACGGCATCATCCGTCTGGCCCTCGTCCTCCAGCTTCTTGAGCTGATCCTTGTAAGCCTTCATGGCCACGAAGCCCAGGGGATCCGCGCTGCGGAGGTCGCCGAACAGGGGCGTCCAGCCTTCGTCGAGCAGGTTCTCCAGGCGTTCCGCCACATCAATGCGGAAGTGGTAGCCGCACTTGGGACAGACATTGTGGGTGTTGCCCAGCTCCTTGCGGTAGATGAGCTCCCGGCAGGCATCGCACTTGATCCAGAGGCCCTCGGGAACACGGACGGTGCGTTCTTCCACCGCGGTCTTCTGCTGCCGTTTCTTGACGAACCAGGATGTCATCGGGACCTCTGTTCAGTGCCTGCGGGCGGGGCCGTGCTTCAGCGATTCGAACAGGCGGTCCAGCTCGCCTTCGTTGCCATAGTGGAAGACCACGGTGCCGCCCTTGCCGTTGGCCTTGATCTCCACCCGGGTGGCCCAGTTCTGGGTCAGCTCCTCCGACGCCGCCTTGATGAACAGCTCCTGGGGATGCCGCTTGCGGCCCGGGGCCTTCCGCTGCTTCTGGAGGTGCTGGATGCGGGCCTCGAGGGCGCGCACGCTGAGCTGCTGCTCCACCACCTCCTGGGCCAGCTGCTCCTGGAGGCGCAGGTCGGGCACACCAAGCAGCACCTTGGCGTGCCCGGTGCTCAGCTGCCCGTGGGCCACGGCCGTCTGGAGTTCCGTGGGCAGGCGCAGGAGACGCAGGGTGTTGGCCACCTGGGGCCGGGACTTGCCGACCCGGTCGGCCACCTGCTCCTGGGTGAGCCGCAGGTGCTCGCCGAGCTGCCAGTAGGCCTTGGCCTCCTCGATGGGGTTCAGTTCCTGGCGCTGGATGTTCTCCACCAGGGCGAATTCCAGAAGCTGGTCGTCCGGCACGGTCTTGACGACCACGGGCACCATGGGGAGCCCCGCCATACGGGCCGCCCGCCACCGGCGCTCGCCCGCGATGATCTCGAACATCTCCCCCACTTTGCGCACGACGATGGGCTGGACCATGCCGTGTTGCCGCAGGCTGTCCGCCAGCTCCCGCAGCGCGCCTTCGTCGAAATGGGTGCGGGGCTGGGCACGGTTTGGCACCAGGCTGCCGAGGGGGAGCTCCCGCTGGGGCGCGTCTTCCGGCGCCATCTGACTCATGAGTGAGGTGAGACCCCGGCCCAGGGCCGGGCGCTTCACGGGAGCGCTCATCAGGCTTCCTTCCTCTCGGGCAGTTCGAGCCCCAGCCACTCCTTCGCCAGGCTGAGGTAGGCCTGGGCGCCCTTGGAGCGGAGATCATAGAAGGCCACGGGCTTGCCATGGCTGGGGGCCTCGGCGAGCCGGATGTTGCGGGGGATGGCGGTGTGGAAGACCTTGCCGGGGAAGGCCTGGCGCACTTCCGAGGCCACCGCCTGGCCGAGGTTGGTGCGTTCCTCGGCCATGGTGAGGAGGATGCCGGCGAGGCGCAGCCGGGGGTTCGGCCCAGCCTGGATACGGCGCAGGGTTTCCGTGAGCTCGGCGAGGCCATCCAGGGCGAAGAACTCGCAGGGCATGGGCACGATGACCTCGTCCGCGGCGGTCAGGGCGTTCAGGGTGATCATCCCGAGGCTGGGGGGCGGGTCGAGGAGGATGTAGTCGTAGCGGTCCAGGAGGGGCTCCAGCGCCTGGCGCAGTACCTGCAACTGAGGCAGTTCGAACAGCTCGAATTCCATCTGGGCCAGATCCTTCCCGGCGGGAATGACCTGCATCATCGGCACTTCCGTGCTGAGCACCAGTGCCTCCGCCGGCGCGCCCTTCATGAGTGCGTAGGCCCCGGCCCGGTGGTCGGGCTTCGGGAAGCCGAGCCCCGTGGTGCTGTGGCCCTGGGGATCGAAATCCACCAGCAGCACCATCTTCTCCATCATGGCCAGGGAGGCCGCGAGGTTGATGGCCGTGGTGGTCTTGCCCACGCCGCCCTTCTGGTTGGCCAATGCCACGACCCGCGCGCGCATCAGCCGGCCCTCTTGGTCGCCCA
>JAKAMQ010000199.1 GCA_021812805.1 Acidobacteriota bacterium
CCCTCTTCCTCGCCCCGCCGGCGCAGGGAGAGCTGCTGCGCGCCAAGGGGGTCTGCGCCTTCGCGGGCTGGCCGCCCCGGAACGATGGCAGCGACCGCTGGGCCTTCCAGCTGGCGGATGGGCGCCTGGAGGTGGCACCCCTGCCCGTCCCTGCGGGAACGGCAGCCCCGCCCTGCGTCGGCGTCGTCATTGGCACGGGGCTGAACCCGGCCTTCTGGAAGAAAGCGCTGCGGGAGCTCGAACAGCCGCCGGAAGGCGCGCGCCGGAAGCGAGTGCTCGGACGCTGACGGCGGCCCTTGGTATCATCGCAGTTCCTCCTCCCGGGGATCGCAAGGAGCAAGTGTGGATCACGTGCTGGACCTCATGGCCAAGGAGCTCAAGCTCCCCCGCGCCGGCGTCGCCGCCATCGTGGCCCTTCTGGAGGAGGGCAACACCGTGCCCTTCATCGCCCGCTACCGGAAGGAGCGGACGGGTTCCCTCGACGAAGTCGCCATCCGTGCGGTGGAGGACCGGCACGCCTACTACAAGGACCTGCTGGACCGCCGGAAGACCGTGCTGAAGTCCATCCAGGAGCAGGGCAAGCTCACACCCGAGCTGCAGACGAAAATCGAGACCACCTGGGTGAAGGCGGAACTGGAGGATCTCTACCTCCCCTACAAGCCCAAGAAGCGCACCAAGGCCACTGTGGCCCGGGAGCGCGGCCTGGAGCCCCTCCTGGAGGCCCTGCTGGCCGACGAGAGCGGCGCCGATCCGCTGCTGCTGGCGGAGCCCTTCCTCAAGGACGAGGATGGCCTCCGCACCCCCTCCGAGTGCGTGGAGGGGGCCGGGCACATCCTCGCCGAACGGCTCGCGGAGGATGCCGAGATCCGCGCCTGGCTCCGCCACGAGTTCCACGAGCAGGGCGTGCTGCAGTCCGCGATCCGCGAGGAGCGCAAGGCCGACCAGGCCGCCCTGCGCTTCAAGCCCTACTTCGACTTCTCCGAGCCCATCAAGAAAATCCCCAGTCATCGCCTGCTGGCCCTGCGTCGCGGCGAGAAGGAGGATGTCCTCACCGTCAAGCTGGTGGTGGACCGGGAGACGTTCGTCACCCATCTGGTGGCCCGCATCGCCATCCACCCCCAGAGCGGCTATCGGCGCTTCCTGCACGAGGCCGCCAGGGATGCCTTCGACCGTCTGCTGGCGCCCACCATCGAATCCGAAGTGCGCTACGAGGCCAAGAAGAAGGCGGACGGCGAGGCCATCAAGGTCTTCCAGACCAATCTGGACCACCTGCTGCTGGCGCCCCCCGCCGGCCAGCGCTGCACCCTGGGCGTGGATCCCGGCATCCGCACGGGCTGCAAGCTGGTGGTCATCAACCGCCTGGGCCAGCTGATCCAGAACGAGGTGATCTATCCCCTGGAGCCCAAGCGGGATCTCGAGGGCAGCCGCGCCCTGCTGGAAAAGCTCTGCACGGAGAACCCCGTGGAGGCCATCGCCATCGGCAACGGCACCGGCGGCCGCGAAGTGGAGGCCTTCATCCGCGAGTGGCTGCGGGAGACGGGCCGCTCCGCCATCGTCTGCGTGAGCGTGAGCGAGGCCGGGGCCTCGGTCTACTCCGCCAGCGACATCGCCCGCGAGGAGTTCCCCGAGCACGACGTCACCGTGCGCGGCGCCGTGAGCATCGCCCGCCGCTTCCAGGATCCCCTGGCGGAACTGGTGAAGGTGGATCCCAAGAGCATCGGCGTGGGCCAGTATCAGCACGACGTGAACCAGACCGCCCTGAAGAAGGGCCTCGATGACGTGGTGGAGAGCTGCGTGAACCGCGTGGGCGTGGACCTGAACAGCGCCTCCTACAAGCTGCTGGCCTACGTGGCGGGCATCGGCGAAGGGCTGGCCAAGAACATCGTGTCCCATCGTTTCGAGCACGGCGCCTTCCGCCGCCGCGAGCAGTTGCTGGAGGTGAGCCGCTTCGGGGCCAAGGCCTTCGAGCAGGCGGCGGGCTTCCTGCGCATCCACGGGGGCGACGATCCCCTCGATGCTTCCGCGGTGCATCCGGAGAGCTACCCCGTGGTGCAGCGCATCTGCCAGCTCACGGGGAGGACGGTGCCCGAACTCATCGGCAGCGACGCAGTGCTCGATGCCCTCGACCCCAAGCTCTTCACCGACGAGCGGTTCGGCGTGGAGACGGTGAAGGACATCCTGGCCGAGCTGAAGAAGCCGGGCCGTGATCCGCGCCAGCGCTTCGAGGCCGTGGTTTTCCGGGAGGGCGTGAACAAGCCCGGCGATCTGGAAGTGGGCATGGAACTCCAGGGGATCGTCACGAACGTCACCGATTTCGGGGCCTTCGTGGATGTGGGCGTCCACCAGGACGGCCTGGTCCACCTTTCCGAGATCGCCCACCGCTACGTCAAGAACCCCGCCGAGGCCCTCAGCGTGGGTCAGGCGGTGAACGTAAAGGTGCTGGCCGTGGACCTGGCGGCCAAGCGCATCGCGCTGTCCATCAAGGCGCTGCTGCCCGCGCCCGCCGGCGCCACCGGCAGGCCCCAGGGACCGCGTCCCCAGCGGTCCCAGCCGAGGCCCGAGGGCGAGCGTCCGCCCCGCCCTGCGGGCCCTCGCCCGCCACGGCCGGAGGGTCTGCGCCCGCCCCGTCCCGAAGGCCCTCGCCCCTCCCGTCCCGAAGGCCCGCGCCCGCCCCGCCCCGAAGGGCCACGCCCCCCGCGGCCCCAGACCGAGCGTCCTCCGCGCCCCGAGCGCGAAGCGCGCCCGCCCCAGCCGAAGCGTGAGGCCGCCTCGACCCCTCCCGCAAGCACTGCCAGCCTCGCGGATCTGATGGCCAAATTCAATCGGGGGCCCCGATGAACGTGCGCCGGATTCTGCCCGTGGCGGCCCTGGTGTGCTTGGCCGCCTGCCAGAGGCCCGCGCAGCACCCGCTTCCCTTCGGCCCCGTGGAAGAGGGCCTGACCCTCGCCTACGAGGATCCGTCCCTGCCGCAGCCCCAGCGCTCCCAGCAGCGGCTGCAGATCCGCGTGGCGCGCGCCAAGTTCGATGCCGATGGCACCACCGGACTGGTCCAGGAGGACTACGCCAGCCTCCAGGGAACCTTGACCTTGTTCCTCCGCCACCACGCCGGGGGCATCACCCTTGTCGGGGCCAATGGCGCGCCCCTGGCCCGCCTCCTTCCGGAAGGTTTCCCGCGCACCACCACCTGGCAGGACCGGAATGCCACGTTCCAGGTGCTGGGGCGCGGAACCTGGGACGGCGCCGCCCTCCTGCCGGAAACCCGCTCGCCGGTGGGCATCTGGGTCGAGATGCGCCCGAACGACGGCACCCCGCGCCGGACCCTCTACCTGCCGGGCCTCGGGGAAGTGGAGTCCAAGGAATTGCGCGGCCAGGCCTGGGTCACCGTGAACCGCCTGGTCTCCCTCGGTTTCACCGACCTGCCCACCTCCACCTCCCGCCCCTGATGGGCCTCACCCGGAGCCTCCATGGCTGACGAGACGACCCAAGCCACCCTGCCGCCGGGCGCCGCCAAGGGCGCCCTCCGGGACAACCTGGAAGTGGTCTGCTTTGCGATGATCCTGATCCTCTTCTTCAAGACCTTCGTCGCCCAACAGTTCAAAATCCCTTCGGCGTCCATGCGGAATACGCTGATGATCGGGGACCACCTGCTGGCCAACAAGTTCATCTTCGCCAGTCCCCAGTGGGCCTGGGAGTCGAAGTTCTTCCCCATGCGCGACGCCCAGCCCGGCCAGGTCGGCGTGAAGCGCGGCGATATCATCGTCTTCCGCTATCCCCTCGACCGTGACGAGGACTACGTGAAGCGCTGCGTGGCGCTGCCCGGCGACACGGTGGAGATGCGCAACAAGCGCCTCTATGTGAACGGCAAGCTCATCACGGGCCCCTGGGAGTACCAGTTCGGCCGCAGCCCCGAAGGCCCCACACCAGGCCCCTGGCCCCTCAGCCGCTATGCCGGCGAGGCTGAGCAACCCCCGGTCGGGGTGTCCTGGCGCCACACGGATCCCGACGAACTCACCATGGACCGGCAGGGCATTGACAGCCTCATCCAGAACGGATTCAAGGACAACCTGGGCCCCGTCACGGTGCCCCCCGGAGAGCTGTTCGCCATGGGCGACAACCGGGACAACAGCCTGGACAGCCGCTACTGGGGCTTCCTGCCGATTGATCACCTCCGTGGCCGGCCCTTCATCATCTGGTGGAGCTTCCGCGAGGGCGACTCGGACGATGACAACGCGCGCATCCCCAACGGGCCCATGGATGTGCTGTCCGATTTCGTGGATGCCGCCCGCCACTTCTTCACACGCACCCGCTGGGAGCGGACCGGGACCATCCCCCGGTAGGAAGCCTCATGGACCTCCGCGCCTGCCTGTTCGCGCTGGCGGTTCTGCCCCTGCTCGCCTGGGGCGCCAAGGGCCACCGCGCCATCGTCAGCCTGTCCTTGACCACCCTGCCGCCGGAGGTTCGCACCTGGTACCGAGGGGAGGAGGGGTTCCTGCGGGACCATGCCTCCGATCCGGATCACTGGCGGAACGACCGGAAGGAACCACCCCGCCATTACCTGGATGTCGAGCCCTACGGCGGTCCCGGCCACGTTCCGCATGACCTGGCCCAGGCCCGGGCCATGCTGGGTGGCGGCTTCTACCGCAATGGCGTGGTGCCCTGGGTGATCCAGGACCGATGGCGGGATCTGGTCGCCGCCTTCAAGGAAGGCGACCGCCAACGGGTGGCCTATGCCACCGCCCTCCTGGGCCATTACGTGGCCGACCTCCAGGTGCCCCTCCACACCACCGCCAACCACGACGGCCAGGAGACGGGGCAGCGGGGGGTCCACAGCCGCTGGGAAACGGGGCTGCCGGAACGTTTCCTCCAGGAAGACACCCTGAAGGCCCCGGCCGCTGCCGTGGATCCTCACCTCATGGACCGCCCCTGGGACTGGCTGGCGGCCTCCTACGCCCTGGTGCCCCGGCTGCTGGCGGATGATCGCGCCGCGGACCGGACCTCGCCCCAGGGCGCCCGGGGCCGGCAACGGGGACCGGCCTACTGGATGATCTTCTGGCAGGACCAGGGCCCCGTGCTCATCCGCCAACTGGAAGGCGCCGCCCAGCACCTCGGCGATGCGGTGCTCACGGCCTGGGTTGCCGCCGGACGGCCCGCACCTCCGCCCATCTAGTGCACCTCGCCTGAAATACCTGGATCAACGGCTCGAAGGCGAGGTGCACTTCCATCGGGGCATGGCCCCTCTGGCGCCCTTGCG
>JAKAMQ010000023.1 GCA_021812805.1 Acidobacteriota bacterium
GCCGCCTTGTCTGCGCCGGTGAAGGCGCCCTTCTCGTGACCGAACAGTTCGTTTTCCAGGAGCGAGCCAGAAAGGATGGCGCAGGACACCGGCATGAAAGGGCGTGAGGCCCGCGGGCTGGCAGCATGGATGGTGCGGGCGAGCACCTCCTTGCCGGTGCCTGTCTCCCCCTGGATCAGGACATCCACATCCATAGGCGCCACCCGGTCCACGGTCGCCCAGAGGTCCCTCATGGCCGGGGTCGCGCCCAAGAAAAGGCCTGGGCGGGTGAACTGCTCCAGGCGTCGTTCCAGTTCGGTCTTCTCCCGGCGCAGATCCAGGAGTTCGGACACGCGTCGGACCCGCTCTAGAAGTTCCTCCCGCTCGAAGGGCTTGACCAGGTAATCCGTAGCTCCCGCCTGGAGCGCCGTGACCGCGTCCTTGACGGATCCGAAGGTGGTCATGAGGATGAATGCCATTCCTGGCTGGGCCTGCCGAGCCCGCCGTAGAAGGCCCATGCCATCAAGCCCTGGCATGCGGACATCCGATAGGACCAGCATGGGTGGCGTCCGCTGGATTAAGTCCCAGGCAGCAAGCCCGTCGCCCACCACCTCGACCTCATGGCCAGCCTCTACCAGGTCATCGTGGAGAGCCATGGCCAGCAGGGCTTCGTCTTCAGCCACCAGGATCCGCATCAGACCTCCAATGCCCGGAACCGCAGGGTGACACAGGTTCCCACGCCCGGAGTGCTTGCCAGTTCGATGTCACCGCCATGATCGCGCATCATCTGGCGGGCGATGGCCAGGCCGAGGCCCGTTCCCCGCCCCGGCGGCTTGGTGGTGAACAGGGGATCGAAGGCTCGGGCCAGGGCCTCGGGGGGCATGCCGATGCCCGTGTCCTGGACGGCAATCGTGACGCGCCCAGACTCCTCGCTGACACGAAGGTCGATCCACCCTTCCCGCTGGTCCATGGCATCCGCAGCGTTGATCAGGATGTTCACGAAAATCTGGAGGAGGCCCGCCGGGTCGAAGAAGACGGCAGGCAGGCCATCGGGCACCTGGAGATTCAGACCCACACCTGCCGGCAGGCTGTGTTCCACCAGCATCCTGGCCTTCTGGGCCGCATCCTTGAGATCCACGGGGACTTCTTCATAGCGGGTGTGGCGGACGAATTCCAGGAGTCGCTGGAGGACGCCCTGGATGTGCCGGGCGGCTTCCTTCATCGGCGGAAGATAAGCAGTCAGGCGGGCCGCATCCTCTGGCTTCCGGGAGAGGCGATCCAGTGAGGCCATGAGGCCTGAGAGCGGGTTGTTGATATCGTGAGCCAATCCAGCGGCGATGAGCCCCACGCTGGACATGCGGTCCGCGTCCCTGAATCGGGCCAGAAGGGCCAGATTCTCCTGCTGAAGGTCCTTCAAGCGGCTCATCATGTCCTGGACCGCCCGGGCCACCAGACCTATCTCATCCCTGCGCTGTACTGGCAGAGCGGGCACCGGCCCATCCATGCGGAAGGCGGACACGGCGGAGGAGAGCCGGAGGGCGTCCCGGTGGACATCCTGCGCGATGAGGAACGATCCGCCCACGCCCGCCAACAGGAACAGCAGCACCATGCCCTGGATCGCGCTCTCGCCGAAAGCCGCACGCGAACGGATGGCATTCTCCGAAAGCCCAAGCCTGACCATTCCGAGGGATCCATGGAGGATCGGTGCCTGGAAATCCTGGAAATAGGTATCTTTGGACTTGAATCGGAAGGGAGGGCCGGCTGGGCGGGGGGAGGCAAGAAAGGCGGGCACACCATCCCGGAAGGTGCTCGCTGCGATGCCGCCGTTGCCATCGTAGACCACAATATAGAAAGCTTCCGCATAGCGGGAACGGTAGGAATCAAGCATGCGGTCCAGACCGAACCGATCCCGATGCAGCAGGAGGGATTCACTCTGGTCGGCCACGAGCTCCACCAGGGCTTGGCCCTGAGCCGTGAGGGAGGATCTCAGGCTGCGCAGCATGACCGACCTGAAAACCCAGGCGTTCACCGATCCGAACAGCACCACCCCGATGAATAGGAGGGCCAGGATCCGCCCCCTAAGATGCAAGGCAGTTCTTGGCACGGAGATTCCCGTAGAGACGGTTGAGGTGATCCATCCGACGGTGCCAAAGAGCATCGGGCTGCTGGAAGCCCGTCCACCCGATTTCTTTGAGGATGGCCTGCCCGGCCTTGGTTGAGGTCAGATCCAGGAAGGCGGCGTGAAGGGCCTCCTTTCCCGATGAAGAGAGCTGGTCTTCCACGACAATGGGGGGCGCGGGAAAGGGCTCTGACCGCTCGAGGATGCGCAGATGCCGGGCCTGCCTCGGATGGTTCGCTGTCCAGACCTTGAATACGGTGCTGTCCACCGCAGCCGCATCCACGCTGCCATCCGCCACCATGGAGAGAGACCGGTCATGGCTATGGCTGAAGGCCACGGTTCTGAAAAAGGCACCCGGTTTCTGGCGCAGGGCGCACAATCGGGCCACAGGGAAGATGTAGCCCGTCAGCGAAAGCGAGTCCGTGAATTCGAAGGAAGCGCCCTTCAGATCCTCCAGGCTCCGAGCCGGGTTCTGAGCTTGAACCACCAGATAGGACTGGTAGGTCGGGCCGCTGCCAATCAGGAGAGGGACCAGCAGTGGCTCACAAAGCCTGCATAGACGGGGATCCGCATAGGCCCCGGCACAGACAATGCCCACATCGAGTTGGCCTAGCCCCAGCATGTCGTTGATTTCCCGGTAATCACCCCCCAGCAACGGTGTGACGGGTCGGCCCATGTGGCTGGAGAGGGCCTGGCACAGCGCGGTCAACGCCTCAGCACTTCCCTGGACCGATAGGATGGGGGCCAGCCCCAAGCGGATCGGTGAAGGTTCCGTTGCCGCAGGGCTTGCCTTTGGCGCTCCGGGGTTCATGGAAACGGAGGTGTAGCCCTGGGAACGGCAGCCGAAAAGAAGGAGTGCGATGGCCACGGTCATGCCGAATGGGATCCTTGCTGCGGCTCGGCTGGCGCAAGACAGCTCCTCCCCCTTGTGAAAGGGCTGGACATCTCGACCATCCTGGCCCATTCCAGGTTTCATTCCGTGCTCCGTGGATCGCTCCGACGATAGCACCGATGGAGATATGCCGGTCAGGGCCCTCGTACCTTGGGGCTTATCGGGATGGTTTCGTGAACCATCTACGCAGGGTGGCTTTAGAACGGCTAACAAAACCCTCTTGTACAAATTTTGCGAATGCAGAATATAGAGGGATGGCCAAAGAGATTTTGCCGTCAGGACTGTGGGAGCGCATCGAGCCGGTGCTTGCGGAGATGGATCCGCGGCATGGGACGGGAAGGCCGAGGATCCCGGATCGAGCGGTGTTGACGGGCATCCTGTTCATCCTGAAGACGGGGGTTCCCTGGGAGCACCTACCGCGCGAGATGGGCTGCGGAAGCGGGATGACCTGCTGGCGCCGGTTGCAGCGATGGATCGAACTCGGGGTGTGGGATCGAATCCACCGAGTGTTGCTGGATGAGTTGCAGGAGTCGGGGAAGCTGGATTGGTCGAGAGCTTCGCTGGATGCCTCAAGCATTCCGGCAAAAAGGGGGGCTCGGAAACAGGGGCGAATCCGACCGATCGGGGACGTGCTGGGAGCAAACATCATCTGATCGTGGATCGGCGGGGCATTCCGCTGGTGGCGAGGATGGGGCCCGCGAACCGGCACGATTCGATGGCATTCGAGAGTCTGGTGGATGCCGTGCCAGCCGTGAAGAGCGGCAGGAGGGGGCGGCCACGGCGGCGCCCCGAGAAGCTTCACGCAGACAAGGGGTACGACTTCAGGCGCTGCCGAGAAGCCTGCCGGATTCGAGGCATCACACCACGCATCGCACGCAGAGGGATCGAGTCGAAAGAGAAGCTTGGTATCCACCGATGGGTCGTCGAACGGACATTCGCATGGCTTCACCGCTTTCGAAGACTGGCCGTTCGATACGAACGACGCGCCGACATCCATCAGGCATTCCTCAGCCTCGGATGCATCCTCATTTGCTGGTATGCCCTCGGTTGGTAGTATTGTTAGGCACTCTTAGAAATGCGCCGTTAGGCTGGCGCCCAGGGCCATGTCGGCGGTGTTCCCCCAGTGGGTGATGTTGTTCATGTAGTGGAAGGTGAGTGTGGTGCGCGGGGTCCAGTGCCAGTACACACCCAGGTCGTGCTGGAGGCTGGGTTCGTCGAAGTGCTGGTAGGGCTGGGGGCGAAGGTAGCCGCTCTGCCAATAGAGCTGGAGGAAGGGCTGGACCGTCCGCCACTTCCGGTACTCCCAGGTGGCATGGAGCCCCACGCCATCCCGGAAGCCGATAGCCGTGTAGGCGGGGCTTCCATGAGGGCGTTGGATGAAGGCGCCACCGAAGTAGAAGACATGGCGGGTGGCCGCCCGCCAGAGGGCCGTGAGGCCGTAGCTCTGGTCCCAACCCGACTGGTACACATCGTAGGTGTGGGTCAGGGGGGGCTTCAGGCTGAAGGTTCCGGAAAGGGTCCAGGTCGGGGTCTGGAGGAAGCGGTGGGTGAGCCCCAGGACCGGATCCTGGGTCTTGCCGAGGATCCGCTGATCGCTGTAGAAGGTGAGCTTCCCGTACTGAGCTACCACCAAGGTCACTTGGTTCTGGAGCACCCGGTCCCGGCCAAACTGTTCGAAGCCGATCTTGTGGAAATCCTCGATGAGGGGGTCGAGGAATCCGCCCGTGTGGTTCTGGACGGGCAGGAAGAACCACACGTCCGTTCGGTCGGAGAGCCCATATCGGCCCTGCACCTCGAAGCGGGCGATCTCCTCATCAAAGAAATACAGCACCGGAACATTCTTCCATTTCGAAAGGTTCGCCTGGACGAAATCCCGAGTGATAACGAGGCGTCCGGTGGCGTCCTTCATGGCCCCTTCCTGCTCAAGGATGTCCGAGAACTGGAACGTGTTGGCCTCGGTCCAGTTCAGGGACCAGCGCCAGTGGCCCCGGCCCAGGGGCACCGGGTCTACCGGTTGGTAGGCCATGGTGGGCAGGTACAGGGGAAACATCTCCCGGGTGGGGAAGGGGCCCATTTCGTGGAGGGGCGCCTCCGCCGCCAGAGGCAGGATCGCAAGGAGGGCAAGCGCCACCCGACGCAGCACCCGTCCACAGCCCGCGGTGGGTTCCTGGCGAAGGCGCCGATGCCCTTGCTCCCCCAGGCCTGCACTGATGACGCTAGTAGTTTTGATCTCAGTCATGGGAAGGCCTCCGGATCTCCCAGTACGACTCTCGGCGTCCGTGACCCATGGGCAGGAAGGAAACCTCCTGAGGCTCCTTGGTCACTTCAAAAAACCACCTGTCCGTTTGATGCTCCTTCCGCCGGGTGGTGGGACCTTTGGCCGTACGGGAAAGATCCGCGGCGAACGCCTAGAACCCGATTTGAACCGACATCACGAGGCTATCTCCGCCCTGCTCGCCCCCCTGACCGGGCCTGGGTGCGAGAAAGTTCTTGCTGCGGTGGATGTAGTCGAACTTGATCTTGCCATTCGTGTCCTTGGCTGGCGTAAAGAGGTAGTTGTAGCCGACGATGGCCTCGTAGTACTTGGGTGAGAAGTCGTTGCCCGTGGGCGCTCCGGTCGTGGGGTTTGTGGTGTAGGGATTCGTGGCCGCGTACCAGTCGTCACCCTGGTTGAAGTTTAGGAAGTCGTAGCGGGCCGTGAACCAGTGGCGCCCCATCTTGTAAGCGCCGGAAAGGGTGTAGCCCAGGTACTTCTGGTCCAGGCCCTGACGCAGGGCAGAGGCTCCGGCGGCGGTCCCGGCGGGGAACACCGAGGGATAGCGCCGACCCAGAAGGCCCGTGGTCACTTCCATCGCGCCCTGCCAATGGGCGGTGTCATACAGGTAGTAGGCGCCGAGGTTGGTCGTCTTGTCCTTGTTGTCCAGCACCGCAGCGGCGTCGGGGGCGTTCACACCCGCGAAGGTGCCGGCCACGAGGTTCACGTCCCGCACATCCGTCTCGCCTTCACGGTACCAAGCGCCGAAGCTGTGATCCCTGCCGTACGTGGCATTCACCGAGAAGTCGTAGTCCTTCTGGGCGTTCGTGTCATTGGCCTTGTACGTCAAGTTGGAGTCGGTCATCCCGTTGCCGATGCCGATAGCGATCTTCGCGGCCAAGGCATTCGGATCCCCCACGCTGTAGGTGGCCAGGACCCCACGGTCCCGCTTCTCGGCCCACATCCGAGCGGTCATGGAGCGGTCGTAGAACAGGATCTTCTGGCCGCCGATGATGGTGGACTCGTAGTTCATGGGCATCTTGAACTGGCCCATCTTGACCGAGAGCTGCTTATTGAAGGCGTAGGCCATCCAGGCGTCGAGCAGCCCGTTCGTGGCGGCCGGCGTCGTGTTGCTGGACGTGTTCGGATCAAAAACCACGCCCCAGACCACCTGATCCCCCACCTTCCCGTTGAGGCAGAGTTCCGTGTGCCGCACGTAGAACTGGTTCTCCTTGAATGCCGAGTTCATGGCGCCGTTGGCGTAATAGGGCGCCACAGACGGTGGCGAATCCAGCCGAAGATTGTTGTCCAACATCTGCGTGTACCAGGTTTCCAGGATCATCCCGACCTTGACGTTCTGCTGAGCGGATGCGAAAGTGCCGCTTCCCACCAGCAATGCCCCGACAGCGGCGAGTCTTCCGAGCTTCATGGATCCTCCGGTTCAAGCGTCAGGCGAAGAACGCCTGGAACAGGGTCCGTCCTGGTTTCAAGGGAATCATTGCTCTGGATCAATTTCGGTTTGAATCCGCCTTTGCCACGTGCATTTCCGGTAGGATCCCAAATAGAGATCTGCCATGGCTGAAATAGGCGCGCGCAAGCACAAAAAGAAGTGGGCAAATCCGGGATGGAGCGGCCCCTGGGACAACTGGGAGGCCATCCCACCAGTGTTCCAGTTGGCGTTGGCCTGGGCCTTTCTCAGATGCGGCCCCTCCTGCGAAGAGGACTTGTTGTTCCTCCGGGGTGCGTGCAGCTACGGGCACCTTTCCCACTTGGCCATCCTCATGCAGGAGGAACCGCGCTGGATGCGGGATGCCCTCCTGCGCTGCTGGCCCCTGTTGGCCGAGCGCCGCGTCGTGGAGGGCGTGGCCTATTTCCTGTCTCAGCGAACGCCGGACACCCTATACCACCAGCTCGAACGTCGGGAGATCCAGCCCCAGGATTCCTGGCGGATCGCTTTCCACGAGATCACCCACGGTCGGGAGCAGGGCGCCGAGGACGCCCGGCGCTACTTAAGGGATCCACTGCCCCAGTTCAGCGATTTCATCGCCTGGATATACCAGATCCTCCTGGAGTGGATCGTCCAGGAAGTTAGCGCTGCGGTTCGATATCGTCTTACGGGCAGTTCCGCGGGCTTCGAACTACTCTCCTTCCTTCCCTCATCTTTTCAGGGACGCATCGTTCCCCTGGAGATGGGGGAATGGCATGTGGAGAAAAAGCTCTTTCCACCCAGCCGTCCTGGGACAGGCAAGCCACTTCGTTGGTCCTATCAGGGTTACCGGCTCCCGATTGGCGCCCCCTATCATCCCTACGAGCTGCCGCTGGATTTCCTGAATGAGCATTTGTACGGGGGGGCAGGCGCAAAAGTCCTCATGGAACCGCCCTACCCCTTCATTGGGGCTTTACGCGAGAAGAGCAACCACCGGGAGAGCCTGAAGACTCCTCAGCCAATGTCTGGAAAGCACCGGACCAGAGTCTCTCGTGGCCTTGTGGATCTCCGGCGGTTGGCCACCGACGCAGTACATCAGATCCGAGAGCGGATCCTTCATCCCATAGAGAGCCCTGTCCTGGCGGCTTTCACAGAGGATCAGCTCGCTCTGCTTGCAGTGAAGACCGACCGGATGCGCAGGAATGCGCGGGTGAACCTCCTGATCATGACCCCGCTCCGGCCTGCTGCTTTACGTGTTGATCGCCACCTCATGTCTCGGCGCCGTGTTCCCTTGGACCACCTTCGCATTCATCCCATCCAGCGCGGGTGGTTCTGGCTCTACCTCCATTTGCGCTGCTCGGACCCTGGGCTGAATTGGATGGCCTGGATCCCGAAGTGGCGATCCCTGGTTCCGAAAAACCTGTAGGTTTGGCCCTCCATGATTCCTGGACGCATGTGACCGAAGCTGGTCCTGGCAGTGGAAATCGGTTCCCTGCTCCTCCCGCCAGGTAGGCGGTGCGAAGAACCCTGACCTGCACGCCGACTCTGCTCCGGCAAAGCGAGGTTCTGCGACCCGCACAGGGTGGCTCTGCCATCGGCCTGCTGGTCGCTCAATGAACGGAGTGGTCCGATGACCCACACCACCATCCCCCATCATCCTCTTCCTCCCCGAGGCGCCATGAGCGTCGAGGAGTTCCTGCACTGGGCGGGAATCAGTCGCTGGCTGTTCTACAAGCTGGTGAAATCGGGGCAGATCCGCCCGAAGAAGATCCAGAGCCGGACCGTCATACCCGTCGAGGAGGCCGCGCGTTGGCTGCGGGAACTGCCCGAGCTGAATCACGCCGACTCCAGCCTCCAGCAGGGGTGAGGCATGACCTCGAATGTCATCCCCCTGGGCGACGTGCCACCCCTAAAGGATCGCCTCGCGGCCCACACCTTGCCCTTCCTCGCCGCCTTGCTCGCCTGCACCCCAAAGGAGGTTTGGAAGGCGTCGCTGACCTTTCAGGTTTTTGACGATGACGAGGTTCGGAAGGATCCAAAGCGTGCCCGCACCCTCCACGGAAGCCTGTCGGCGTTGGCGCAGGAGCTGGAGCGAAGAAATCGGGCCGGGGCCGGGATCTTCGTCTCCGTGAACACCACCGATGGCGCCGGGCGCCGCAAGGGGAACATTGTCGGTCTGCGCGCCTGGTGGGCCGACCTGGATCTGGGACAAGATGCCTCGCCGCCTGGTGCCGAGGTGCTCCCCCTCCCGCCCAGCCTGCGCGTTCAGAGCGGACATGGCCAGCACCTCTACTGGCTCACCCAGGAACCGCTGCCCTGCGCGGGTGATCCAGAGCGGCAGAAGGTCCACGAGGGTGAGCTGCGACAGATCCGGGCCGTCTTCAAATCCTGGGGCGCCGATTCGGCAGTCTGCGAGGTGGCGCGTGTGATGAGGTTGCCGGGCTTCTTCAACCGGAAGCGGGAGCCGCACGTCCTAGTGGAGCTGATCGAGGCCTGTCCGGTCCGCTACACGCCGAAAGAGATCCAAGCCGCGTTCCTGACTGGAGATCCCGGAGCAAGAGTGAAGCCAAAATCCGCCGCGCTGCCGTCTGGAGAGGACTCCAGCTTACTGGACCGTGCGCGTGCCTACGCCTCCGTGCTTGCCCGCGAGGCCCCGGCCTTTGCGGGCTCTCGTGGCCACGCCACCACTTTGGCTGCGGCCATCAAGGTGGCCGCTGGCTTCGATCTTGGGGAGGAGGAAGCCTTCGAAGTGCTCTGGCAGCAATACAACCCCGCGTGCCAGCCCCCCTGGAATGATAAGGATCTGCGCCGCAAGGTGATGGAAGCCCTCAGGGTCTGCTCGGACCGAGGCTGGCTTCTGAAGCCGCACCAGGGAGCATCCTCCCACGACCCAGGAGGAACGATGGATCCCGGAAATCGCGTAGCCTCAGAACTGCCCTTGACCGACGGGGATCCAGGCCGCCCCTGCATTCCGCCCTATCGCCTGGACGAGGACGGGCTTTGGTTCCTGCCCAAGGGCAAGGTCGAGGAGGACGGCTCGGAGTCGCCTGCGAAGCCGCAGAGGCTCTGCGGCCCATTCAGGGCGCTTGCCGAGACGCGAGATATCCGTTGGCAGGGCTGGGGGCTTCGGATCCGATGGCAGGATCCGGATGGCGTGACGCATGAGGAGACCATTCCCAGGGAATGGTTCCTGGGCGAAGGGGCCGAGCTGGCCAGAACACTCATTCGCGGCGGGCTTTGGGTGGCTCCGGATGAGGCGCGCAGGAAAAAGCTCGTGGCCTACCTGGCTTCGGTTCGCGTATCGGGGCGAGCGCGCTCCGTGGAACGGGTGGGGTGGCATGGGGGCGCCTTCGTGCTGCCGGGCGCCTCTTTTGGCGCCCTCGCGCAGGGGGAACAGGTCTATCTGGCCCTGGATATGGAGCACAGTTACCGGGTGCGGGGCGATCTCGTGGAGTGGCAGCAGGAGGTGGGGCGCCACGCCACAGGGAACTCCCGCCTCACATTCGCCCTAGCGGCGGCCTTCGCTGCACCATTGCTTGGGCGGCTCGGGATGGAAGGGGGCGGATTTCACTTCTTTGGTCAGTCTTCCAAGGGGAAGACGACCTGTGTGGAAGCGGCTGGCAGCGTGTGGGGCGGCCCGATCTACCGCGAGAGCTGGCGGGCTACGTCCAACGGCCTGGAGGCCGTGGCTATGTCCCACTGTGATTGCCTGCTGATCCTCGACGAGCAGGGCCAAGCGCTGCCGAAAGAATCGGGCGAGGTGGCCTACCTGCTGGCGAACGGAACCGACAAGGTTCGGGCGACTAAGGCACTGCAGACGCGAAGCCGACGGCGCTGGCGCACGCTCTTCCTTTCCACGGGCGAGATCACCCTCGGGGATCGCATGCGAGAGGAGGGCCGTGCGCCAAAGGCGGGCCAGGATGTCCGCATGGTGGACATCCCTGTGCTGCCGGAGGGGCTTGATCAGGCCTTCGAGTGCTCGGAGGGTTTCAGTTCCTCCAAGGCCATGGCGGACCATCTCCGCGTGGCCACCCGGAGATGCTATGGCAGTGCCGCCCGGCACTTTCTGGACCGCCTTTGCCAGGCGACGGATCAGGAGCTGCTCGCGTGGGAACGCCAGAAGGTAGCCTGGAGCCAGGCGCATCTTCCTAGGCGAGCAGACTCCCAGGTGGGGCGGGTGCTGGATCGGTTTGCCCTGGTGGCCCTTGCGGGAGAACTGGCGATTCAGTGGGGGATCCTGCCAATTCCCGCCGGCGGTGCAGACTGGGCGGCGGACCTGTGTTTGAAGGCCTGGATTGCCCAGCGCGGTGGGGTAGGAGCGGGCGAGCACGAGCGGGGCATTGCCGCCGTGGTGGGCTTCATCGAGCGCCATGGTACCTCGCGGTTTGCCGACTGGGCGATCCTGGGGGAGCGCGTGGTAAACAGCGCTGGATTCCGCCGCCGGGACGGACAGGACCGGATGGACTACCTGTTCCACACCGAGGGCTGGAAGGATGCCTGCGAAGGCTTCAACCCCAAGGATGTGGCTCGGGGATGTGCGGAGGCCGGACTCCTGGGAGCCGTGATGGAGTCCGGAAAGCTCCGGTTCCAAAAGAACGTGAAGGTGCCCGGTCGCGGCACGGAGCGCTTCTACATCGTCACCGGGTGCGGGCTGGAAGCCTATCGGGCCAGGCTGGCGGAGTCCGAGGGATAGGCTTGGTGACCACGAATTCTGGTAGATATTCGGAGGAAACAATGATTCAGATCAAAGCCCGCCAACAGGGCGGGGCAGTCATCATCACCATCCCAGCCGGTCTTCTGAAGCTCCGCGGCATCAAGGCCGGGGACGCCCTTGACTTGGATGTGACCACGGATGGGTTCGTGGTCCGCAAGGCCTCGGCAGCCACATTGACGAAGGCCTGCTCCCAGCGACGCCGTGGTTCCAGGAACGCCGGGAAGTAGCTGCCCCGCCGAAGCTTCGGGATGGGCAGTACCAACTCCCCCAGCCGCGTCTGGAACTCCCGCTCACGGTAGCCGTTCCGGTGGATCTCCCGGATCGCTGTCCGTTCGCCGGGCGCCGCCTGGCAGAGCCCCGCGACGTCCGACTCCATCACTGCCTAGAGCCCCATCATGAGCACCCGCCTAAGGAAATCACCGTTCCCTTCCTCCAATACCTTGCTCAGGGCTTCCAGCCCCGACACCCTATCCATGGCCATCGGCCCCTCCGTCGATAAGTCTGCAAACTCACCTTACGGAACCCGGTGGCCACCCTTGTGGCCTTGGCTGCTACACCACTTGGGGGGACTCTATCCCGAGGGGTTCTACGAGACCCTGTACCACGAAATGGGGCATGCCACGGGCCATGCGTCCCGATTGAATCGGAAAGAACTCAACAGGGTCAGCGCCTTCGGAAGCCATGACTATTCCCTGGAGGAATTGGTGGCGGAATTGGTGGCGGAACTGGCGGCAGCGTTCCTGAGTGCCGAGGCGGGCATAGACCAGGCGGTGATCCAGAACCAAGCAGCCTACCTCCAAGGGTGGATGGAGAAGCTCCAGAAGGAGTCGACAGCCTTTGTCACCGCAGCCGCCCGGGCGCAGAAGTCGGCGGATTTCATCCTGGGGCGCAGGCCAGAAGAGAAGAACACAGAGGAGGCAGCTTGAGGTGCCGTCGCGGCTCGTCCACGCCAGGGATCGCGCCGGGCAGAAGGCCGCCCGGCACGCCCCTGGCCACGCGGACGCCCGTGGCGATGAGTGGCGGACTCGGGCATTCAAGACCGCCAGAGTTCGGGAATCGGTGGGCATCGCCATCGGCCCCCAGCAAGCGGGGGGCCGATGGCGACGCCGACGGCAGAGGACAACAGGGCAGAACCCTGCCTGAGGTCCCGGTGCTGCGGGCTTGGGGAGCCTCCGGCTCGGCCTCTGGCAGAGGGGAGAGGGCGGCTGGTGGCCCAAGGAGCCGGGTAGACTGGATGCAATCTTGGGGTTGGGATGTATTTCTTCTACTTCGACGAATCGGGATCCAGGGATCCGTCTGTGGGTACGCCCGAGAAGCCCAAGGACCACCTCTACGTTCTGTTGGCGGTGGGCATGTACGAGGGGAAATGGCGGCCCTTCGATCGAGACATCTCATACACCAAGCTCGAACTTGCTGACCATCTCCGGCGCAAGCAGATGGGGATCTTTCTGTTGGCAGACTGCGAGGTAAAGTCGAATTGGATCCGGAACAAGAAGGAGCGCGAGGAGAAGAGCCCATTCCTGGCGTCTCTTTGCGATGCCGATATCGAGCGCCTCGTGAAGGTCTACTTCGATCAGGTCGCAGCATGTAATGCCGTGGTCATGGCCGCCGTGATTGACAAGCGTTTCCTGCGCGATCACATGACCCACGAGACCCTGCACAAGAAGGCCTACGAGTTCATGCTGGAGCGGATCGAGCACTTCATGACGGAGTACCATCCCAAGCACCATGCGCTCATCGTCATGGACGACACCAGCAAGGAACTGAACCAGGCAGTGGCGATGAAGCATGCCTATTTTCAGCGGGCTGGAAACGCCAACATGACCTTCGGCCACATCGTGGAATACCCCTTCTTCACGCGGAGCGAGCTTTCCAACGGTGTGCAGTTGGCGGACTTGCTGGCATACAACGTGTACCGGGCCTTCAAATCCCAGAACCTTGCTTACCCCTACTTCCAGATGCTTCTGCCCTCGTTCTATCGCCGTCCGAGTGGACAGACGCTCGATGGGTTGAAGGTCTGGCCGGAGGGGTCGCCCCTGATTGATGCAGCACGAGAGGCCTGGGACGACTACAAGGGAAAGGCCCCACTCTGAGAGAGCGGGGCCTTGGAACTGGTGTCAGGCTGGGATTACCCATATCGAGCCCACCAGGGGCACCCGACATGGCAAGTATCCATTCGGGTTTCTGATCCCGCAACCAAAATCTCAGAGTGAGCGGTAGCCAAGCGTCTGAGTTCCATGGTTGTAGGAGCCGTGGGAACCCGGGGATGGCTAGCGGCTTCCTCGGGTTCCCACACTTCCCACGGTTCCATGCTAGACGCTCACAGCCCCAGGTTCGCGGCGATCTGGCGCTGAAGGTTGTGAACTGCCTGTTCGGTGGCCGAGTCGATGGGCTTGGCGTAGCGGCTGGTTGTTGATGGCTGCTTGTGGCCTAGGATCGTCTGGACCATAAAGGCGGGCAACGTCGCGCCCGCCATGGCGCCCACTGTGTGGCGCAGGTCATGCAGGCGAGCATCGAGGATGCCAGCTTTCTTGCGAACCAAGTCCCAGCCTCGGTTGATGGTCATGGGGCTCATGGGCAGTCCTTCCCTGGATCCGGGGAAGACGAAGGAGCTCAGGCGTTGGCCAGCCAGCTCTTCAAGGATCTGGAGGGCTGCGGGACCCAGAAAAATTGTTTTCGTGCCCAGGTGGTCCTTGGTCTTGTGGTCGCTGGCGTCGTCTTCGCCAAGAACAATGCACCCGGAGTCGAGGTTGACCTCGACCCACTTCAGGCCCGCGATTTCGCCTCGGCGGCATCCCGTGAGAAGCAGCAGCCGGAGCGCGGCAGCCACTTGGGCGCTGATCTTGCCCTCCTTGGCAAGCAGGGTGATGGTGCTGCCCACCAGGTGGGACTCCTCTGTGTTTAGAGGCCGGTGCTTCTTTTTCGCCTTGTTCTGCTTCACCAATTTGGCTGGGTTCGTTCCGAGCGGGATATGACCCCATTCTTCCGCCCGCGCCAGGAGAGTGCTCAGGACCCGCAATGCATAGTTCGCACTGGTGGGTGCGGTCTCGCTGATCTTGCGATGCCAGCGGGCGATGGCCTCGCGGGTGAGGCTCTGGATCTTGCTGGAGCCGAAGGCGCCCTCAATGTGGGCTCGGTACTGATCCTGATAGCCCTTGATGGTGGTGGGGCGCAGGTGTGGCCCGTGCAATTCCTTGAACTGCAGCCAGAGTTCGGCGATGGTGGCAGCCTTCTTCATGGCCGTGCGTTCGGCAGCGGGATCGGCGCCCTTCTCGACATCGCCGATAACGCGGCGGGCTTCGGAGCGCGCCGCGTCCACGCTCGTGGCTGGCCAGGTGCCCAAGGTGAGCCATTTCCGCTCGCCCGAGGTCGTGCGGTAGCGTAGCCGCCACACCTTCCGAAGTTCACCGCCAGGCATCGAGGCAGGAAGCACTTCGACGTAAAGCCCCTGGACGATCGAATCCGCATAGCGGGTTCGAGTGCTCTCCTCTTCCAAAGGGAGTGTCTTGAGGATGCGTTGATCGAGCTTGATGGCCATCCGTACCCCCGGGATACAGAATCAGGTTACACCTTCCCGTATCCCGCTGGTATCCCGGATGAGAGTCGTATGCGAGTGTGATCATTTGTTTGAATTTGATATATATTGTTGTATTGCTATACTTCCAAAACATGCACAAACACACGCAAATGCTGAAAACAGGAAAATCGCCTGACTCGAAATCAGGTGACGGGGTGACCCGTTCGGGGGTTCGAATCCCTCTCTCTCCGCCAGACTGAGGCCCCGCAATCAGGCGGGGCCTTTTTTCGTCGTCTACCACCCATCTACCACCAGGCCTACGCCGGTCCAATCCGGAAATCAGTTGATCCGGCGGTCGCGCTGGCCCCACGCCTTGTCGCGCAGCAGGAACTTCTGGATCTTGCCGGTGGAGGTCTTCGGCAGCCCGCCGAACTCGATCTGCCGGGGGACTTTGAAGGTGGCAAGGCGGCTCCGGCAGTGCGCCACGAGCTCCTCGACCGTGAGGGCCGCGCCCGGTTTCAGGGTCACGAAAGCCTTGGGCACTTCGCCCCACTTCTCGTCGGGGACGGCGATGACCGCGCATTCGAGGACGGCGGGATGGGTCACGATGGCCTGCTCCACCTCGATGGTGGAGATGTTTTCGCCGCCGGAGATGATGATGTCCTTCTTGCGGTCCCGCAGCTCCACCGAGCCATCGGGATGGCACACGCCCAGGTCGCCCGAGTGGAACCAGCCTCCAGCGAAAGCCTTCCGCGTGGCGTCCTCGTCCTCGAAATAGCCCGTCATCACCACATTTCCGCGCATGACCACTTCGCCGAGGGTGGCGCCATCGCGGGGCACGTCGTTCATGGCGTCGTCCACCACGCGGACCTCGCCGGCGCAGACGTTGGCCATGCCCTGGCGCGCCCGCAGCCGCGCCTGCTCCTCGGCGGGCAGGGTCTCCTGGCCCGGGGCGGGCACGTTGATGGTGAAGGGCCCGTACACCTCGGTGAGCCCGTAAACGTGGTCGAGCTGGAAGTTCAGGTCGGCCATGCGGGCGATGAGGGTGGGCGACGGCGGCGCGCCGGCGGTGAACAGGCGCACGGGCCGGTCGAGACGATGGGCGGCGGCATCCGTCACCAGCATGGTGCAGACCGTCGGCGCCGCGCAGAAATGGGTGACGCCTTCCTCGAAGAGGCGCCAGACCGGACCGGGTTCGATCCTCGGAATGCATACGCTCTCAGCGCCCACCGCCGCGAGGCCCCAGGTGAAGCACCAGCCGTTGCAATGGAACATGGGCAGGGTCCACAGGTAGCGCGACTCGGCCTGGAGCCGGTGGTCAATGGTCATGGCCAGCGCGTTCAGGTAGGCGCCGCGATGGTGGTAGACCACGCCTTTGGGGCGGCCGGTGGTGCCGGAGGTGTAGTTGATGGAGATGGGCTCGTCCTCGCTCTGGAGCCAGGATTCCAGCGGAACCTCGGAACCTCGGGCCAGCAGGGCCTCGAAGTCGGCTCCCAGCACCACCCGGCGCACCGTGGGTGGAACCGCCGCGAGGAGGGGCAGCAGGTCCGGCGCAACGAACACCGTGGTCGCGCCACTGTGGCCGAGGATGTAGGCGATCTCCTCGGGGTTCAGGCGGGTGTTGATCGCCACCAGCACCCCGCCGGCCATGGGCACGGCGAAGTGGGCGAGCAGCAGCGGCTCCGAGTTGAAGGCGAGGAAGGCGATGCGATCGCCCTTCTTCAGGTCGTCCGCGCGCAGGGCCGAGGCCAGCCGGCGGGCCCGGGCCCGCAACTCGCGCCAGGTGAAGCGCCGGTCACCATCAGAAGCCGCGGGGCGCCCGGCGAAGACCTCTCCCGCCCGCTCCAGCAGGTGGATGGGCGACAGCTCCTGGCGGAAGACGCGGATTCCATCCGAAGAGATCGGCGCGCTCATGGCGGCTCCTTTCAAGGTAGGCAGGCGCCCGGCCCGGCGGGCGTGGCGTAGAACAGGAGGGGTGCTGGCGCCCATGGTGCCAGATTCTGGACCTCCTGAGGGGGAAAGCCCTGGGGGGGCCCTCAGGGCTGCCGCCGCACCAGCAGCAGCGTCCGATCATCCGCCAGGGGGGCGCCACCCGTGTGGCGGTCCAGGGCCTCGCCGAGGGCCCGGTGGAGTTCCGCCAGGTCTGCCGCCGGCTGCGCCCGCAGCACCGCCTCCAGCCCGTCGCTCCCGAATTCCCGCCCCTCAGGATCCGGGGCCTCGAGGATGCCATCCGTCGCGCAGCAGAGGAGGTCGCTGGGCCCCAACTCCACCCGGCCGCGCCCATAGGGCCGGCCGGCGAACATGGCCAGGGGGAAGCCCTGGGAGGCCAACGCCTCGACCTGTCCATCCCGCCGGAGCAGCAGGGCCGGATTGTGTCCGGCACTGGTGTACTCGAGCAGCCCCGAGTGCGGATCCAGGAGCACCAGGAAGGCCGTGATGAAGCGGTTGGGCGTGGTCTTCCGGCTGAGGGCCACGGAGAGTTTCAAGGCCAGGGCGGCTGGATCTTCGTGCAGCTCCGACCAGGCCTGCAGATAGGCCTGGAAGGTGGCCATGAGGAGGCCCGGGCCGAGGCCCTTGCCGGAAACGTCCGCGAGGGCCAGCCAGAGTCGCCCGTCCGGTCCTGGCCAGTGCCCGAAGAGGTCGCCCGAGACCTGGCGGCAGGCTTCGTTGGCGCCGAACAGGTCGAAGCCTTCCACCGCCGGCATCCGGTCCGGCAGGATCCGCACCTGGATGTCCCGCGCGATGGCCAGTTCCTTCTCCAGATCCCGGATCCGGGCGGCCTCCTCGGCCAGGCGGGCGGTCTGGATCTTCGCGGCGGCCAGGTGGCCCAGCGAGGCCACCAGCTGGAGATCCGCCTCGGTGAAGGAGGCCCGCTGGGCATTCGCATCCAGATAGATGAGGCCCACCACCTCCGATCGCGATTCGAGGGGCACCGTCATCACGCTGGTCACGCCGCTCCGGATGAGTGAGGGGGCTCGGCCCAGCTTCGCGTCCCGCAGAGGATCATTGACCAGCATGGCCTCGCGCCGCTCGATGGCCGCCTCGACCATGGTCCGCGAAAGGGCCACCTGGAAGTCCCGGCCGTGGCTGGCCGACCGCGCCGCGACCTGGGAGAGACGTCCCGCGGCATCCTTCAGCAGCACGGCGCCATGCAGGGGCTTGAGAAAGGCGAAGAGCCGGTCCAGCAGGCCCCAGAGCATGAGGTCCAGGGGCTCCTCCCCCAGCAGCTCCAGGCTCGCTTCGTGGATGATGGCCAGCGCCTCCCGCCAGTGGCGGGAATCGGTCATGGGTCCGGAGCGGAGGTTCCGCAGCCCTGCCACAGGCCGGTAGAGGGCCGACGCGGAAGGAAGATCCGCCTCCTCCAGGATGCGCACCGGGGGTGGTTCAGCGGCCTCGAGGGCGATCCGGACATTCCCCAGCCGGATTTCGTCACCCGGGGCCACGGTCCGGGGCCCGGCGATGCGCAGGCCATTCACCCGGCAGCCATTGCGCGATGACAGGTCCACCAGCCGGATCTCCCCCTGGCCCGCCTCCAGCCGGGCGTGGTGCCGGGAGACACTCGCATCCCGGATCACCAGATCGTTCTCCGTGGCGCGCCCCAGGGTGAGGACCGCCGCCTCGCCCATGGCGACAGGATCCTGCCCCGGCACATGGATCCACAGGGTGGACATGGCCTCGCCCTTCCAGGAAGTGGCTTCGAGTGTGGCGCCGTCCATGCCCTATTTCAAGCGACCTGCTGGTTCAAAAACGGCATGCGACGTGGCGAGACCGTAGAATGGCCCTGCGTTCATTTTCCCCACCCCGCGTGGCCGCCATGCCGCTTCCCGCGCAGACTCGCCTCGGCCCCTACCGCATCCTCGCCCCCCTCGGCGCCGGCGGCATGGGCGAGGTGTACCGCGCTCAGGATGCCCACCTCGATCGGGAGGTGGCCCTGAAGGTGCTGCCGGAGGCCTTCGCGCGGGATCCCGACCGGCTGCGGCGCTTCGAGCGCGAAGCCCGGATCCTCAGCGCCCTGAACCATCCCAACATCCTGGCCATCCACGATCTGGGCAACGAGGGCGGAGCGCCCTACCTCGTGATGGAACTGCTGGAGGGGGAAACCCTGCGCCAGCGGCTCCAGGGGCAGCCCATTCCCGGGCGGAAAGTCGTGGCGCTCGCCCGGCAGGTGGCCGCGGGGCTTTCCGCCGCCCACGAGAAGGGCATCCTGCACCGCGACCTCAAACCCGGGAACCTGTTCCTCTGCCGGGACGGCCGGGTGAAGATCCTCGACTTCGGCCTGGCAAAGGTGGCGGGTTCCTTGGGTCCGGAAGGCGATACCCGCACGGGGCTGTCCGGGGCCGAGGAGACCGTGGGCACCCCAGGCTACATGAGCCCCGAGCAAGTGCGCGGCGACCCGCTGGACGCCCGGAGCGATCTCTTCAGCCTGGGCGTGGTGCTGTGGGAGATGCTCTCCGGCCAGAACCCTTTCCAGCGGGGCAGCGCCGTGGAGACCCTGCACGCCACGCTGAAAGAGGAGCCCCCGGATCTGGATCCGGGACTCAGGATCCCGCCCGATCTGGCCAGGATCGTGGACACCTGCCTGGCCAAGGATCCCGCCGCCCGCTTCCACAGCGCCCACGACCTGGCCTTCGCCCTGGAACGCCTGGAGCCGAGCCTCCCGCCCTCCGGCACGGGACCGTTCCCCGGGTTCCGGTCCGCCTCCTTCCGGCGGAAGGGCCTGCCCCTGGCCGCAACGGCCCTGGCGACCGGTGTGCTCACCGCCGCCGCCGCGTTCTGGTGGCCCCGGCACCCGGCCTCCCCGCCCTACGACCCCCGCTGCGTGGCCATCCTGCCCTTCGAGAACCGGACCGGGGACGCATCGCTCGAGCCCCTGGGACAGCGGGTGGTGGAACTCCTTCGCCAGGATCTCCAGCCCGTGGAGGATCTCCGGGTGGCGCCGGATGTGCCCGCCAGCGGGCCCAGCGCGCTGCGGCGCGTGGCGGAGACGACCCGGGCTCGGTTCGTGGCGGCAGGTTCGTACTACCTGGAGGGCGGAGAACTGGCGTTCCTGGGTCGTCTCGAGGATCCCTGGTCGGGCCGCGTGATCTACCAGCTGGGCCCATGGCGGGCCCCGCTCCGCCAACCGGGCCCCGCCCTGGCCGAGCTGCGGCAGCGGATGGGCGGGGCCGTGGCCTGGACCTACGAGAAGGCCATCCGGTACACCCCCGGCGCCGTGCGCCCCCCGCGCCTCGAGGCCCTGCAGGTCTACCAGAAGGTGATGAACGAATTCGCGGCCACCCCCACGAAGGACCTCATCCCGCGCTTTGAACAGGCCGTGGCCCTCGATCCCGACTTCTTCCCCCTGCGGATGGATACCTTCGACGCCTGGATGAGCCTGAGCGAGAGGCGGATGGACAAGGCCGCCGAACAGGTGGCGGCCATGGAGGCGAGGGATGCCCGGACGCCGGTGGAGCGCACCCTCGCCCGGATGGCGCGGGCCCAGCTGGAAGGCTGGCGGGAGGAGATGGTGAAGGCCTGCACCAACCTGAAGGATCTGATGCCCGGCATCTCCTGGGTCCAGCTCCGCCTCGCCCAGATCCACACATCCCTGAACCACCCGGGGCGGGCCATCCCGCTCCTCGAGCGGGTGCCGGATGACTGGGTCGGGAAGGATGCCGCCCTCGCGCCCCAGCCGGCCCAGACCCTGTGCTGGGCCTACCATCTCCGGGGCGACTACGTGAGCGAACTCGGGGCCACCCGGGCCGCCCAGGTCCGGTTTGCGGGAGAGACCTCCTTCATGAGACTGGAAGCGGAGGCCCTGGTGGGCCTTGGACGTGTGGACGAGGCCGAGCGGGTGATCGAATCCCTGGGGACCACGACCCCCGGTCGCGGGGGGGCGGACGGTCCCGGCATCGCCCAGCTGTGGACCATGCTCGAACTGCGGGTCCATGGGTATCCGGAACGGGCCCGGCGGTTCGCGGAACAGCGCCGGACCGCCCTCCTCGGGGTCCCTCCCGCCACGCGGAAGGCCAACCGCACGAGGCTGGCCCAGGCCCTCCTCTGCCTGGATCGCACGGAGGAGGCCCTCGCCGTCTTCAGGGAGCTCTCGGCCGAGACGCCGGATGAGGTCATGTACAGGGGACAGGTCGGCGCGGCCCTGGCCCGCCTGGGCCGCGCCGGGGAGGCCCAGCGGATCGAGGCCGAACTCGCAGCCCTCACCCGACCCTACCTGCGGGGGGACCCCGCGTTCTGGCGGGCCTGCATCGCCGCCCAGCTGGGGGAGAAGGACCGGGCCGTGGACCTGCTGCGGCAGGCCTTCGCCCAGGGCCGGGTCCGGGACTGGTTTGGCAACACCCATCGTGAGCTCTTCCTGGAACCCCTCCGCGGCTATCCGCCCTTCGAGCAGCTCATGAAGCCCCGCGACTGAAAGAGAAGCCGACGCAGCGGATAATGGAGGATTGACCCGGAGGCCCCATGCGCTTCGTATTCGAGCAGCTGCGCCTCGGCGGCGACCGCAACTTCGGCTACCTGCTGGGGGACCGGGAGGCGGGCGAGGGGCTGCTGGTGGATCCCTCCTTCGACCCTGCGGCGGCCGTGGCCCGGGCGCGGGCCCAGGGGCTGCGGATCACGGCCATCCTGAACACCCACGGCCACGCCGACCACACCAACGGCAATACCGGAGCCCAGGCCCTCACGGGCGCCCCCGTCCTGGGCGGTCCGGGGCACCCGGGGCCCGTGGACCGGACCTTGAAGGACGGAGACCGGATTCCTTTCGGCGGCTTCGCGGTCAAGGTCTGGCAGGTGCCCGGCCACTGCCCGGATCACCTGGCCTTCCTCGTGGAACGCCAGGCCGCGGGACTCACGGGCGATCTGCTCTTCGTGGGCAAGGTGGGCGGCACGATGAGCGAGGCCGACGCCCGCACGGAATGGGACAGCCTCCAGCGCCTCCTGCGGGAGTGGCCCCCGGAGACGACGGTGTGGCCCGGCCACGACTACGGCGCCCGGCCCAGCTCGACCATGGCCTGGGAGCGCGTCTGCAACCCGTTCCTGCAATGCCCCGACGTGACGGCCTTCATCGCCCTCAAGGCCGAGTGGCCCGCCTTCAAGGCCCGGCACGGGCTGCGGTGAGGTGAAACGAAGGGGGACTGCTCGGGCAGGTTGGGCCGAGCCACAGGCCGCCCCTGGCGCCGCGGGCCCACGGACTATGATCATGCGAAGGGAGGGCACACCCATGGCACATGGCGAGGCATTCCCGGAGCAGACAGCGGCGGGGCCGGGTCTGGGCCGCGTGGTGGTGGCCGGAGGCACCGGCCTGGTGGGGCGGGCGCTGGTGAAGACCCTGGTGGCCCGGGGCGCCGAGGTCGCCGTACTGACCCGGCGGCCCGGCACCGCCGTGCTACCCCCGGGCGCGAAGGCCCTGGGCTGGGAGCATCCAGCCTTGGCACTGGAAGGCGCCGGCGCGGTGTTCAACCTGGCGGGGGAAGGCATCGCCGACCGGCGCTGGACGTCGTCCCGGAAACGGGCGCTGCTCCAGAGCCGCGTGGCCCCCACGGAAGACCTGGTCGCCGCCCTGGCGGCCTGCACCCGGCGCCCGTCCGTGCTGGTGAACGCCTCGGCCATCGGCTACTACGGCGCGAGGCCCGATGACACCCCCGTGAGCGAAGCCAGCCCGGCGGGCGCAGGCTTCCTGCCGGAACTCTGCCAGGCCTGGGAGGCCGCGGCCCTGCCGGCGGTGGAGCTGGGCGTGCGGGTGGTGCTTCCCCGCATCGGCGTGGTGCTGGCCGAGCAGGGCGGCGCCCTGCCGAAGATGGCCCGGCCGGTCCGCCTGTACGCCGGGGCCTGCCTGGGCCAGGGCCGCCAGGGCCTCAGCTGGATCCACCTGCGCGATCTGGTGAACCTGCTGGTGGAGGCCGCCGCGAACCCGGCCTGGGATGGCCCGGTCAATGCGACGGCTCCGGAACCCGTCAGCCACGCGGTGTTCATGGCGCTGCTCGCCAAGCGGCTCCATCGCCCGCTGCTGCCCATCCCGGGGTTCCTCACCCACGCCGCCCTGGCCCTGGCCCTCGGGGAACTGGGCCGGGAGCTGCTGCTGCACGGGGCCTTCGTGTACCCGGGCAAGGCCGAGGCCCTGGACTTCCCCTTCCGCTTCCCCTCCCCCGAGGCGGCGCTGGAGGATCTTCTGTGAGGGAGGCGGACCAACCTCTTTGACGGATGCCGCCCCGCCCAGTACACCTGTTCCATGTCCCGCGTGCTTCTTCTGGATCATTTCGATTCCTTCACCTTCAATGTGGCGCAGGGGCTGGCCGCCGCCGGGGCGGAGGTCCAGGTGCGGCGCGTGGACGCAGGCTCGGTGGACGACCTGGCCGCGATCGAGGCGGAGCTCCTGGTGCTGGGTCCGGGCCCCGGGCGCCCCGAGGAGGCCACCTTGGCCCTCGCCTTGGTGGCCCGCCTCGCCGGGCGGCTTCCCATGCTCGGGATCTGCCTGGGGCACCAGGTCCTGGCCCTGGCCTTCGGCGGCCGGGTGGGACGGGCCCCAGCCCCCGTCCACGGGAAGGTCTCGCGCATCCATCACGATGGGCGGGGGCTCTTCGCAGGGCTGCCGGATCCGCTGGACGTGGGCCGCTACCACTCCCTCGCCGTCACGGAGCTGCCGGACCCCCTCGAGGGCTGCGCCTGGGCCGAAGACGGCACCCTGATGGCCCTGCGCCATCGGAGCCTGCCCATCGCGGGCCTCCAGTTCCACCCGGATTCCTTCCTCACGCCCCAGGGCGGTCAGATGTGGCGCCATGCCCTCGCGCTGGGTCACTGAGCACTGGCGGTCCGAAGCGGGAACCCTGGACCCGGATGCACTCCTGGCCCACCCGCCCCGGGTTCCCTTCACCCTGCTCCACGGCGCGGGGCGCTTCGTGGTGTGGGCGGAGGAGCCCCTGGCCCACCTGGGGGTGGAGGATCTGGCGGACCTCCACTGGGAACGCATCGGAGCGGCCCCGCCCCTGACGCCGGACCTCCTGGGCTTCGTGGCCTACGAGTACGGCTACCGGCTGGATGCCGGCCTCCCCTCGCCTCCAGCCGTGG
>JAKAMQ010000200.1 GCA_021812805.1 Acidobacteriota bacterium
CGAGCAGGCCTGCCTCCAGGCCCTCCAGCATCCCGAGGTGGACGCCCTCATCGCCACCTTCGCCTGCGTCGGTTCCTGCGATCCGAATGCCGTCGCGCGGGCCATCCGGCGGGCTGCGGCCAAGGCCGAACGGGCCACGGGTCTCGCCAAGCCCACCCTGCTCTCCCTCATGGGGGTGAGTGGCGCGATTCCGGTGGGGCTCACGCCGAAGGGAGAGCGGGGCGTGGCCCGGATCTTCCCCTCGTACCGCTTCCCTGAGTCCGCGGCCCTGGCCCTGTCCAAGGCCGTGGATTACGCCCGCTTCCGCCTGCTCCCGCCGGGCCGGATCCTGGGCTACGAGGGCATGAATCCCGCGGCCGCCCGGAAGCTGGTGGAGTCGAGTCTGCAAGGACTTCCCCGCGAGGCGCCGCCGCTGGGCGTCAAAGGGCCCCAGGCCAAGGCGCTGCTGGCCCCGTTCGGCATTCCGGTGATGGAGGGGGCCCTGGAGGCCTCCCGGAGACGGGTGCTGCTCAGCCTGACGGTGGATCCCGATTTCGGCCCCATCTGGCGCTTCCATCGCCGGGGGGGCGCTTCCATCCTGCGCATCACGCCCCTGACGGATCTGGACATCGCGGATGTCCTGGCGCGCATGGAGCTCCCGAAGGACTGCGGTCTGGCCGAAACCCTGGGGCGCCTCACTCAGATGGTGGAAGAGCTGCCCTGGCTGCATGCCTTCGATGCCCAGGTGGACATCCCGCCCGAAGGCCAGGTGGCTCCGGGCCCGCTGCCGCTGCTGTCGGGGCTTCGGCTCTCCTTTGCCGCGCCCACCTTGCGACTGCCCTGAAGGATCGAGGTTGCCATGCTCGTCCGCGAAATGATGCGAAGCCCCGTGACCACCCTCTCGCCCGAGGCCACCCTCAAGGAAGCCTGCGCGCTGTTCCAGGCCCGCGACTTCCGCCACCTGCCGGTGATGGAGGCGGATCGTCTGGTGGGTGTCCTCACGGATCGCGACCTGCGCTGGGTCACCAGCAGCCTCTGCCCCGGGCGCCTCGGCCTGGAGGATCCGGTGCGTGGCGCCATGAGCCATCCGCCCATCACCATCGCCCCCCTGGACCCCGTGGAGGATGCCGCCCGGATCATGCGGGAGCACAAGATCGGCTGTCTGCCGGTCATGGACGGTGCCCGCTTGGTCGGCATCCTCACCGGCATGGACATCCTGGACACCCTCATCAGGCTCACGGGCATTTCGCTGCCTTCCTCCCGGCTGGAGGTGGCCCTGGCGGACCGTCCCGGGGAACTGGCCCGGCTCACCGCCTTCCTGGCGGCCCGGAACGTGAACATCCACTCGATCCTCACCTACCCCGATCCCGACCAGGCGGTGCGAACCGTCCTCCGCATCGGCTCCAGCCAGGCCCGCACGCTGGCGGACGAGCTGACCCGGGATGGCTTCCGGGTTCTCTGGCCTCAGCCCAAGCCATGGCCGCACTGATCCATCGCGCGGAATACGCGCAATACGACTTCGGCCCGGAGCATCCCTTCACGCCCGCCCGGCTTGACATGCTGCTGGACCTGCTCCGCGAGCTGGGGGTACCGCTGGATCTCCAGGCGGCGCCTGCCGCCACCCGCGAGGACCTCCTCACCGTGCATGATCCGGCCTACGTGGACGTGGTGGAGGCGCTTTCCTGGGGCGAGCCGAAACCCGGGGCCGATGCTTTCGGACTCGACACGCCGGACAATCCCGTATTTCCGGGCATGGATCTGGCGGCGCGGTGGCTGGTGGGAGGCGCCCTGCAGGGCGCCCGGCTGCTCATGGGGGGCGCCGAGACGCGGGTGCTGCAACTGGGGGGCGGGCTCCATCACGCCCAGCGGAGCCGGGCCGCGGGTTTCTGCCTCTACAACGATCTGGCCGTGGCCATCCGTGCCCTGGTGGATCACGGCTGGCATGTCGCCTACCTGGACCTGGACCTGCACCACGGAGATGGGGTCCAGAGCATCTTCTACGAAAACGACCGGGTGCTCACGATCAGCCTCCACGAATCCGGCCACTACCTTTTCCCAGGCACAGGACATATCCATGAGCTGGGCAGCGGCTATGCCCGCGGGCTGTCGGTCAATGTGCCCCTGGAGCCGTTCACGGGGCCGGCGGACTACCTGGAGGCCTTCGAGGCCGTCGTGCCCCAGGCGCTGGCGAATTTCGCGCCCCAGGTGCTGGTGGTCCAGGCCGGCGCGGATGCCCATTTTGACGATCCGATGGGGGATCTGGTCCTCACCACCCAGGCCTTCGAGACCCTCCACCGGCGGATCATCGAACTCGCAGACCAGTATGCGAAGGGCCGCCTGCTGGTCACCCTCGGCGGCGGATACGAGGCCCGGGTGGTGGCCCGGGTGTGGGCCATCCTGGTCCTGACCCTGCTCGACCGTCCGCTGCCAGAGGCCCTCCCGGAAGCCTGGGTGGCGCGCTGGCTCCCCCTGCTCGGCCCCCATCCGCCCCGGTTCCTCCAGGATCCCGTGCCGCCCCACCCCCCGATTCCCGGAGAGGATCTGCGCCACCGGCACAACCAGGACAACCTCGCCCGGCTGCTCGACAGCCTGAGCCGTTTCTGGCTGTGAACCGGACTCAGCCGAAGGCCGGCTGGATCACCCAAACGCAACGGGCCCGTCGCTGACGGGCCCGTGGACGACCTTCGGTTGGGATCGGACGCGGTGGCCCGGCTCGGCCGGGGTACCGCGTGGGGGTGCACGAGGGGGGACATCGCGAGCCGAAGGCGAGCAGGCGGTCCCCCCTCGTTGATCTTCCGCTCAGAAGGCGTAGCGCAGACCCACGCCCACAGTGGAATTGCTGTCGTGCAGGTAGCCGATCTGGGTGCTGCCCATGCCGCCATCGGTGCTGACGCCCATGTAGCCAAGGTAGGTGTCGAAGGCCTTGGAGAAGTGGTAATCCAGCAGAAGGGACGCGTACTTGGCGTTGCCGGAATTCTTGGGGGAACCCGTCGGCGTCGTTCCGAGCGACCAGTCGTTCTGCTTCACGTGGTAGTAGCTGACCCCGACGTTGAACCGATCGGTGACATCGTAGGCCGCGCCGAGCCAGTACACATCCAGCTTCTTCTCGACCGACTGCCCCGCCACGGTGTAGGGCGTGACGTTCACGGCGCTCACCACCTGGCCGAAAAGGCTGGTGGCAGCGGCGTCATCGAGCGGATCACTCGGGTTGCTGTACTTCATCTGCTCGTAGCCGCCCTTGAAGGCCAGGGCGTTGATCTTGTACCGGGCCGCAAGCATGAAGGCCTTCGTATCAAAGGCGGTGGCCACGACCGTGCCGAGGGGCTGCGCGGCGGTGCCAGCGGGATTGCCGATTCCCATGGCGTCCTTGTAGGTCTGGTAGGCGACCGTCACGCCAAAGGGGCCCGGCTCGTAGGCCAGGGAGAACTGATCCGTGGAACGGGCGCTGGAGGAACCCGCCACGCCGCCGAACTTGTGCAGGAGGCCCAGACTGAAGGCCTGCCACTGGCCGTGGTACTTCACGCTGTCGTCCACGCGGCTGTTCTCGGTGGCGCCGCCGCCGCCGTAGGAACCCGAGTAGCCGATCGGCGTGAAGAGCTGGGAGCCCTGAAGGGCGTCGTACCCCCCGATGATGTCCAGGAACAGGGCGGTGTGGCGGCCGAACGTCAGGGTGCCGAAATCCTTGTTGGAGATGCCCGCGAAGGCGCCGCGGGCGAACAGCTGGCCGCTGACAGCCGAGCTGGCGCTCTGCATCTCGCCGGCGGCAGTGTTCTGGGCGACACCGAGGGCGGCGTTGGTGGTGTTCCCGCTGCGGACCGCGATGGCCCCTTCCAGGGTGAAGATCCCCTTCCAGCCATTGCCCAGGTCGGTGGAGCCCTTCAGGCCGATCCGGCTGGGGGAGATGCCGCCATCGAACATGCCGGTCGCGGACTTGTCCCCGAACTTGCTGACGGTGGGGTTCGCGCCGAGCGGATGGTAGGGATCGAAGCTCTGGGCGTGGGCCACGCTGGCGACGCCCACATCCAGGATGCCGTAGAGGGTGATGCTCGAATCGCCCTTGGTGATCGTCAGGCCGCCCGGCGCGGCCTGCGCGGCCAGGGGCACGCCCGCGGCCAGCGCGAGCAGAAGGAGAGAGGTCTTGGTCATGGGGTCTCCGAGGAGGGGGGAAGGGTGTGGATAACAGGGATGGATCGGCGAGGCGCGCCGCTGCGAGCTTCGCCGATCCCCGTGGTCAGTCGCCGGTGTGCACGCTCTCGCGCTCCGAGGCTCCGCTGGCCACCTTGACCAGCTTGATGCGGCTCCCACCGAAAGCCGAATCCCCGGCAATGGGATCCGTCAGGCAGACATCTTTGAGATAGCTGTCCACAGCCATGGCCGGGTTGGGCACCAGGCCCTTGGCGCGGGCGGGTTCGCCCTTCACCAACTCGCCATTGATGGTCATGTCCTTTGAGCCATAGGCCCAGTGGCCGAAACTCCAGGAGACGGCTACGGCGCCGGGGCGAATGCCCTGGATCACCTTGACCTTGCCCTGGACGGTCACCGTCTCTCCAGAGGCCAGGTTGAAGGTGCCATTGAATCCGGGGGCTTCCAGGCGGACCGTATCGTAATCATCAAGGCCCATCCGCTTGGCATCGCGGGCGTTCAAATAAACGAAGTTTTCTGGCATGAGGGCCATTTGCCCGGCGTAATTGCTGATGGTTCGGGACTGGCCGCCGAAGATGTCCTTGTAGGTGAAGAGGGCCAGATCGTACTCGGAGCCAAAGACCACGGGCTTGCCGTCGAAGCTGGTCAGTTCCTGGAAGACGGGCACACCCGAAAGAGGCTTGCCCGTGACGGAGTGCTTGGCCGAACCGATGGGTTCCACGTACAGGTTCATTTGCTTGCCCCAGGTGTGGCCCAGGAAGGCCCCATCGTGGGCCTTGTCGGCCTGCTCGAACCGCCCGCCGTGATTGAGCACGGTGACCACCTTGGCCCACTCCCCTCCCACGGCTGCCCGCCACTTCGCAGGTTCGAACACGCCCCGGGGAAGATGGCGTCGTGCCCTGAGGAAGAGATTCTGGTCCTCACGACTGGATTCCTTGACGGCATCGCCTTCTTTGTCACCCCAGGCCACA
Source organism: Acidobacteriota bacterium (assembly GCA_021812805.1). Taxonomy (GTDB): domain Bacteria; phylum Acidobacteriota; class Holophagae; order Holophagales; family Holophagaceae; genus Geothrix. The sequence goes on from JAKAMQ010000200.1 coordinate 5,094, forward strand.
TTGGCCACCATCTTC
>JAKAMQ010000201.1 GCA_021812805.1 Acidobacteriota bacterium
TTCGTTGATCTTGCCCTCACCGACGGCCACCACTTCAGCCTCCATGGGCTTCTCCTTGGCGGTGTCGGGGATGATGATGCCGCCCTTCACGGTTTCGGCGGCGTCCACGCGCTTGAGCAGGACGCGGTCAGACAGGGGCTTGATGGCCATGAGACCTCCTTGGATGAGAGAGAAAGAACGGAAAGGGGCGCTGTTAGCACTCAGCCACAGCGAGTGCTAAATCTTGGAGCCCACGGGAACCCCTTGTCAAGCCGTTTTGGGCTGGATCTTCAAAAATCTAAATAATTTTATGAAGATTTTCTTCGTATTAATAAAAAGTCGTGTTCCCCTCGCCGGAGCCCAGGGGGGGTGTACGCTGAAGGTCATGGACCTGCTTGCCCTTCTGCGCAATCTCCAGTTCACGCTGGACAATCTCCGAACCATCGAAAGGGATCTGGCAGCCTTTCCTCCGGATCTGGCGGCCCTGGATGCACGCCTGAAGGCGCTGGACCGGGAGGTGGCTGCGAAGGCCAAGGCCCTGGATACAGCCAAGGCCCAGATCCAGACCAAGTCCCACGCCCTGGTCACCGCCCAGAAGGAGGAGGACCTGGCGCGCACCGCGCTCAAGGCCACCCACCAGAAGGTGCAGTACACCGCCGCCATCCGCGAACTGGACGAGAAGGAACGCCAGAAGGCCCAGATCACGAAGCCCTTGAAGGCTCTCGAAGCCGAAGTCCAGGCGCTGGAATCCATGCTCGCCTCCCGGGCGGAGGAACAGGCCACCCTCCAGGCCCAGTTCGACGAGCTGCACGCGGTCTTCCTCGAAGAGCACGCCAATCAGGTCGCCGCCCGCACCCAGCTCCAGGCCAAGCAGGCGCAGCTGGAGGCCAAGCTGCCTGCGGCGGAGAAAGTCCGCTTCCACCGCCTGCTGACTGCCCGGCAGGGCCGGGCCCTCGCGGCCGTGGAGAACGGCGCCTGCACCGGCTGCCGGGTGAAGCTCCGGGGCCCCTTCCTGGCCAGCCTGCGCGAAGCCAAGGAACCCGTGCCCTGCGAATCCTGCCAGCGGATCCTCTTCCTGCCGTGAGCTTGGCGGAGCGCATCGAGGCCCTGCGGGGCCGCATCGCCCGCGCCTGCGACCTGGCCGGCCGGGATCCCGCCGCGGTGGAGCTCCTGCCTGTTTCGAAGAAACAGCCCCTGGCCTTGATCCGGGAAGCCGCCGGAGGGGGCTTCCTCCGCTTCGGTGAGAACTACGTCCAGGAGGGCACCGCCAAAGCCGAAGCGGCGCCGGACCTGGACTTCCTGCTGCTCGGCCCGCTCCAGCGAAACAAAGCCAAGGCGGCCCTCCAGAGCTTCCGCGAGATCCTCACCCTCGACCGTCCCGAGTTGGCGGAGCGGCTGCGCCACCTGGCCGGAGAACTGGAGGTGATCCGACCCGTGTGGATCCAGGTGGATCTCTGGGCGGAGGCCACCAAGCTGGGCGGCTGCGCAGACGCGGATCTGCCCGCCCTCCTGGACGCCCTTGGCGGCGATCCGCGCCTGCCGTTGCAAGGCCTGATGGCGATCCCGCCCCCGGGGGATGCCTCGGCCTTCACCACCGTGGCCGCCCTGCGGCAGCGCCTGCAGCAGGACCTCGGCCTGCCCCTTCGCCTCAGCATGGGCATGAGCGGGGATCTGGAGGCCGCCATCGCCGCCGGCTCGGATCAGATCCGCATCGGCACCGCCTTCTTCGGCGAGCGGGCCTGACATCAACGCGGGGGGACCGCCTGCTCCCCTTCGGGTCGCGATGTCCCCCCTCGTGCACCCCCACGTGGCGTCCCGGCCAAGCCGGGATGCCACGTCTGACACCAGCGCCTTCCCTGCGGTAGGGCCTCGCAGTTCCCTCCGCTTCATGGTTCGATGGCGGTTTCCCATGGAGCTCCGATGACCACCCTCCAGACCGCCACGGCCACGCTGCCCGTCTCCGCAGACGCCCTGTACGCCTTCCTTTCCGACCTCTCGAAGCACCGCGCATTCCTCGAACCCGGGGCCTTGAACTTCCAGGGTGACCCGGACCGGCACAGCTATCTGGTCGAAGTCATGGGCATGAAGATGCCCCAGGAGCTGGTGGTGAAGGAGCGCATTCCCGGCCAGCGGGTAACCCTCGTGCCCGGCGGCAAGAAGATGTTCGACCACGAACTGCGCTTCGAGATCGCCGCCAGCGGGAGTGGCAGCACCCTGCGGATCGTGGACGAGGCCGACATCCCCGGCATGATGAAGATGATGGGCGCCGAGAAGCTGCTCCAGGGCCAGCTCGACACCGCCCTGGCCCGCATCCAGGAACTGGCGAAGGCCGGGCAGATCGGCTGACCGCCAGGGGAGGGGCGCGACCGCAACGTTGCCCCTTGGCGGCGCGTTGGCGGATGGATCCGAAGACGGGGTTCCGCCATGCTGGGGGTCCACCCCACTCAGGAGGTTCCATGCGTACCGCCCTGCTGCTTGCCGCCCTGCCCGCGCTCCTGGCCGCCCAGGAAACGCCCACCACGCTGAAGGACCAGAAGGCCCTGGCGGTCACCATCTACAACGACAACCTGGCCCTGGTGAAGGACACGCGGGAGGTGCGGCTGCCCAAGGGCGAAGCCCGGCTGGCCTTCGAGGAGGTGTCGGCCCAGATCCGGCCCGAGACCGCGCTCTTGCGGAACATCACCGACCCGAAGGGCTTCTGGGTGAGCGAGCAGAATTTCGACTTCGACCTGCTCACGCCCCAGAAGCTGCTGGACAAGTACGTGGGCAAGCAGGTGACCGTGGTGCGCAGCGTGCCCAATCCCGACGGCGCGGGGGCGAAGGAGGTGCGGGAAACCGCCACCGTGCTGGCCACCAACGGCGGCGTGGTGCTGCAGTTCCCCGACCGCATCGAGACCAGCATCCCCGGGCGCATCGTCTATCCCGGCGTGCCCGCGAACCTCCGCTCCCGCCCCACCCTCGTCATCAGCCTGCACAGCGCTGAAGCCGCACCCCAGCGGCTGGAACTCAGCTACCTCACGGGCGGCCTCTCCTGGCGCGCCGACTATGTGGCCAACCTCGCACCGGATGAGAAGACGCTGGACCTCAGCGGCTGGGTGACCCTCACGAACCAGAGCGGCGCCGCCTACCCCCACGCCACGCTGCAGCTGGTGGCGGGAGATGTGCACCAGGTGCAGGCCCAGAGGAACGTGGAGCTGGGCATGGCGCGCATGGCTGCCCCGCAGCCGCCGCGGATGCAGGAGGAGAGTCTCTTCGAGTACCACCTCTACACCCTGGATCACCCCACCACCCTGGCCGTGAACCAGACCAAGCAGGTGGCCCTGCTCAGCGCCAGCTCCGTGCCGGTGACGAAGGAGTACCTGCTCCAGGGCCAGAGCTACTACTACACCGGGAGCTACGGCGACCTGGGCGCTGCCCAGAAAGTGGGCGTGTTCCTGAGCTTCCAGAACGAATCGACGCACCACCTGGGGATGCCCCTGCCCAAGGGCATCCTCCGGGTCTACAAGCGCGATGCGGAGGGTCGCATCCAGTTCGTGGGGGAGGATCAGATTGATCACACGCCGGTCCACGAGCAGGTGCGGCTGAAGCTGGGCGATGCCTTCGATCTCACGGCCCACCGGAAGCAGACCGACTATCAGAACCTTGGCCGCAAGGGCAAGTACACCAACGTCTCGGAGAGCGCCTACCAGGTGGTGCTGAAGAATGCCAAGAAGGAGCCCGTGACCGTGCTCGTGCGGGAGCCCATGCCCGGCGACTGGGAGATGCTCCAGAACAGTCTCCCGTTCACGAAGACCGATGCCCATACCGCCACCTTCAGCGTGCCGGTTCCCGCGGACGGCAGCACCACCCTGACCTACCGGGTGCGGGTGAAGTGGTAGCAGCCCCTGGGACCGGCCCCTGGCACACTGATGGCCATGCCGCTCCCCCTCAGCCCCACCGCGGACCCCGGGCCTGCTCCGGAGGCCGGAGGTCCGGATCGTGAAGCGGAGATCCAGGCCCAGCTGGTCCACGATCTCTACGAGCGGGGCCGCCTGGCCATCCTCGTCCTGCTGGTTCTGCTCGGCGTCATCCGGTGGGCGGTGGAACCGGCCTACCGGATGGATGGCCGGCTGCGGGCCCTGTTCCCGGTCCTGATCGCCGTGAGCTTCGTGCGCCTGGCCTTCATGTTCATCCCCCACCGGCGCCGGAACGTACTGGCCAGCACCCATGTCCAGTACGTGGCCTTCGCCGCGGGCGTGGCCCTCACCTCCTGCACCCTGGGGGCCATGATGTACCTGGCCTGGCCCCAGATGGAGGCCGCCCGCCTGGCCATCCTCGCCGTCATCACCTCGGGGCTCGTCTCCGGGGCCATCATGAGCCTGGGCTTCAGCCCCCTGGTCTACATGATCTACATGCTGCCGCCCGTGGGGGCCATGTTCTTCCGGGCGGTCACGGATCCCCGGCCGGCCTGGGGCGCGGACATCCTGGCGACCTCCTTCGCGATCTACGCGGTGGCGGTCTTCGTCATCAGCCTGGACCAGCGGCGCACGCGCCGCGAAGCCATCACCCTGAGCCTCACCCTCTCGGACCTGGTGGTGCGGGACGCGCTGACACGCCTGCACAACCGCCGCTTCCTCCAGGAGTTCATGCCCCTCGAGACCGCCCGGCTCGCCCGGGACACCGCGGATCTCGAGCGCGGCCGGCAGCCCGAGCGGAACACCGCGCTCGGCGTGTTCATGCTGGATCTGGACTTCTTCAAGCAGGTGAACGACACCCACGGCCATGCCGCCGGAGACGCGGTGCTGAAGCAGACCGCCCAGACCCTGGCCGCCGCCCTGCGCCACTCGGACAACCTGGTGCGCTGGGGCGGCGAGGAATTCGTGGCGGTGGCCTGGGTCAAACGGCGCGAGCATGTGCGCGTGGTGGCGGAGAAGCTGCGCCGCGCCATCGCGCAGGCCGAGTTCCTGCTTCCGGATGGGACCATCCTGCGGAAGACCGTGTCGGTGGGTTTCTGCGCGATGCCCCTGGTGCCCGGCCCCTCCCGCCAGCCCACCTGGGAGCAGGCGCTGGCCCTGGCCGACGCCGCCCTCTACCGGGCCAAGGCCGAGGGCCGGGACCGCTGGGTGGGCGTGGCGGCGGCCCCT
>JAKAMQ010000024.1 GCA_021812805.1 Acidobacteriota bacterium
GCTGGATCCCCAGGGCACGTTCGTGGAACTGCGGGTGTGGGATGCGCTGCTGGCCATCCCCTATGGGCAGGTGACCCCCCTGGACGAACTGGCCGGCCACCTGCGCCTGGATCCGGGCGCCGTGGCGGCGGCCTGTGCGGCCAATCCCATCGCGGTGCTCATCCCGGATCACCGGGTGCCCCGGGAAGGAGATGGCCCCATGGCGGTGGCCCTTCGTGAGCTGGAGGCTGGCCAGGGATGGAGGCGCTAGGCGGCAAAGCTGGCATTCTTGGGGCCATGGCCGGCCCCCTGCATCAGCTGCCCTCGCCCCTCGGGCCCCTGGGGGCCGAGTTCGATGCCGAGGGGCGGCTGGTCCGACTGGTGCGCTGCCGCGGGGGCGTGACCGATCAGCCCCAGGGATCGCAGCCGAAGCCGCTGCCCTTCCTCATCCGGCAGCTGGCGGCCTATTTCGCCGGGAACCTCCGGAACTTCAACATCCCCCTGGCGCCTGCGGGCACGGAGTTCCAGCGGCGCGTCTGGAAGGAACTGGGCCGCATCCCCTACGGCCAGGCCATCTCCTACCTCGATCTGGCCCACCGCCTGGGGGATGAGAAGTGCATCCGCGCCGCCGCCCGGGCCAACGGCGCCAACCCCATCGCCATCCTCATCCCCTGCCACCGCGTCATCGGCTCGGATGGCTCCCTGGTGGGCTACAGCGGCGGCCTCGACATGAAGGAGTACCTCCTGCGGCTGGAAGGCATCCTGCCCCCCGGGCCGCCCCAGCCGGCTCTGCCGCTGGAATGGAGCTGAAGGCCTGCCTGCTTCGGATCGAGCGCATCGTCGGCTCTGATTAACGCCTCAGCAGGGCCACGCACTCCACATGGTGGGTGAGGGGGAAGAGGTCCAGCGCCGCCAGGGCCTCCAGCCGCCAGGCGGGGGCCAGGCGCTTCAGATCCCGGCAGAAGGCGGCTCCATCGCAGCCCACCAGCACCAGGGTCCGGGCGCCCGCCGTCTGGAGCCGTTCGCAGAGACCCGGCGTCAGGCCCGACCGGGGCGGATCCAGCAGGATCAGATCCTCTGCCGCGCCCAGGCCTTCCGGCACCCAGGCATCGGCATCGGCCACCTGGCACTCGGCCGGCAGCCCCAGGGCCTCGAGGTTCCGCCGGGCCCAGGCCACCGCGTCCTCGCCGGATTCGACGAGGATCCGGTGCTGGAAGCGGCCGCCCAACAGGGCGGAGAAGAATCCCACGCCGCCGTAGAGGTCGTAGAGCGTGGCTCCGCGCAGATCCCAGCCCTCCAGCAGCCCACCGAAGGCCTGGGCGGCCCAGGCGGGGCTGACCTGGAAGAAGGCGCCGGGGCCGTGCTGGAGCGTGGTCGTGGGCAGCCGATGGGTGACGGGGGCCTCGTCCCGGGTCCAGCCATCGGGCTCCAGGCGCCAGGTGCGGCCCTTCTCGTCGGTGGCGCGCACCTCCCCCGCAGGGGTTCCCGTGGCCAGTTCCCAGCGCTGGGGCCGGGCGGGCAGGGCGCGGCCCTCCAGGGCGTCCTTGAGCCGGGGCAGGGCGGTGGACAGGGGCTCGGCGGCGGCGGGGCAGGCCGAGACGGCCACCAGGGCATGGCTGTTCCGCCGGTGGTAGCCCAGCGCCGCGCCGTCCCAGTGGAGCTGGATCCGATGGCGCCGCGCCTCGGCGGGCGCCGGGTGCCAGGTCCAGTCCACCGCGCCGAGCTGCCGGTGGAACAGATCCTCCACCATTTGGCGTTTCAGGCCGGGTGTCTGGTCGCCGGCTTCCCAGAGCTCGCAGCCGCCGCAGGCGGACGCCACCGGGCAGGCCGCGGGGACACGGCGGGCGTCCGGCTTCAGCCAGCGGGTGATCCGGCCTTCGCCATGGCGGGGCTTCCAGCGCACCTCGGCCTCGACGGTTTCGCCGGGAAACAGGGCCAGGGGCGCCTCCAGCAGCAGCAGGCGGCCATCGGGTCCGTGGGCCACGCCCAGGCCGCCCCAGGCCAGGCGGTCCACCGTCCCCGTCCAGGTCTCTGTCGGAGCAGGGGAATTCCGATATGCTGGCGGCACTGTTCTCTTTCCGGAGCTGGTCTTGCCTGTGCGCTTCACGGTCGCGGTCCCTCCCGAGCACCGTAACACCCTCTCCAGTCGCGTCAGCCGGGAGATCCGGCCTGCGCTGGTCTGGGTTGAGGCCGGCCCGGCGGATGTGGTGCTGGGGGTGCCGGGTCAGGGCGAACTGGCGGCCTGCCCCGTCTGGCCCGGGGAGGAAGCGGCTGTCGCCCTGCTGCTGACTGCCTGGGAGCGTCTCAAGGACAAGCGGGACATGGCGCGGCTCAATCGCGTGGGGCGGGCGCTGGCCTCGGAACAGAACCTGGACCGCCTGCTGGACCTGATCCTCACCTCGGCCCGGGAACTGGTCTCCGCCGAGGCGGGTTCCATCTATCTGGTGATCGGCGAGGGGGAGGACCGCGAACTGTTGTTCGCGCACACCCAGAATGCGCGGGTGAACTGGCCCTCGGAACGTTTCCGCATGCCGCTCACGCCCAAGGCCCTGGCCGGCTATGTGGCGTCCACGGGCAGCCTGGTCAATGTGGCCGATGTCTATGAGCTTCCTCCGGACGTTCCCTACGAATTCAATCGCGCCTTCGACCTGCAGACCGGCTACCGGACCCAGTCCATGCTCGTGGTGCCCATGGTGGACACGGAGGGCGCCATCCTGGGCGCGCTGGCCCTCATCAACCGCCTGGAGGAACTGGAAGGCGCGGTCCGCGTCGTGCCCTTCCTGGCGGAGCATGCCAACCTCGCGCAGAGCCTGGCGGGCCAGGCCGGCGTCGCCGTGAAGAACGCCAACCTCCGGGCCGAGATCGAGCTGCTCTTCGAGGGCTTCGTGAATGCGTCGGTGACGGCCATCGAGGCGCGGGATCCGGTGACCAGCGGCCACTCGGGCCGGGTGGCGGAGCTCACCACCGGTCTCGCCGAGGCCGTCAACCGCACGCCCAACGGGCCCTACGGCGCGTTGACCTTCACCGACCGGCAGCTCCGGGAGCTGCGGTACGCCAGCCTGCTGCACGATTTCGGCAAGGTCGGGGTCCGCGAACAGGTGCTGGTCAAGGCCAAGAAGCTGGAGCCCCACCAGCTTGAAATCGTCCTCCAGCGCCTCCGTCAGCGGGAGCTGGAAGAGGCCCTGGACCTTCTCTCCCAGGCCTGGAAGGGCGGGGAGAGCTTCACTCCCGCCCGGTGGGAGCAGATCCTACGGGACCGCCGGGAGGAGACCGAACGCCTCATACACCTGGTCCGGCAAAGCAATGAGCCCACGGTGCTGACCCAGGAGGTGGCCGAGGGCCTGGGTCTGCTGGAAGACCTCCACTTCACCCACTGGACCGGGGATTCGATGGAGGTGGTGGCGCCCGATGATCTGGCCTGCCTCCGGATCCGCCGGGGCAGCCTGTCTGAGGATGAGCGCCGGCAGATCGAAAGCCATGTCACCCACACGTTCCGCTTCCTGGAGCGCATCCCCTGGACGAAGGATCTGGCGGGCATCCCCGACATCGCCTACGCGCACCATGAGCGCATGACGGGCCGGGGCTACCCCCGGAAACTGGGAGGCGAGGCGATCCCGGTCCAGAGCCGGGCCATGGCCATCTCTGATGTATTCGACGCCTTGACGGCCCGGGACCGCCCCTACAAGGTGGCGGTCCCGGTGGACCGGAGCCTGTCCATCCTGGAGGAAGAGGCCCGGGAGGGCGCCCTGGATCGCGCCCTGCTGGACCTCTTCATCGCGGCGAAGGTCTTCGAGCGGACGGTCCGGCCTTCCTGAGCCCCGGGCCCTCCGTTAGTCTGGAGGCTTGGAGTTCCGCATGCCCGAACACGAGCCGAGAACCATTGACCTGCAGGGGATCCTCGATCTCCTGCCCCACCGCTATCCGATCCTGCTGGTGGATCGCATCCTGGACTACGAACCCGGACAGTGGATCCGGGGCCTGAGGAACATCAGCTACAGCGAGCAGGTCTTCCAGGGCCATTTCCCCAACCGTCCCGTCTTCCCCGGGGTGTACATCCTGGAGGCCATGGCCCAGACGGGGGGCTGCCTGCTCCTCCAGGACATCGAGGACCGCCATCGGAAGGTGATCTATTTCATGGGGATTGACGGAGCGAAGTTTCGCAAGCCCGTGCTGCCGGGCGACCAGCTGGTGATGGAAGTCAAGGTGCTGCAACTCAAGGGCCGGATCTGCAAAATGCGGGGCGAGGCTTTCGTGGATGGCCAGAAGGTGGCCGAGGCCGAATTCATGTCCATGCTGATGGACCTGGCGGAGGGGGAAGGGAAATGAGCGCGCAGATCCATCCCAGCAGTGTCATCAGTCCCGAAGCCCGGCTGGGCGAGGGCGTGATCGTCGGTCCCTTCTGTCTGATCGAGGGCAACGCCGTGATCGGCGCCCGCACGCAGCTGCGGAGCCACGTGGTGATCGGCCCCCACACCGAGATCGGCGAGGACAACGATATCTTCGCCCACGCCACGCTGGGCATGGGGCCCCAGGATCTCAAGTTCAAGGGCGCCCCCACCCGGCTCAGGGTGGGCGATCGCAATGTGATCCGCGAGGGCTGCACCATGCACCGGGGCACCGAGGGCGGCGGTGGGCTCACCACCGTGGGCGATGACAACTTCCTCATGACCGGATCGCATGTGGCCCATGACTGCCATGTGGGCAGCCGCAACATCTTCGCCAACAGCGCCACCCTCGCTGGACACGTCGAGGTGGGCGATGGGTGCAACATCGGCGCCTTCTCCGCGGTCCATCAGTTCTGCCGCGTGGGCGATCATGCCTTCATGGGCGGCTTCACCGTGGCCACCCAGGATGTGCTGCCCTTCATGAAGACCGCCGGGGCCCGGGACACCAAGAGCTACGGCGTGAACACCATCGGCCTCCAGCGGAAGGGCTTCGCGCCGGATGTGATCGAGGGGCTGAAGCGCGCCCACCGGCTGTTGTTCCATGCCGGGTTGCTGCGCGAGGAGGCCATCCAGCAGGTCGAGCAGGCCTGCGGGACCATCCCCGAAGTGGCCTATCTGCTCCGGTTCATTCGCGAATCGAAGCGCGGCATCCACCGTGGCTGAGCGCCGTCACGCCACCCTCGCCCTCATCGGCCTTCCGAACGCCGGGAAATCCACACTCCTGAACGTCCTGCTGGGCCAGAAGCTGGCCGCGACCAGCCAGATCCCGCAGACCACCCGCACCCGCGTGCTGGGGGTGGTGAACAGGGGGGATGTCCAGCTGGCCTTCCTGGATACGCCCGGCTTCCACCTGCCGAAGCACATCCTCAACGAACGGATGATGAGCCATGTGGAGCAGGCCCTGGAAGAGGCCGACCTGCTCCTGTGGGTGGTGGATGCCGATGCGTTCCTCGGCGCGGGGGAGCGGGCCCTGGCGAAGCGCCTGAAGAAGCTGGACCGGCCCGTCTACCTCCTGCTCAACAAGATAGATCTCGTCTCCAAGTCCCGGTTGCTGGAGAAGATCGCCACCTACAAGGATCTCCTGCCCTTCAAGGAGATCGTCCCCATCGGCGCCCGCCTGGGCCTGAACCTCGATCCCCTCTGGTCGCTGCTGGAGCGGGATGCCGAGCGGAACGGCTGGCTCTACGATCCGGACACCTTCACGGATCAGACGGAACGTTCCCTGGCGTCGGAATTCATCCGCGAGAAGGTCCTCCGGAAGACGCGGGAAGAAGTGCCCCATGGTGTGGCGGTCCTCATCGAGCGCTGGCTGGAGGCCGGCCAGGAGGAGTACCCGGAGGATCTCGGGCCCGAGGGCGTCTTCATCGCCGCGCGGATCCTCGTGGACCGCGATGGGCACCGGAAGATCCTCCTCGGTTCCCAGGGCGAGATGATCAAGGACATCCGGCAGAGCGCCCAGCGGGAGTTGCGCAAGCTGCTCCAGCGGCCGGTGCGCCTGGAACTCTTCGTCAAGGTGGACGAAGGCTGGCGGGACCGGCCGGAGAAGCTGGACCGCCTGGAACTCTAGATCGAGAGATCCGTCGCCCGGTGCTCCATGGTCAGGGGCGCGGGCCCTTCGTTTCCGGTGACCGAGCCGTACTGCCCGCGGCTGGGATCGTAGGCGAACACCTCGCCGGTCTCGATCTTGTAGACCCATCCGTGCAGGTGCAAGGCCCCGCTGGCCACGGCCTTGGCCACGGCCGGATGGCTGCGCAGGTTCTCCAGTTGCACCAGGACGTTCTCCTCCACCGTGGCGGTCAGCAGGGGTTTGTCCTGGAGGTGCCCGTAGCTCTCCCACATGATGCGTTCGGTCTTCCGGGCATGGGCCAGCCACGCGCGGGTGGCGGGCAGGCCTTCCAGTTTGGCGGGGTCCAGCAGGGCCTGCATGGCGCCGCAGTTGGAGTGTCCGCAGATGATGATGTCCTTCACCTGGAGCGCCTCGACGGCGAACTCGATGCCGGCGGCCATGCCTCCCATGCTTTCGTAGGGCGGGATGAGGTTCCCCACGTTGCGGAGGATGAACAGCTCGCCCGGACCGGTCTGGGTGATCAGATTCGGGTTGATCCGGGAATCGGAACAGGTGACGAAGAGTGTCTCGGGCTTCTGCCCGTGGGCCTCCAGCTCCTCGAACAACACCTGGTGGGAGCGGAAGACCTGCGTCTGGAACTGGTGGATGCCCTGGACGAGTTTCTGCATGCGCCTAGTCTACAGATTCAGATGCGCCAGGTGCTCTTCGCTGGAGATGGGCAGGTTGGGCTCGTCGTGGGTGATGCGGCCATCGCGAAGCTTGACGATGCGGTGGGCATGGCGGGCAATGTCCTCCTCGTGGGTGACGAGGATGATGGTGTTGCCCTTCTGGTAGAGGTCCTCGAACAGGGCCATGATCTCCACGCTGGTCTTGGTGTCCAGGGCGCCGGTGGGCTCGTCGGCCAGGAGGATGCTCGGATCGTTCACCAGGGCCCGGGCGATGGCCACGCGCTGCCGCTGGCCGCCGGAGAGCTGGTTGGGCATGTGGTCGCCGCGGGAACCCAGCCCCACGTTTTCCAGGGCCTGGTGGGCCATCTGGTGCCGTTCATCCGGGTGCTTGCCGGCATAGATCAGGGGCAGTTCGACGTTCTGGAGGGCCGTGGTCCGCGCCAGCAGATTGAAGGTCTGGAAGACGAACCCGATCTCCTCGTTGCGGATCTGCGCCAGTTCGTCATCGCTCATGGCCGACGCGAGCTTCCCATTCAGCTCATAGGTCCCGTTGGTCGGGGTGTCCAGGCACCCGATCACGTTCATCATGGTGGATTTTCCCGATCCGGACGGCCCCATGATGGCGACATATTCACCCCGGTGGATTTCCATGGAGACGCCATCCAGGGCGCGCACCTCCATGTCACCCATCTGATAGACCTTGGTGATGTCAGTGAGCCGGATCAGGGGGGCATCAGGCATGGGCACCTCGCGGGCCGGACAGGGCCCTTCCCCATGTTCGCAGAAGCGGGCCGCCGGGTTTAGGCCCCGAGGCGATTCCCGCTACAATCCGGGTTCCGCCCGCCGGAAGAAGGTCTGATCCTGATGATTGCCGCCCTGATCCGCTCCCTGGGACGGCCGCTGTTGCGGCTGCGCTACCGTGTGCACCTGGAAGGCCTCGATACGCTGGCTCCGCCGGATGGCCGCGGGGTGCTTTTCCTGGCGGGCCATCCGAGCCTGGTGGATCCCTTCCTCCTGGTCACCGAGCTGCACGCGGCCTGGTCCCCGACCCTCGTGGCAGGCCGCGACCACACCATCCACGGCCCGTTGCGCGGGCTGGCCCGGGCCTTCGGCGTGAAGGCGCTGCCCGATCCGGCCTCGTCCGGGCCCGGCTTCCGGGAGGCCCTTGACCAGGATGTGGCCCAGCTGGCCGCCCAGTTGCGCGCGGGCCGGAACCTGCTCATGTTCCCCGGTGGGCGTCTGGCCCGTCAGAAGACGGAGGATCTCGCGGACAACGGACTCCTGGAGCCCCTGCTCCGACAGGCGCCTGGAACCCATGTGGTCGTGGTGCGGGTCCGGGGGCTGTGGGGCAGCCGCTTCAGTGCGGCCTCCGGGCAGCGCCCGCGGCCCGGCCGGGAACTCCTCCGCAGTCTGGGCCACCTGCTGGCGAATGGCCTGTTCTTCATGCCTCGCCGCCGGGTGGTATTCGCCTTCGAGGAAGTCCAGGGCCTCCCGGTGGACCAGGGGCGGCCAGCCCTCAATCGCAGCCTGGAGGCGCGACTGAACGCGGAGCCCTCCCCGCGCACGTTCGTTCCGGCCTTCTTCTGGCGCCGCCAGGGCGCCCGGGTGCTGCCCGAACCGCCTCGCCCGCGGGTCACCGGCAACCCGCGCGCCGTGGCCGCCTCGGTGCGCGATGCGGTGCGCCGACACCTCCAGACCCTCACGGGGCACCATGACATCCAGGATGGCCAGGCCCTGGTGGCGGATCTGGGCCTGGACGCGATGGCCCATCGGGAGGTCGAACTCTGGATCGAGCGGGCCTACGGCTATCCGGTGGGCGATCCCGCGGCCCTCCAGACCGTGGGCGATGTGATGCTCGCGGCCACGGGGGCTGCCGTGTCCTTGCGCCAGGGGGAGCTGAAGCCGGTGTCCCATGCCTGGTTCCACGCGCCGGTGGACCTTCCCATTGAACTCCCGGAGGGGATGACCATCCCCGAGGTGTTCCTCCGCCAGGCCCGGCGCAACCCGCGACGCGTGGCGGTGGCGGATCAGACCGGCGGCGTGAAGACCTACCGGGATGTGGTGACGGCCCTGATGGTGCTGAAACCGATCTTCGAGCGCCTGGAGGGCGACCACGTGGGCCTGATGCTGCCGGCCTCCGGCGGGGCGGGCATCCTCTACCTGGCCCTGCTCTTCGCGGGCAAGACCCCGGTGATGGTGAACTGGACCTCCGGTTCCCGCAGCATGGGCCACGGTCTGGATCTGCTCGGCGTGAAGCATGTCATCACCGTGACCACGCTCATGAACCGCCTGGAAGCCCAGGGCGTGGATCTTGCCGCCCTCCAGGGGCGTTTGCTGCTCCTGGACGAGATGGGCAAGCGGATTCCGCTTTCCGCCAAGCTCGCGGCGGCCCTCCGGGCGCGCTTCAACTGGTCCTCGCTGACGGCCGTGCGGCCCCGCGAGATCGCGGCGGTGCTCTTCACCAGCGGCAGCGAGAGCCTGCCCAAGGCCGTGCCCCTCACCCATGGGAACCTCCTGGCCAACCTGCGGGATATCGCCCAGATCCTGCGATTCCGCAAGGACGACCGGATGATGGGCTGCCTGCCGCCCTTCCACGCCTTCGGACTGACGACGACCACCATCCTGCCTCTGCTGATGGGGATTCCCGTGGTCTATCATCCGAATCCCACCGAGGGGCGCATGCTGGCCCGCCTCATCGAGGCCTACCACGCCACGCTCCTGGTGGGCACACCCACCTTCCTCGCCGGCATCGCCCGGCAGGCGGAGGACCGGAACCTCGAATCCCTCCGCTGGGTCATCTCCGGCGCCGAGAAGTGCCCCGATCCGCTCTATGCCACCCTGGCCCGCCGCTGGCCCCGCGTCATGGTTCTGGAGGGCTACGGCATCACGGAGTGTTCCCCGGTGGTCTCCGTGAACCGGGAGGAGGATCCCCGGAACGGAACCATCGGCCGCCCGCTGCCCTCGGTGGAGTGGGCCATCGTGGATCTGGATACCGGGCGGAGGGTTTCCCCAGGGGAGTCGGGCATGCTGCTCCTGCGCGGTCCCAGCATCTTCCCGGGCTACCTAAATCCGGATACCCGGTCGCCCTTCGTCACTTTCGAGGGCAAGGAGTGGTACCACACCGGAGACCTGGTCCGCGAGGAGGGGGGTGTCCTGGTCTTTGCGGGGCGTCTCAAACGCTTCGTGAAACTGGGCGGCGAGATGGTCTCCCTGCCGGCGATCGAGGAGGCACTGGCCCAGCGTTTCATGGGCGAAGACGAGGCCGAGCCGATCCTGGCGGTGGAAGCCATGTCGGCGGACCTCAACCCCGATCTCGTGCTGTTCACGGTGCCCGCCATCCCCCGCGACGAGGCAAACGCCGCCATCCGTGCGGCCGGTCTCTCCCCGCTGCACCACATCCGGGATGTCCGTCGGATCGAGCAGATTCCCACCCTGGGGACCGGCAAGACCGACTACCAGACCCTCAAGGCCCTGCTGGCCGAGCCGGTGGGTTAGGCCGGAACCTCCACCAGCAATGCCAGCCCCAGCCCGCCTCCGATGCCGAGGGTGGCGACGCCCAGGCCGCCGCCCCGCTGCCGCAGCTGGTGGACCAGGGTGACGACGATGCGGGCGCCTGTGGCGCCGATGGGATGGCCCAGGGCCACCGCGCCACCGGCCACATTCAGGCGGTCCGTGGGCAGGTCCAGCTGGCGCTGGCAGACCAGCAACTGGGCGGCGAAGGCCTCGTTGAGTTCCCAGAGCGCGATGTCCTCCACCCGCAGCCCGTGCGCCGCGAGCAGGCGGCGCACGGCCGGGACCGGGGCCTCGCCCATGTCCAGGGGATCCACGCCGGCTTCGGACCAGCCCAGGATCCGGGCGAGAGGAGGAGTTGTGCCGAGCTGATCCCCCCGGGCCAGCAGCAGGGCCGCGGCGCCGTCCGACAGGGCGGAGGCATTCCCCGCAGTCACCTGGCCCGCCGGATCGAAGACCGGGGGCAGCAGGGCCAGGTCCCGGGGGGTGGTTCCGGGGCGGATGCACTCATCGTGGTCCAGGCGCGGGTGAGGCAGCCACTCGCTTTCCGCGTGTGCCGCGGCGGCGCGGCGGTGGCTCTCGGCGGCCCAGGCATCCGCGTCGGCCCGGAGCACTCCCCGCTTCGCCGCGAGCTGTTCGATGGTTTCACCCATGAGCAGGCCGGTCACGGGGCATCGGAGTCCATCCTGGTGCATCACATCCGGCAGGGTCCGATGGCCCATGCGGAACCCCCAGCGCAGTCCCGGCAGCAGATGGGGCGTATCCGACATGGCCTCGCTGCCGCCCGCGAGAATGGGAGCCGGCGCGCCGGCGCGCAGATCCTGGGCGGCCAGGATCGCGGCCTGGAGGCTGGAACCGCAGGCCATGTTGAGGGTGAAGGCAGGGGTGTCGAAAGGCAGTCCAGCCTGGAGGGCCAGGGTCCGCGCCGGGTTCATGCCCTGGGTGTGGCTGCGGGCCATGCCCCAGAGCACCTTTCCAGGCCGGGGCAGGGCGGGATCGGCCAACAGGCCCCGGACCGCCGCGAGGCCCAGGTTCACGGCCCCGACGCCCGCCAGGCTCCCGCCATAGCGGCCCAGCGGCAGCCTCCCTGCGGCCAGCAGGAAAATGCCATCGGCGGGGTGGCTCACGGGGCAGGCTCCCAGTCATCCGGGGTGGGCTCCCGGGGGCCGAGGAGGGGATCGGGCGGGAACCAGACATCCACAAGGGCCAGGTGGCGGGCGAAGTACTCCCGGACCCAGAACCGCAGTCGCGCCGAGAAGGGCTGGTGCTCGGTGGAGGCCGGGACGCCCAGGGCTTCCAGTCCCATGTGATCTGCCAGGAAGAGGGCCCGGGGCAGGTGGAAATCGGAGGTCACCACCACCACCCGGCGGAGGCCGAACACCACCTGGGCCCGCCGGAGGCTGTCCCAGGTGCGCCGTCCCGCGTAGTCGCTGACGATCCGCGTGGGGGGCACCCCCTGGCGGATCAGCCAGCGCCGCATGGCCTGGGGCTCGTTGTAGGAGGGTTCACGGTTGTCGCCCGAGACCAGGAACCAGCGCACCTTGCCGGCCTGGTAGAGCGCCAGGGCCGTCCGCAGGCGCGCCTCGAGGATGCGGGTCGGTTCTCCGCGGCCGTAGACGCCCGCCCCCAGGATTAGCACCGCATCCTGGCCCGCGGGGAGGCTGGCGGGGGTGAATACCTGATGGCGCGTGAGGGCTGGGAACCTTCCGAGCGTCCAGAGCAAGTCTCCCAGGAAGAGCAGCGCCAGGACCGCCAGCAGGGCCCGCCTCGACTGCCAGCCATGATGAAGGAAGGCGGAGAACGTCATCGTGGGTTAGCATAGACCCTTCCTGTCTCTTCGCCCCATGCACACCCTGTCTTGACGAGATGCCTTGATGAACCTGAGCCCGCTCCGCCCTGTCCGGCCCGTTCTTCCGTTTGGCCGTCTCGCTTCCCTGGCCCTGATCCTGGTCGCCGGCGGCGGGATGGGCTGCTTCCGGGCCACGGGGGTCACCCGTCCCGCCCTGGCCGTGGAAGAAATTCCCGCTGTGGGGGGCGATCGGGTGAACGGCCTCAAGGCCACGGCCGGTCCCGGGGATTTCTACCTGGGGAACGATTTCGTCCAGATGGCCGTGGATGGCGCGGTCTTCGGTAGCCAGACAGGCCAGTTCGGGGCTGCTTCCGGCGGCGCGGTGCTGGACATCGGGTCAATTTCCCTGGATCAGAGCTACAAGCGGGTGTCCATGCCCACGGACATGCTTGAGCGCCTCGGTCCGGTGGTCAACCAGGATCCGGACCTGCCCCTGGTGTTCGACCACTTCCTGCCCGGCAAGGATCCGGTCACCAACGATGTCACCCTCGACATGACGGGCTACCTGCTGGACCCCAAGGGCAAGCTCGGCGCGGCCGTGGATGCCCAGGGCCGGGTGACCGGCGTGACGGTGGACCATCTCATCTCCCTCGGCACGGGGGATTCCTTCTTCACCCTGACGACCACCGTGACCAACCACTCGGGGGGAACCCTCCCCATCCAGAACCTGGGCGACTACCTCTCCCAGCATGGCGGCGGCTACCGTTTCGTCGTGCCCGCCACCAAGACCTTCGCGGGTGCGCCGGTGACCGACTGGGGGGTCGAGATTCCGGGATCGGATTTCAACGCACCGCTGACCACCAGCGTGCAGGCGCCCATGGTGGGCCTGATGGGCGCTGAATCCGCCGGCGAAACACTGGATTGCCACGCCTCTCTCGGCCTGATGCCCGTGGGCGAGGACTATCTGCTGGTCACCTCGGATCCCCAGGCGGCCCTGGAGGAGGACCGCCCCCGGGTGCCGGCGCGGCTGGTGGTCGGCGGGCCTGCCGCTCCCAGCCTGGCGGATGGCCAATCCCTGACCTACACCCGCAGGCTCTATGTGGAAGGCGGATTCAGCCAGTCCGCAGTCGTGCCTACCCAGGCCACCTCCGATTTCAACGCCATGATCGCCGCGCACCTCGGCCTGGTCGGCGGCAACTATGGAACGGTGATCTTCACCACCTTCGGGACGGCCTTGCCGGGGGGGGCCCTTCAGACGGAGTACCGGATCGAGCGCTACCTGGGCAGCGCGGCGGATCCCAGCACGGATGCCGACCCGACCCACTGGAGCCTGGAGCGGGTGGAGTGGTTCGAGCATGGTGAAGTCCCCATGGCAACCACGCCGCTGATCCAGATGCTCCTGCCGGCGGTGCCGGATCCCCTGAATGCCGGCCAGACGCAGCGCTACCGGATCATTGCGCGGAACCGGAACCAGTCCTACACCCTCTACCTCGGCACGAACCTGCTGAATACCAGCAGCCCCAATCTGGCCACCTACATCGAGCCATCGAATACCCAGGCGTGGCAGATCGCGGAACCTTTGGCACCCGAACGCGGCGACGTGATTGATTCGACGGGGAATATCATCTCCCAGAAACTGACCCGGCATGTCTTTGCGACGCGGGAAGCCGGTGCGAGTGTGTCCGATGGCCTCCAGCCGCTGAGGATCACCCTGGCCGGGATCGGGACGACGTCCGATCCGGACCTGCAGCGGACTCGAACCCTGGCGGGCTTCTTCGATCCGGTCACCAAGGTCAAGCAGATCTATGGCGTCAACGTCGGCGCCTATCAGTACCGCGCCGGCAATCAGATCTTCGGTACCTCCTTCGCCTATACCAACGCCCCCGCAGCGGACTACTTCACGCCCGGCAGCTATGTGGCCTATGGCACCCGCGGCCCCCTCTCCCACCTCGATGCGATTCCGATCCTGGCCTACGACGGCCAGACCGACATCCAGCACCAGTTTGTCGTGGTGAAGGCCAGCCTGCCTTCGGGGTGGATCAGCTTCGATCTGCCCGATCCCACCCAGGTCACTACGGGCGGCCTGAATCCGGGCGAAATGCTGAGTTCCGCTCTCGCCGAAGGCGTGGATGTGGTGGCCCGCACGGAACAGGACGAGAATACGGATCCTGTGGCCCTCCAGGCGGATTTCCGCAAGGAGTTCGACACCAACAACCCGACCATCTCGGATGCCCAGCGGGATCCCATCGGCAACGACCCCTTCGTGGTGGGCGCCCGTTCGTCCTCCCTGGGGGATGGCGATGTCACGGCGCTGTTCACGCCTGCGCCGATCAACGCCCGGTTCGGGGGGGCCCAGCCTTCGACCGGCTGGACGCTGGCCGATTTCATCACCCAGGCCCAGGGGGCCTACAACGTCATCCAGCGCCCGTGCGGCCCCACAGGCCTCTTCACGGTGCGGGGCTTCGATCCCACGGTCGCCCTCGGAACCGGCGTCAATGCCTGGTGGACCCAGACAGGGCCAGTGGCGCTGGGCAAGCACGAGGGCGATTTCGATGCCCTGCAACTGCTCCGCGGCGAGTACTCCGACGCGAACGGCAACCCCCTTCCGCTCACGGATCCGGCCAACGCCACGGCCTGGTTCAACGAATTCCTGGCGGTGCGCCGCGACTGGTTCGGCCTCCTGAACCAGCAGATGCCCAATGCCTTCACCAAGGCCCTCGGCCTCTCCTCGGCCCGCTACAGCCTGGATACGCCCGTGGGCCTGGCCCGCACCTACCTTGACCTCGGCAGCAGCGCGGCCACCCTGAACCAGAGCGATCTGAGCCCGGTGCTCAAGGCCCTCCAGTCCGGCGCCGCTGTGGCCTCCACCGGGCCCTTCCTCGATGTCACCCTCAACGGAGTGGGCCCCGGCGGGCTGGTCTCCGGGCCTGTCACCACGGCTTCGCTGTCCATTTCCCTCTATGCGCCGGATTGGGTTCCGGTGGATGAGGTGCGGGTCGTCGTGAATGGGGTGGTCCAGACCGTTCCGCTCGCCAGCTTCACGGCCTCCGCCACGGATTTCAGGCTCCGCACCGCCACGGTCAACCTGGCCCTCCCCGCCGGGAAGAGCGCCTGGGTGGTGGTCGAGGCCGGGGTGCCGCTCACCACCACGGGCGCCTATGCGCCAGGCACGCCCTGGGCCAAGATCATGAAGGGCATCTACCCCATCGCCGTGACCAATCCCATTTTCGTGGATGTGACGGGAGCCGGGTACACTCCCCCTTTCCCTTGACCGCGGGAGAGCCCTGATGGCGGATTGGCTACCGGAGCGTCTTCCGGAGGACATTGACGCAGAGCGCTCGTTCCTCGCCACCTGCTGCGCCCCCGGGGCGGAGATGCTGGCGGCAGAAGTGGTGTTCACGCTGGCCGAGGAGGATTTCGTCCATCCGGGCCATCGCGCGGTTTTCCGGGCCCTCCGCCGCCTGCTCGAAGCCCAGGTCGAGGTCAACGCCCTCACGCTCAAGGACGCCCTCGACCAGGAGGACAACCTCAACCGGGTGGGTGGCTTCCCCGGCCTCATCGAATTGCTGGCGGGCGAGGATGTGGGCCGTCCCCAGGTGCTGGCGGATGTCATCCGCCGCAAGGCCCGGTTGCGCCGGCTGGTGCACCTGGGCGCCCAGCTCGTGCGGCAGGCTGCCGGAGAGGATGAAGCCCCGGAGATCCTCGTGGACCAGACGGCCCAGGAGCTCTTTCTGCTGGCCCAGGGGGATGCCAAGGCCCGAGGACTTTTGAGCCTGGGCGCCGTGGCGGATGAGGCCATGGAGCGCCTTCAGGAGCGCCTGGAGGGGCGCCTGTCACCCGGAGTCCGGGTGGGCTTCCCGCGCTTCGATGAACTCACCCAAGGGTTCCAGCCAGGCAACCTCATCGTGCTGGCCGCGCGCCCCGGCGTCGGCAAGACCGCCCTTGCCTTGAACTGGATCCTGCGCTCCGCCCTGGGACGGGAGGGGCGGAAGGGCCATTGCGGCGCCTTCTTCAGCCTGGAGATGAGCCAGGAGGAAGTCTTCCTGCGCCTGCTCGCCGCGCACAGCCAGACGAACATGAAGGACATCCAGGCTGGCCGGGCCGCCCACCGGCTTCAGGATCTGCTCAGTTCCCGCCAGGAGCTGGCCACCCTTCCGCTCTATATCTGCGATCAGGCCTCCATCACCGTGCCTCAGATCCAGAACATGGTCTTGAAGCAGGGGAGCCAGAACAACCGTCGGATCGAGTTCGTCATCATTGACTATCTGCAGCTCCTCAGCAGCCCGGAGGGCAGCCGCGGGGCCAAGCAGAATGAGGCTGTCCGCATCGGCGAAATCAGCCGTGGCCTCAAGCTCATGGCCAAGGATTTCGGCATTCCCGTGGTGGTGCTCTCGCAGCTCAACCGCGAAGTGGAGCACCGCACAGGGGGACGCCCCCAGCTTTCGGATCTTCGCGATTCGGGCGCCATCGAGCAGGACGCCGACATCGTGGCCTTCATCCACCGCAAGATGGTGGCCATGGCGGCCGAGGACGAACCGGATCCCCACGCCGAGCTGATCGTGGCCAAGCACCGGAACGGCCCCACGGGCATCATCCCGCTCTACTTCCGGGGGGAGCATGCCACCTACCACGAGATGGTGCGGGAGACGGCCGGATAGGCGCAGGCACCTCGGTTATGCAAGAAGGGGCGGCCGAGTGGCCGCCCCTTCTCGTGAGGGCGAGGCCGCTACTCGAGGCCGAAGGTCGAAGTCTCCAACTCCTTTTTGACAAAGGCCATGAACAGGTCGCCGGTGGCGCCGTCAATGATCCGGTGGTCGAAGCCTAGGCTGGAGAACATGATCTGGCGAATGGCGATGAAGTCTGTGCCGTCGGGGCCGGTGACGACGACCGGGCGCTTGACGATGGCGCCCACGCCCTGGATGGCCACCTGGGGCTGGTTGATGATGGGCAAGCCGAAGGTGTCGCCGTAGACGCCCGGATTGGTGATGGTGAAGGTGCCACCGCTGATCTCGTCCGGCTTGAGCTGCCGGGTGCGGGCGCGTTCGGCCAGGTCGTTGAGGCTGCGGGCCAGGCCCCCCAGGTTCATCATGTCTGCGTTCTTGACCACGGGCACGATGAGGCCCCAGTCCAGGCTCACGGCGATGCCGAGGTTGACGTCCTGCTTGTAGACGACGTTGTCGCCGTCCACGGAAGCGTTGGCGATGGGGTAGGCCCGCAGCGCCTTGCACGCCGCCATCATGATGAAGGGCATGAAGGAGAGCTTGGTGCCGAACTGCCCCTCGAAGGTCTGCTTGTGCTTGTTGCGCAAACGAGCCACGTGGGTCATGTCGATCTCGAAGACCGTATAGACGTGGGCCGAGGTGCGGTGGCTGGCCACCATGTTGTCGGCGATGATCTTCCGCATCCGGCTCATGGGCTCGACCTTCACGCGCTCGCCCGGTGCGAAGGCGGGCAAAGCGGGGGCCGGGGCCACGGCCAGCGCGGGCGTGAGGCCGAGGGTGGGCGCGGAAGGATCGTGGATCGCGGGGAGGATGGGGGCGATGCCTGCGGAGAGCGGGGCGGCGGGCCCCTGGGCCAGGTGGGCCTCGAGATCCTCCTTCGTCACCCGGCCAGCCTGGCCGGTGCCCTGGATGCGGCTCAGGTCTACACCATGCTGGCGGGCCATCTCGCGGACCAGCGGGCTGCTCTTGGTGCGCAGGCGGCCTTCCAGGCTGTTGTCATCCCCCAGGTCCATGGGATGGATGGGCGCGGCCAGCGGGGCCTGGGCCGCGGCTGGAGGCGCCGCAAGGACGGCAGCAGGTGCGCCCGCGGCCTTCTCCGAGGCATCTCCGATCCGGGCCACCACAGTGCCCACGGGCACCGTGAGGTTCACGTCCACAAGGATCTCCAGCAGGGTTCCCGCAGCCGGTGCAGGAATCTCGGCATCCACCTTGTCGGTGCTGATCTCGTAGAGTGTCTCGTCCTTGGCGACCGTGTCGCCGGGCTTCTTGTGCCACTTCAGCACGGTGGCTTCGGCAATGCTTTCGCCCATCTGGGGCATGACAACGTCAAAGGCCATGGGGTGGCTCCTGTGGGAACGGGGTGGGGGAGAGCAGGTGGTGGTTGGTCACTTGCTGGAAGGGGTGAGCGACTTCCAGGAGACGGGTGTCCGCTAACGCCGGGGCGATCAGTTGAAGGCCCACGGGCAAGCCTTCCGAGAACCCCGCCGGGATGGACAGGGCGGGCAGCCCGGCGAGGGGGGTGGGGACCGTGAATACATCCGCAAGATACATCGCGAGGGGATCGGCAGTCCTGGCGTCCAGGGGGAAGGCGACGGCGGGGCTGACGGGCGTTGCCAGAAGGTCCACCTGCTCGAACGCGGCCTGGAAATCCCGGGCGATGAGGGTCCGGGCCTTCAATGCTTTCTGGTAGAAAGCCTCGTAATAGCCCTTGGACAGGCAGAAGGTTCCGAGAAGGATGCGCCGTTTGACCTCGGCACCGAAACCGAGATCGCGGGTCTGGGCGATCATCTCTGCTGCGGTCCCTCCCCGGTGCGCGGCCCGGCTCCCGTAGCGGATGCCGTCGAAGCGGGCCAGGTTGCTGGAGACTTCACTGGTGCAAAGCAGGTAGTACGCGTCGAGGGCGAAGCGGGTGTGGGGCAGGGAGATGTCCAGCAGTTCGGCACCCAGATCCTGGAACCGCTCAAGGGCGGCCGTCAGCGTGCCTCGCACACCCGTCTCGAGGCCCGGCCCCCAGTACTCGATGGGAAGGCCGATCCGCACCCCCTTGAGATCTGCGGCCCGGAGGGGGAAGAGGTCTCCCGCGCGGGGCAGGTCCACGGAGGTGCTGTCGAGGGGGTCCCGTCCGGCCATGACCTGGAGCGCCGCGCCCACGTCGGCTGCGGAGATGCCGACGGGCCCGACCTGATCGAGGCTGGAGGCCATGGCCGTGAGTCCGTACCGGCTCAGGACGCCGTAGGTGGGCCGGAGCGCGGTGACGTTGCAGAAGCTGGCAGGCAGGCGCACGGAGCCGCCGGTATCACTACCGAGGGCCAGCGGGGCGTAGCCGGCGGCCACCGCGGCGGTGGGACCGCTGCTGCTGCCGCCTGGAACGCGCGCCTCATCCCAGGGGTTCCGGGTGGCCCCGAACGCGCTGTACTCGCCGCTGGAACCCATGGCGAACTCGTCCATGTTCGCCTTGGCGATGGGGATGGCCCCGGCCGCCAGCAGCCGGGCGACGACCGTGGCGTCATAGGGGGCCTGGTAGCCATCGAGGAGCCGCGAGGCACAGGTGGTCGGCGTCCCCTTCCAATGGAGGTTGTCCTTGAGCACGACCGGGAGGCCCAGCACGGGGGTGCGCTCACCGGCCCGTAAACGCCGGTCTGCCTCGCGGGCGAGGGCAAGGCTGCGTTCCGGATGGGTGCTCAGGATCGCCTTGATCCGTCCATCGTGGCGTTGGATCCGATCCAGAGATTGGCGGACCAGGATTTCGGCGGACAGGGCCCCGGAATCCAGCCCCTCGCGCCAACCCATCGCCGTGCTCAAGGCCATCGCCACACTCCGGACCTTCTACTTTGCCAGGAGGCTGACGCATCTTCCATCCCGCGCGGTGCCCTGGAGCCCATGGCCTTCCGGGAATACCCCGGGTCTGGGCCAGCATGCAGGATGGAAATAGGCTACTATCCCATGCTTAAGCACCCCTCTGGCACTGTTCCCGCATGCTGGCCCGGACGCTCCCTGGAAGACCCATGAATCCATTCGAAGTGCTGGAGATTTCACCCGACGCCTCGCCCGAGGAGGTCAAGGCGGCGTACCACCGCCTGGCGAAACGCTGGCATCCTGACCGATTCATGGGCGCGGAAAAGGAGACCGCTGAAGCCCGGTTCCGGGAACTGGCGGAAGCCTTCAGCATGCTGAAAGATCCGATCAAGCGGGCCTCCATCCAGCCCGCAGCCCAGAAACCCACACCGGCGGCACCCAGCGAGCAGGAGGCGGCGCACGAGCGGACGCCGGAAGACTGGGCGGCCATGGCCAAGGAGGCCCTGGCTGCGGGCAAGCTGGACCAGGCCCGGGCCTTGATCCACTACGCCATCCGGATGGACGCCTCCAAGGCGGCGTACCATGCCCTGCTGGCGGCCGTCATCGAGCAGGATGGGGGCGACATCCGACAGGCGGTCAAGGCTCTGGAAACCGCCGTACGCTTGAATCCCAAGGATGTGGAGAGCCACATCAAGCTCGCCACCCACTTTGAACAGCTGGGCATGGCCGCCCGCTCCCAACGGCACCTCCAGGAAGCGGCCGCGCTGGCGCCCAACCATCCCAAGTTGCGCGCGCACCGTGCGGCCTCCAGGCCCGGGCGTCCGGAAGGCGGCAAAGCACCTGCCCCGGTCCCTCCCCAGGGCCTGATGGATCAGCTCAAGGAACTGTGGAACCGCTTCACCAGAAAGGGCTGACCATGGCGATTCGCACCGCAGGACTGACGGATGTGGGCTGCGTGCGCAAGCACAATGAGGACAGCTATCTGGCTGAACCGGGGCTGGGCTTGTTCGTGGTTGCCGATGGGTTGGGTGGCCATGCGGCTGGGGAGGTGGCCAGCCGCATCGTGGTCGAGCGGATGGCCCAATTTGTGGAAGAAACCCAAGAGAAGGACCGGACGTGGCCCCTTGAGTACGACACCCGACTGGGCTTCGACGGCAACCGGCTCAAAGCGGCCCTGCTCCTGGCTGATCAGGCCATCACCGACGACATCCAGCGCAATCCCGAGCGCGAGACCATGGGTTCCACCGTCGTCGCCTGCCTGCTGCACGAATCCAAGGTGACGCTGGCCCACGTGGGCGACAGCCGGGCCTACCTGCTCAATCCTGACGGCATCCAGCAGCTCACCCGGGACCATAGTTGGGTCGCTGAACAGGTAGCCAACGGCATCCTGACTCCCTCCGAGGCGCGGACCCACCCGTTCCGGAATGTCATCACCCAGGCGCTGGGGAGCGGGGGAGACCTGGAAGTGGAAGTCCAGGAATTCGAGCTTGGGGAACTGGACCGGCTTTTGCTTTGCTCGGATGGATTGTCAGGCATGGTGAGTGATTCACAGATCTGGGACATTGTGGCGCAGGCTCCGGACCTCCAAGCCGCTGTGGAAGCTCTGATTACCACGGCCCGGGAGAACGGCGGGGAGGACAATATCACCGCGGTTCTGATCGAATCCGGCCGCGAAGAAGCTTGACGCGAATATCGTTAGCCTTGACGCCAATCCACAACGCGGTACCATTTCCCTTACTTAATCTCCCTAATGAGGCGTCCGGTGGGTCTTTTCGGATCAAAAACCAAAAGTCTTGTCGGCTTGGATATCGGCTCCAGTTCGGTCAAAGTCTGCGAATTGCAGCAGATCGGCAAGGGCGCTACCAGGCGATTCCGCTTGCAGAAGCTGGGCTCCGTCCCGCTCCCGTCCGACGCCATCGTGGACGGCGACATCATGGATGGGAACGCCGTGGCCTCGGCCATCCGGCAAGTGCTCGCGGAGCACAAGATCAAAGCCAAGGACATGGCGATTTCCGTGTCGGGTCAGCAGGTGATGGTCAAGAAAGTGACATTTCCGCTGATGAGCCCTGCGGAGTTGGCGGAATCCGTCCGTTGGGAGGCCGAAAGCTTCTTCCCGGCCGGCCAAGGCCTGGATTCCTACGCGCTCGACTATGACCTGATCGAGGAACGGGCCCAGGATGGCAACATGGACGTGGTCCTGGTGGCTTGCCGCAAGGACAAGTTGGAGTCCTACATCAGTTGCGTCGCCCAGGCCGGATGTGTTCCCCGGGTGGTGGATGTGGATGTCTTCGCCCTCCAGAATGCCTATGAAATGAATTCCATGGGAGCTGGCCGCGACGAGGTGGTGGCCCTGGTCAATCTCGGAGCCACCTTCACGAACCTGACCATGATGGTCGGCGGGAAGTCCGTCTTCTGGCGCGATATGACCTGGGGGAGCGGCCGCTACGTCGAGAAGCTCATGGAGGACTGGGGGCTTGGCCGCGAAGCCGCCGAGCTGCTCAAGCGCGGCCAGGCCGCAGAGGGCAGGAACCCGGAGGAAGTGCAGCCCTCCATCAATGCGGTGTCGGATGCATTCGCGGATGAACTGAGCCGCACCCTCGACTTCTTCAAGAGCAGCTTCAAGGTGGATCGCCTCGACCGCGTGCTTCTGGCGGGGGGGGGATCCCAGGTTCACGGGCTGGTTGATGTGCTGGCGGATCGTCTCCGGGTGTCCATTGACCGATTCAATCCATTCCAGCTCGTCGAGATGGATGGGCGCACCGAGGATCCGGAGGTGGTCCGGGAACTTGGCAGTGCCGCGGCTGTCGTGGTCGGGCTGGCCTTGCGTCAAGTGGGGGACCGATGATCAAAATCAACCTGCTGGGTGACGCCCTGGCCTCCGCGGGGGCCAAAAAGGGTAGCGTGAAGCAAGCCGCCGAGCCCGTCCAGGTCTATGCGGGTGGAGATGCAGCCGGACGTTCGGCGATCCCCATCGCGGGCCTGGTGGTGGGCATCCTGCTTGCCTCTACGGGCGGGATCTACTACGCGTGGCTCAACAACGAGCTGGTGAAGGCCGAGCAGAAGAAGGCCGCGCTGGAGATCGAAAAGAAGAAGTACGACCCCTACAACCAGCTGGAAAAGACCTTCCGGGCCAAAAAGGAGGCCCTGCAGAAGAAGGAAGAGGTGATGACCAACCTGAAGCGCCAGCAGGCTCTTCCGGTGCATTTCCTCGAGGAGTTGGCCAACAGCCTGCCGGATGACGTCTGGTTCCAGTCCGTCACCCAGCACGGCATGAGCGTGACCATCAATGGAGAGAGCCGGAATTTCGAGGCCATCAATGCCTTCTATGTGAATCTCCAGTCCCGCAGCCGCTGGTTCAAGAACATCCAGTACCCGCATGCCAACAAGATCGCGAACGGGTCGCTGGCATTCACCATCTCCTTCGACCTCCAGAACGCCGTCTGAGGTAGCCCATGAATTCCCAGCTGCAGAAACAGATCCTGGTGGGCGCCGTGGCGGGTATTGTCGTGGCCGCGCTGGTCTTCTTCCTGCTTGGCGGCAAGCGGTCCGATCTGGCGGCAACGCGGGCCGATATCACGACGCTCCAAGCGGCCGTGGACAAAGGCAAGCTCCTCAAGGCCAGCTATGAAAAGCTGCGCGAGGAAGTCGCCAAGGAGGACAAGCGGATCGAGGCGCTGGTCAAGATCATGCCCTCCGAGGCGGACTACGGCGAAGTCCCCTACCGCATCAAGAAGCTGGCGGATGACGCGGGCATTGACCAGACCTCC
>JAKAMQ010000202.1 GCA_021812805.1 Acidobacteriota bacterium
CCTGGGCCGGATGCTGCCCGTGGTGCGCACCTTCATCGCCCTTCCGGCGGGCATCGCGCGGATGGACCGCACCCGCTTCCACCTCTACACCTTCCTGGGCAGCCTGCCCTGGTGCCTCGGCTTGGCCTGGGTGGGCTACAAGCTCGGCCAGAAGTGGGATACCCTCGGCGCCTATTTCCACCGGCTGGATGCGGTCATCGGCGCGCTGCTGCTCGCGGGCCTCGCCTGGTTCATCGCCGACCATCTGAAGCACCGGGCCAAACCCTGAACCGGCGCAGGCTCAGATGACCTTGCCGGGATTGAAGATGCCCGCGGGATCCAGGCTCCGCTTGAGGGCGCGCAGGGTCTCGATATGCCCGGGCTCCGCCAGGGCCAGGAAGGCATCGCGCTTGGCGAGGCCGATGCCGTGCTCGCCGCTGAGGGTGCCGCCCAGCTCCGTCGCCAGGCGGAAGAGGGTCATGAGCTGGGCCTCCAGCGCCGCCGGCGCGGTGTCGCTGGCGGCCAGCAGGTTCACGTGCAGGTTCCCGTCGCCCAGGTGGCCGTAGCTGACGGCGGGGATGCCCGTGCCTTCCAGGCGCTCGAAAAACTCGCGCAGACGGCTGCGGGGCACGACGATGTCCTCGCTCACCTTCTTGGGGTGGCGCTCCTTGAGGAAGGCGCTGGTGATGCGGCGCACGGCCCAGATGCCCTCGCGCTGGCGGGCGTCGGAGGCCATCTCCAGGCCATCGGCCACGGGCCCCAGCAGATCCGCGAGCGCTTCGAGGAAGTCATCCGAGGTGCAGCCCCGCTCGTCGAATTCGAGGATGGCCAGGGCCTCGCCCGGCAGGCGGCGGGCCTCTTCGGGGCCGTGGGCGCGCAGTTCGGCCAGTACCGCGGGATCGAAGAACTCGAAGGCGCTGGGCAGGAAGCCCGCCGCGGAAAGGCGGCCGGGCAGGTCCAGCAGGTCCATCCAGCGTTTCACGGGCAGCAGGAGGGTCGTATAGTCCCGGGGCTTCGGCGTCAGGCGCAGCGTGGCGCCCAGGATGAGGCCGAAGATGCCCTCGCTGCCGAGGAACAGCTGCGCCAGGTTCGGCCCGGCGTTGGCCTTCACGCTGCGGATCCCGAACCGGTGGATCTCGCCATCGGCAAGCAGTACGTCCAGCCCCAGCACCCAGTGGCGGGTCATGCCGTACTTGCAGGCATTGGGACCGCCCGCATTGGTGGCCAGGGTGCCCCCGAGGGCGCAGCTTTCCCAGGAGTTGGGATCGGGCGGGTAGAAGAAGCCGGCTTCCGAGGCCGCGGCCTTCACCTCCCGCAGCAGGGCGCTGGCCGGGGCCTGGAGGCTGAGATCCTGAGGGCTCACCGACAGGCTCCCGGGCCAGGCGGAGAGATCCACCACGACCGTGCGCGCGGTGGGGATGCAGCCTCCGGCCTTGCCGGTCCCGGCCCCGCGCGGGACCAGGCCGAAGCCCTCGGCCTTCGCCAGCCGCACCAGCTCCCGGAGTGCCGCCGGCCCGTGGGGCCGTACCACCGCCAGAGGGAGACACCCCACGATGTGGGATTCATCGTGACGGAAGGCCTCCAGGAGTTCTGGCTCCGCGAGGACCGTGGCATCGGGAAGGGCGGGGAAGGCGCGCATCGGAGATCCTCAGTCCAGTGTGACGGGTTTCCCCATCATGGGCGTGCTTCAACGCGCAGGGGGCATCCCCTGGATTCAGACGGGGTGTCCCGCATGGCCGGGACACCATGTGGGGGTGCACGAGGGGGGACATCGCGAGCCGAAGGCGAGCAGGCGGTTCCCCCTCGTTCAGGTCAGGACACCAGCGTGCCGACGGGCTCCCCCTTCACCGCCGCCACCAGGTTGCCGGGCTTGTGCATGTCGAAAACGAGGATGGGCAGGCGGTTCTCCATGCAGAGGGCAATGGCCGCGGCATCCATGACCCTGAGGCCCTTCTCCAGCACCTCCTGGAAGGTGATGCGCTCGAAGCGGGTGGCGGCGGGATCCTTCTTGGGATCGGCGCTGTACACCCCATCCACGTTGGTGGCCTTCATCACCACTTCCGCCCCGATCTCGTTGCCCCGCAGGGCCGCCGCGGTGTCCGTGCTGAAGTAGGGGTTGCCGGTGCCCGCGCCGAAAATGACCACGCGGCCCTTCTCCAGGTGGCGGGTGGCGCGGCGGCGGATGTAGTTCTCGGCCACCTTGGGCATCTCCAGGCCGGACAGGGTGCGGGTGTGGACGCCCTTCTGCTCCAGCGCATCCTGCAGGGCCAGGGCATTGATCATGGTGGCCAACATGCCCATGTGGTCGGCGGTGGTGCGGTCCATGCCCTTGGTCGCCCCGGCCACGCCGCGGAAGATGTTGCCGCCGCCGATGACGAGGCCGACATCCACGCCCAGCGCCCGGATCTCCTTCACCTGGTCCGCGACCATCGAGACCACGGCCGGATCAATGCCGCCCTTCTGCTCGCCCATGAGGGCCTCGCCGGAGAGCTTGAGGAGGATGCGTTTGAATTTCATGGGGGGCTCCGAACGCGGGTCGGTACTAACCCTACAAAAAGGGCGGCCGGAACGGCCGCCCTTTTTGTAGCGGGGGACGGCCTACTTGGCGGCGGCGACTTCGGCGGCGAAATTCTCGCTGCGCTTCTCCAGGCCTTCGCCCATGACGTACTTCGCGAAGCGGCGGATGCTGAGCTTCTCGCCGATCTCGGCGGTCTTCTGGCTGAGGTACTGCTGCACCGTGAGATCGGGGTTCATGATGAAGGGCTGTTCGAGGAGGCAGACCTCCTTGAAGATGCTGTTCATCTTGCCCTCGACGATGCGCTCGACGATGTTCGCGGGCTTGCCGGTGGCCAGCGCCTGCTCCGTGGCGATGCGCTTTTCCGTATCGAGGAAATCCTGGGTGACCTCGTCCTTCGTCACGAAGCGGGGCGCGGGATCGGCAGCGGCGATGTGCATGGCGA
Source organism: Acidobacteriota bacterium (assembly GCA_021812805.1). Classification (GTDB taxonomy): domain Bacteria; phylum Acidobacteriota; class Holophagae; order Holophagales; family Holophagaceae; genus Geothrix. The sequence goes on from JAKAMQ010000202.1 coordinate 2,940, forward strand.
TCTCCTTCACCATGCGCTGGAAGGCCTCATTGCGGGCCACGAAGTCGGTCTCGGTGTTGACCTCGACCAGCACGCCGACGCGGCCGCCGGGGTGGATGTAGGCCTCGACGATGCCTTCGGCGGCAATGCGGTCCGCCTTCTTGGCCGAGGCCGCGAGGCCCTTCTTGCGCAGCCATTCAATGGCGGCTTCCATCTCGCCGTTGTTCTCTTCGAGGGCCTTCTTGCAGTCCATCATGCCGAGGCCGGTCTTCTCGCGCAGCGCCTTCACATCCTGGGCGGTGAATGCCATGGTTCGCTCCTAGCCTTCCACTTCCATTTTTTCAGCCATCATCTTCTTCATCTCGTCGCTGTCGCCCTTGTCCCGGAAGGACTGGCGGCCTTCGAGGATGGAATCCGCCACGCGCTCGGAGAAGAGCAGGATGGAGCGGATCGCGTCGTCGTTGGCGGGAATGACGTAGTCCACCATGTCAGGGTCGCAGTTGGTGTCCACGATGCCGACCACCTTGATGCCGATCTTCTTGGCTTCGGTGACAGCGATGTCCTCGCGATGGGGATCAATGACGAAGATGACATCGGGCAGGGCGCGCATGTCGCGGATGCCGTGGAAGGAGGCTTCCAGCTTCAGGCGTGTGCGATCGAGGGTGAGCAGTTCCTTCTTCGACAGCAGGGCGGTGCGGGCCGGATCCGCCAGGGTGGCCTCGATGTCGCGGAACTTCTCCAGGCTCTTCTTGATGGTGGAGAAGTTGGTGAGCATGCCGCCCAGCCAGCGGTTGTTCACGTAGAAGGCGCCGCAACGCTGCGCCTGCTCGGCGATCAGCTCCTGAGCCTGGGGCTTGGTGGCGACGAAGAGGAAGCTCTTCCCCTCGCCGGCGGCCTTGGTCAGGTAGTTCGCGGCCTGGTTCCAGAGGCGCAGGGTCTTCTGCAGGTCAATGATGTAGATGCTGTTGCGGGCCCCGAAGATGTACTTCTTCATCTTGGGATTCCAGCGCTTGGTCTGGTGCCCGAAGTGGGCACCGGCCTCGAGGAGTTCCTTCATCTGGATGGCAGCCATGCTGGCCTCCCGGTTCAAGCGGCGGATCGAAGGTGCCGCGGGTGGGATGGAAGGCAAAGGGTTGGATCCCCTCCGCCCGAATCGTCCGCGGATGCGGACCGGTGGAAAACGGAAGGGGGATCCGAGGATCCCCCTTCCTGGAACGGACTAGCGCTTGCTGAACTGGAACCGGCGCCGCGCGGCCTTCTGACCGGGCTTCTTGCGCTCCTTCATGCGGGGATCGCGGGTCAGGAGGCCGGCGCCGCGCAGGAGGGACTTGAGCTGCTCGTTGTAGCTCAGCAGGGCGCGGGAGATGCCCATGCGGATGGCCGAGGCCTGGCCCGCGGGGCCGCCGCCGGTCACGGTGATGGCCATGTCGAACTTGCCGTCGAGATCGGCCAGCACCAGGGGCTGATGCACCATCATGCGGAGCACGGCATTGGGGAAGTAGCTCTCCAGGGTGCGCCCGTTGACGGTGATCTTGCCGCTGCCGGGGCGGAGGAAGGCGCGCGCCGCTGCGCTCTTGCGGCGGCCGGTTCCGTAGTTCTGGGTCATCATGGCCATGGGATCCTCTGCTCTACTTCTGGATGGTCAGGATCTGGGGCTGCTGGGCAGCGTGCTCATGGTCGGAGCCCGCGTACACCTTCAGCTTGCGGTACATCGCCCGGCCCAGGGGGCCCTTGGGCAGCATGCCCTTGACGGCGCTTTCGATGATCCGCTCGGGGTAGGTGGCCTGCACCACTTCGGCGCGGGTCTCCACCATGGAGCCCGGCTGGGTGGTGGTGCGGCGGTACATCTTCTGGGTGCCCTTCTTGCCCGTCAGCACCGCCTTGGAGGCGTTGATGACGATGACGTGGTCGCCGGTGTCGAGGAAGGGGGTCCAGGTGGGCTTGTTCTTGCCGGACAGGACCTCGGCCACGGCGCTGCTGAGGCGGCCGACGGGAACCCCGGTGGCATCCACAAGGAACCACTGGCGCTTCAGATCATTGGCTTTCGGGAAGTACGTGCTCATGGCCTGCTCCGGATGCGTGCTCGGGCCGCGAAGACACCCGCCGCAGGGCGGTGAATTCGCAGAAGGAAAAGCTTAT
>JAKAMQ010000025.1 GCA_021812805.1 Acidobacteriota bacterium
GGGTGGATTCGAACCACGTCTGGCTGGGCCAGCCGCCGGTCTCGCTCCCGGCAGCGCCCCGCGCTGCCTCCGCGATCCCACTCGGAGGTTCGAATCCTCATTCGTGCAGATAGATAAGGGGGGCACCTGCGGCGCCCCCCTTATCTATCTGGTCGGGGCGAGAGGATTCGAACCTCCGACCTCTCGGTCCCGAACCGAGCGCTCTACCAGGCTGAGCCACGCCCCGACGAAGGTTCGACTGTAGCGGAACCGGGGCGGATCGTCCAGGGGCTACTCAGGATCGAGGCCCAGGCGCGCGCGTTCGCGGCGGCGGGCGTCGAGCAGGGCCAGGGCGCCCCGCAGGGGATCGGGATCGCGGGGCTCGGCTTCGGGCGCTTCGGGTGGGGGATTGCAGGGAACGACCTGCAGGCCCATGAGGGTGATGCCAAGGGCGCGGCGGATGCGCGCCCGCATGTCCGGCCAGGCCGCGGCCGAGGCTTCCCGGAGCGGCGCGATGCGGCTGAGATCCCAGCAGCCGAGCACGAGGATCTCCCGTTCCACGCAGAGGAGGCGGGTCATGGGGGCCAGCGCGGGACCGACGACGAAGGGCCAGGCCTGGCGGAGGCGCACTTCCACCCAGCCGCCGGGCAGGGAGGCACTCAGGGGCTGGAGGCGGGGGGCTGGTTTCACGGCGTCCACCGGGGGGGAGGCTGCGAGGCGCAGGCCCGCTCGCCATTCAGGAGGATGGGGCTGGCGAGCATGGGGATCATGGTGCCCGTGGTTTCGTCGTAGAGCGGCTGCAGCAGGTTGTGCAGGTCGCCGCCTTTGCGGAAGAGCACCTCGTCCACGCTCCGCACCCGGCTGGCGGGGATGGCGTGGGCCTCGCAGAAGGCCAGAACTTCATCCACGGTGCCCACCTGGGTGCGGGCCTCGATGAGGGCCACGACTTCTTCGCGGTCTTTCACACGGCCGCGGTTCCGTCGCCATTCGGGCCGGGCTTCGAGATCCAGGCCCAGCCAGAGGGCGAGGACCTCGAACTGGCGGTCGCTGCCCACGCCGATGGCCACCTCGCCATCGCGACAGCGGAAGGACTGGTAGGGCACGATCTGCGGATGGGCGTTGCCGTAGCGCTTCGGCGGCTGGCCGGTCATCAGGGCGCCCGCGGCCACGTTCACCAGGCCCGCCAAGGCCGCCTCCATGAGGGGCACCTCGATGTGGCGGGCCTCGCCGGTGCGTTCCCGGTGCAACAGGGCGGCCTGGATGCCGTTGGCGCAGTACAGTCCGGCCAGCACATCCACCAGGGCCACGCCGACCTTCATGGGCCGGCCATCCGGTTCCCCCGTGATGGCCATCCACCCGCTTTCGGCCTGGAGAATGAAGTCATAGCCGGCCCGCCGGGAGGCCGCGACATCGGAGGCGAAGCCGCGCACGGAGGCCATGACCAGTCTGGGGAATTTCGCATGCAGACGCTTCCAGGTGAGCCCCAGCCGATCGGCGGAATCCTGGCGGAAGTTCTCCACCAGGACATCCGCGTCCTTCAGGAGGTCGAAGAGCCAGGTCTTGCCTTCTTCGGTATGGAGGTCCACCACCTGGGACCGCTTGCCCCGGTTGGCGCAGCGGAAGTAGGCGCTTTCGCCCGTTTCACCCCGCTCGAAGGGCGGGCCCCAGCCGCGGGTGGGATCGCCGCCAGGGGGTTCGAGCTTCTGCACCTCCGCACCGAGATCGGCCAGGAGCTGGGTGGCGAAGGGACCGGCGAGCACGCAGGAGAGGTCCACAACCTTGAAATGGGCGAGCGGCTTGGCCATGGCTCCAGGCTACCTCGGGGCCGGGCCGGATGGGCGCGGTTCAAGCGCCGGCGAGAAGCTCGTGATAGGCGGTGGCCAGGTGAGCGGCGATCTGCTCCGGGGCCTGGCCGAGGAAATCCGCGCGCTGCATCAGGTGGACCAGTTCGCCGTCCTTGAACAGGGCGGCCTGGGGGCTGGTGGGCGGGGCGCCCTCGAAATACGTCCGGGCCTGGGCGGTGGCTTCCTGCTCCATGCCGGCGAAGACGGTCACGAGCTGGTCAAACGCCAGGCCGTGGTCCCGGAGGGCCTTGAGGACACCAGGCCGCGCCCCCGCTGCCGCGCAGCCGCACACGCTATTGACCACCAGCAGGGTGGTGCCGGGTTGCCGCAGGGCCTCGTCCACCTGGCTCGGAGTCATGAGCTGGCGGAAGCCCTGCTCCACCAGTTCCTGGCGCATGGGCGCGACCATCAATTCTGGATAATTAGACACAGTCTCAACCTCCTGAACTAAAAGCTTACCAATCAAGTCAAGATTTGCCCGAACCCGAACCTCGCCAGGGAAAGCCTCCCGCGTGCGAGGCGCGGCCAGAGCAGGGATGGGCGATTCATGGCATCCTGTCAGGCAATCCATGGAGCCATTGATATGAAGGATTTTTTCAAAACCTTCTTCGCTGCCTTGCTGGCCCTGGTGGTGGCCGGCGGGGTGGCTTGCGTGCTGTTCTTCGGGATCGTGGCGGCCATCGGCGCCTCGAACAAACCCACGGTGCCCCGCCGGGCGGTGCTGGTCTTCGACCTGGACACCAGCCTCGTGGATGCGCCCCATGATCCGGATCCCAGCGAGGCGCTCGGCATGGCCTTGTCGGGTGGCATCAACCGCAACCAGTCCCTGCCCGCCGCCATTGACGCCCTGGACCGGGCCGCCACGGACGACCGCATCGCAGGCCTGTTCCTCACGGGCAACCTCCAGTCCGCCGGGCCCGCCCAGTTGCGGGAGCTGCGCGAGGCCATCCAGCGCTTCAAGGCCAAGAAGCCTGTCATCGCCTACAACATGGGCTGGGGCAAGCGGGAGTACTACCTGGCCGCCGGGGCGAGCACAGTCTATGTGAACCCCTTCGGGAGCGTGGAGGCCAATGGCTACGCCAGCGAGCCCATGTTCTACGGGGATGCGTTCAAGAAATACGGCATCGAGGTCCAGGTCACCCGCGTGGGCAAGTACAAGAGCGCTGTGGAGCCCTACATCCTCGACAAGATGAGTGACGCCAACCGGGAGCAGGTCCAGAAGCTCCTGGATGATCTCTGGGGCGACTGGAAAGCCAGCGTGGCGAAGGATCGCCACATCACGCCCGAGGCCATCCAGGCCCTGGCGGATGAGAAGGGGACGCTCGAAGCCCAGGAGGCCCTGCAGGCGGGCCTCGTGGACAAGGTCGCTCCCTACGACCAGGTGCTGGATGCGCTGAAGGCCCTGGTGGGACGCAAGCCGACCGATCGGGATTTCCCCCAGATCGCCCTGTCCACCTATGCGGAGATCCCCACAGAGGCCCCGCAGGGCCACAACCGCATCGCCGTGCTGGTGGCAGAGGGCGAGATAGTGGATGGCGAAGGCAAGCCCAACCAGGTCGGTGGCGACAGCCTCAGCCGGGAGCTGCGCCGGCTGCGCCTGGACAACACGGTCAAGGCCGTGGTTCTGCGCGTGAACAGCCCGGGCGGCAGCGTGACCGCCTCCGAATTGATCCAGCGCGAGGTCATCCTCACCCGCAAGGTGAAGCCGGTGGTGATCTCCATGGGCCATCTGGCGGCCTCGGGCGGGTACTGGATCAGCACCTACGGAGATCGCATCTTCGCGGAGCCGGGCACCATCACCGGGTCCATCGGGGTGTTCGGCCTGCTGCCCAATGTGAAGAAGCTGGCCAACGACCACGGGATCACCTGGGATTCGGTGGAGACCGCCAAGCTGGCCAATCCCATGACGCTCACCCGTCCCAAGACGGACTTCGAACTGGCCCGCATCCAGGGCATCGTGGACCACATCTATGACCAGTTCATCACCAGGGTCGCCGACAGCCGCAAACTGTCGAAGGCGTCCGTCCAGGAGATCGCCCAGGGCCGCGTGTGGTCCGGCCAGGAGGCTTTGAAGCTGGGTCTGGTGGACGAGATCGGCGGCCTGGATGCGGCCGAACGCTACGCGGCGAAATTGGCCAAGGTGGGGAACGACTACTACGTGACCGGCCCCGATGTGACGCCGGATCCGTTCAAGGAGATGCTCCGTTCCATCCTCCAGGGCAAGCCGCAGAAACTGGCCAAGGCCGGTCCTGTGGATGTGCTGGTGGGCGATCTCAAGCGGCAGTTCGAGATGCTCTCTTCCCTGAACGATCCCCAGGGCGTCTACGCCCGGCTGCCCTACGACCTGGATCTCCACTAGGCGGTCCCGGCCGGCCCATGCACTCCACCTTCGTCTCTGCCGTCATCCTGCTGGTGCTGGTGACGGATCCCCTGGGCAACATCCCCCTGTTCGTGGGGCTGCTCCGCCAGGTGGATCCGTCCCGGCGCCGGCGGATCATCCTCCGGGAACTGCTCTTCGCCTCGGCGATCCTGCTGTTCTTCATGGTGTTCGGGCGGCGGGTGCTGGCGCTCATGCACCTCACGGATACGTCCATGGGCATCGCCGGCGGGGTGATCCTCTTCCTCATCGCCCTCAAGATGATCTTCCCTCATCCGGATGGGGGATCGGGCTACCGGGTGCATGGCGAGCCCTTCCTGGTGCCTCTGGCGGTCCCCTTCATCGCGGGCCCCTCCGCCATCGCCACGGTGCTCCTGCTGGTCTCCCGGGAACCGGGCCGGATGGGCGAATGGATGGCGGCGCTCGCGGTGGCCATGGCGGTCTCGGCGGTCGTCCTGGGATTTGCCGAAAAGATCTCCGACTTCCTGGGAGAGCAGGTGACCATGGCCTTCGAGCGCCTGATGGGATTGATCCTCACGGCCATGGCCGTCGAGATGCTCCTGGAGGGCATCCAGCAGTTCCTGCTCACCCTGAAGGCCGCAGGGGTCTGAGAACCCCTTCCGGAGCGAAGCGGAAAGGCGCACCCTGGGGTCCATCCTTTCCTTCCGAGGTCCGGCGTGCTCAACCAGCTGCTGTCCGCCATCCCACCCGAGGCGCTGAACCTCGGCCTGGTGCTCTTCCTCTCCTTCCTGATCGGGCTGGAGCGGGAGGAGCTGAAGCGGGGCGGGAAGCGGGTTTTCGGCGGCGTGCGCACCTTCCCGCTGATCGGGCTGGTGGGCTATGTGGTGTCCCTCCTGTCGAACGGGAACCCATTCGGCATGCTCCTGGGCTTCCTGGTGGTGGGCGCCTTCATGCTGGTGTCCTACTTCCACAAGCTCCAGCAGACGACGGATGCAGGCATCACCACGGAGCTTTCGGGCCTGCTGGTGTACCTGGTGGGCGCCCTGGTCCATGCCGGCCACCTCTGGTTCGCCTGCACCCTGGTGGTGGTGAGCCTCCTGCTGCTGGAACTCAAGGAGGCCCTGGAGGGGCTCACCCAGCGGATCCGGCCCGAGGAGGTCGCCGCCTTCACCAAATTCCTGCTGCTGTCGGCGGTGATCCTGCCCATGGTGCCCAACCGGGACATCGGCCTCTTCCGGATCAACCCGTTCAAGACCTGGCTGGTGGTGGTGGCCGTCAGCGGCGTGTCCTACGCGAGCTACCTGCTGCTGAAGGCCTTCAAGGACCGGGGCGGGATCTTCCTCTCGGCGGTCCTCGGCGGCTTCTATTCCAGCACCGTCATCACGGTGGTGCTGGCCAAGCGGGCCGCCGGCGGCCACCGGCCCCACGAGTACACCGGGGGGATCGTGGTGGCTTCAGGAGCCATGTATCTTAAAATCCTGGCCCTGGTCTGGATGTTCAACCGGGCCCTGGCCTGGGCCCTGGCGCCCTGGTTCCTGGGGCTCACCGCCGCCTCTGTGATCGGTGGCTGGTTCATCTACCGCCTCCACGATGCCGATGCGGAGGACACCCGGGAATCGGCCGAGCCGCAGAACCCGCTGGAACTCCGGGCCGCCTTCTTCTTCGCGGCCGTGTTCGTCGTGATGCTGATCGTCACGCAGCTCGCGGTCACCTACCTGGGACGGAGCGGCGTGTACTCCGTGGCCACCCTGATGGGGCTGACGGATGTGACGCCCTTCATCATGGGCATGACCCATTCGGCGGGCCTCAACACCACTTTTCACCTGGCCGCATGCAGCATCGCCGTGAGCGCCGCCAGCAACAACCTGGTGAAGGGCATCTACGCCTACGCCTTCGCCAAGGGGAAGACCGGCCTCTGGTGCCTGGGGCTGCTCGGCGGTCTGGCCCTGCTGGGCCTGCTGCCGCTCCTTTCGCTCTGATTTGTTTTGAAAAAAGGGGTTTGCAAGCGGACCTGGAGATTGGCTATAAAATAGGACCGAAGTGTCCTAAATCATTCTCCCAGGAGGTCCGTTATGCCATCCCTGTTTCGTCCTTCCTTCCTGTTCCTGGCCCTCGGGGTTCCCGGGCTGGCCGCGGGCGCCCCGGTGCCGTCGGCACAAACCCAGGCCTGCCTGGCCTGCCACGGTCCCATGGTGACCCAGGCGATCACTGAACAGTGGCAGGGCAGCGCGCACGCCAGGAAGGGGGTCGGCTGCTACGAGTGCCACCAGGCGGCGAAGGACTCGCCCACGGGCTTCGATCACCACGGCTTCCACATCTCGGTCCTGGTATCTCCGAAGGATTGCGGCCGGTGCCACGCCAAGGAGACTCAGGAGTTCGAGGCCAGCCATCATGCCAAGGCGGGCGACATTCTCGGTTCCCTGGACAACGTGCTGGGCGAGGTGATCGAAGGTGTCCCCGCCGCCAACAGCGGCTGCATCCAGTGTCACGGCAGCCGGGTGAAACCTCTGCCCGGCGGGAAGTTCGATGCGGCCACCTGGCCCAATACGGGCATCGGCCGCATCAACCCCGACGGGTCGCGGGGCAGCTGCTCCGCCTGCCACAGCCGCCATTCCTTCTCGGCCGCCATCGCCCGCGAACCCGAGAACTGCGGCAAGTGCCACCTGGGGCCCGACCATCCCCAGGCTGAGATCTATGCCGAGAGCAAGCACGGCATCGCCTACCGCGCCAATATCGGAAAGATGAATCTGAATTCCAAACACTGGGTTCTCGGCAAGGACTACAGCGCCGCGCCCACCTGCGCCACCTGCCACATGGGGGCCACGCCGGACCTGCCCGCGACCCACGATGTGGGCACTCGCATCAGCTGGACCCTGCGCCCGGAAGTCTCCCAGAAGCTGGACCACTGGCAGGCGAAGCGCGCCGATATGCAGAAGGTGTGCAGCGTCTGCCATGCCTCCGACTGGGTGAAGAACCAGTACACGCAGTACGACGCGGTGGTGGATCTCTACGACAACAAATTCGCCATTCCGGCCAAGGCGATCATGGCGAAGCTCTATGCCGCGAAGAAGCTCACCCCCACGCCCTTCGACGAGAAGATCGAGTGGACCTACTTCGAGATGTGGCACCACCAGGGCCGCCGGGCGCGCATGGGCGCAGCCATGATGGGGCCGGACTACACCCAGTGGCATGGCTTCTACGAAGTGGCCAAGACCTTCTACATGGACTTCCTGCCCGAGGCGGAAGCCCTGCTGCCCGGCGTCACCGCGGACGCCCGCAAGATGGACGACCACCAGTGGCTGAAGGGGCTCTCCAAGGCGGAGCGCCAGAAGATCAAGGCGTTCTACCAGCAGCGCTACGGGAATCAGGGGAATCAGGGGAAGTAGGCCACCGGCCTCATCGCAAAGGGCCCATCCACCGGATGGGCCCTTCGTCATTCCGGCAGATCCACATCCAGAAGCCCGGCCGGCGGATCCAGGTCCAGGCGGCGGTGAGCCAGGTCGAGGCTCCACCAGGCCTTGATGTAGGGCACATCGCGCTGGCCCGTGCGGCCGGGGCGCAGGTCGCGCAGGATGACCATGTCGTAGCCCATGGGGGTGGGATCGAGGCGCAGCACCTCGCCCACGAGGCGGCCGCCGACGTACACCTCGCAGCCCATCCAGTCATGGCGGCGGCTTTCGCCCATCTCCAGGGGTGCGGCTCCCGCTTCGGGCATCCACAGCGCCCAGCCCTTGAAGGGCTCGGCGGCGGTGCGATCCGGCACCCCTTCGAAGGCCAGGCAGGGGCGGTCCTGGTGCCAGCGGAAACGGCGCACGACCGCGGAACGGGCCGGCGGGGCCGGCTCGCCGCGCTCCAGGTCCAGCTGCGGGGGCGCCAGCAGCAACCCGGCCATGCCCTCCAGGCGGGCCGGATCGTCCATCACGGCGTGGAAGAGGAACTCGCCCTTGAGACCCTGGACCTTGGCGAGGTGGCCGGCGAGCAGCATTCAGGCCTCCGGTGCGCCGTCCTCGTCGTCCAGTTCCAGGCTCACGCTCAGGCCGGCCTTGTCGCCCGCGGTGCGGCACAGGGTGCGGAGCGCGCTGATCATGCGCCCATGCTTGCCGATGATGCGGCCGCGGTCCGAGGGGGCGGCATGGACCAGGATGTCGCGCTTCCGGCCCTCGCTGGCGATCTCGACGCGGAAGGCCTCTGGATGGTCCAGCAGGGGGGTGATGACATCGCCCAGGAAGGCTTCGAGGTCCATGGGAACTCCTGGCGGAAGAACGACAAAAGCCGGACCCGGGCCCGGCTTTCGCGGAAAGGGAAACCGGTCAGAGGATCTGGTTCTTCTTGAACAGGTCGAGGACGGTCTTGGAAGGGCGGGCGCCCTTGGCCAGCCAGCCCTTGGCCTTCTCGGCATCAATGCGGACCGCTTCGCCCGAAGTGGCGATGGGGTTCACGAAGCCCAGCACCTCCACGGCCTGGCCGGTGGGGATGCTGTCGTTCTCGGAGACGACGATGTGGTAGAAGGGCCGCTTCTTGGCACCATTGCGAGCGAGACGGATGGACAGCATGGACACTCCCTGAGCACGCCAGTGTAGCGCGGGGGCCGGAACGGCCCAAGGGAAAAACGCAGGCGTGGTGATCGGGCTTTGCCCGGACACCACGTGGGGGTGCCTGAGGGGGGATGAAGCGGCCGGGCGGTCCCCCCTCGTTCCTGTTCAGAACGGGAGTTTTCCTTTCATGGCCCCGGCCATGCGCTGCATGCGGTTCATGAACCGGGGATCGTTCATCTGGCCCATCATCTTCTTGGCCTCGACGTACTGCTTGAGGAGCTGGTTGATCTCGCTGACCGGCCGGCCGGAGCCCGCGGCGATGCGGCGCTTGCGCTTGGCGTCCAGCAGGTTGTGGTTGGCCCGCTCCTTCGGCGTCATGGAGTTCAGGATGGCCTCCATGTGGTTCAGGCGCTTGTCCGTGGCCACCTGGGCGATCTGGTCCTTCATCTGCCCCAGCCCCGGCAGCATGCCCAGGATCTTGTTCATGGAGCCCAGCTTTTTCACCTGCTGGAACTGCTTGCGCATGTCCTCGAGGGTGAACTGGTTCTTGGCCAGGCGCTGGGCCATCACCTCGGCATCCTTCTCGTCGAGCTTCTCCTTGGCCTGCTCGATGAGGGTGAGCACATCGCCCATGCCCAGGATGCGCTGGGCCATGCGGTCCGGGTGGAAGCGCTGGAAGTCCTCCAGCTTCTCGCCCTCGCCCACGAACTTGAGCGTCGTACCCGTAGCCTGCTTGATGCTGAAGGCCGCCCCGCCGCGGGTGTCGCCATCGGCCTTGGTGAGCACCACGCCGGTGATGCCCAGCTTCTCGTGGAAGGCCGAGGCGCTGCGGACGGCGTCCTGGCCGGTCATGGCATCGGCCACGAAAAGGATCTCATCCGGGGAGACCGTGGCCTTGATGCGGGCCAGCTCCTCCATGAGGGTCTCGTCCAGGTGCAGGCGGCCGGCGGTGTCGAGCACCACCACGTCCCAGCCCTTCACCCGGGCCTCGGCCACGGCGGCCTTGCAGATGGCGACGGGATCCGTCTCCGCCGTGTGGAACGAAGGCACGCCGGCCTCCTTGGCCACCACGTGCAGCTGCTCGATGGCGGCGGGCCGGTAGACGTCCGCGGGCACCAGCAGGGGCGACCGGCCCAGCTTCTTCAGGAACACGGCCAGCTTGCCGCAGGTGGTGGTCTTGCCGGCGCCCTGCAGGCCCACCATCATCACGATGGTTGGCGGTTTCGAGGCGAAGGCGATGGGGTGCTCCGGCGCCTCGCCGCCCATGATCTCCACCAGCTCCCGGTGGACGATGTCAATGAAGGCCTGGGCGGGGTTCAGCCCCTGGAGCACATCCTGGCCCAGGGCCTTCTCCTTCACCCGCTGGAGGAAGGTCCGGGCCACGGCCACGTGGACATCCGCCTCCAGGAGGGCCATGCGGACCTCCCGCAGGACGCCCTCAAGGTTGGATTCCGTGAGCTTGGACTCGCCCCGCAGGGCCTTCATGGCCTGGCTGAGCTTCTGGGAAAGGCTGTCGAACATGGGGCTCCGTGCGGGCGCAAACCGCCATTGTACCGCCCCATGGGGCGCTTGCCTGCGGGGAAGCTGCCATCGGCCCTGGTGCCGCCGCCCCGCATGCACCTCGTCCATGACTTCGCCGTGCTGGGGCTGAACGCCCGGCTGCGGCGGGTGGTCCTGCCGGAGCCTCCCGAAGAAGGAACCGACGATCCCTGCGGCCACAGCGTGGCCTAAACAACCCGGGTTCAGGCCAGAAACTGGAACCCGTAGTCAGAACTCTTGCATTGCGGGGGTAATGGATTAACCTTGTAATGAATGGGGGGTAAACCATGAGCCTTGCTCAATCCAGGATCACAGCCCAAGGGCAGGTGTCCATTCCCGTGAGCGTCATGCGGCAATTCGGCCTGGGCCCCGGCGAGATCATCAACTGGGACACCCTGAACGGGCACCTGGTCATCGAAAAGGCTGGCCAGTTCTCGCTGGAGGATGTCCAGAAGGCGCTCAGGCTACCCAAGGGCACCCATAAGACTGACGAGGAGATCAGGGATGGCATCAAGGCTGCCATGAGGGCGAAACATGCGGGCCGTTGACACCAATGTCCTGATCCGCGCCCTGACCGGGGATGACCCCGTTCAGAGCCCGGCGGCACGGGCGTTCATCCGAGACAACGGACCTGTCTGGGTTTCCCATGTGGTCCTGGTCGAGACGATCTGGGTGCTCGACTCGGTTTATGCTTGCGGCAAGCCGCAGGTGGTCAAAGCCCTGAATCGGATTTTAGACAACAAGGATCTGGCCCTGGAAGAGCCTGCTGTGGTCCGCGCCGCCCTGGCGCTCTACCAGTCCAAGGCTAGGGTCGGCTTCAGTGACTGCGTGGTGCTCGAAAGGGCGCGAAGCGCAGGGCACCTGCCCCTCGCCACGTTCGACAAGGCTCTCGGCAGAGCCGAGGGCGCGCACCCACTCAACTAAGCACGCTGCTCGAAACCCGCAAGGGAGACCTCCCGAGAGCCTCGACTACCTCAGTCAGAAAGAACAGCCACCCTGAAGGAATCTCGATCTCCCGACATCACGGATGACCCTGCCAGGGGCGTGCTTGACCCTGTCAAAACCGTGTCATATCCTGCCTGGGAACCCTCGTTGACAACCTGGATCAAGGCCATGACGGGCCTTTGGAACCCTATTACAACCCAATCCAGCCCCCGGCACGAATTAAATCCATCTCCGCAACTTGAAATGCCACCCCCACAGCGCCAAAATGGGGCCTTTGAAATCTCTATCCACGACAGACTATCCCATTGTCGACCCGCAATAATTATGATTTGTAATGGGTGAGCTATGAAAAAAATGAAAAACACAATATTAATATTTAGTATATCGTTATTAATTTCTTGTCTTGCGCCACCTCGGGCTAAAATGGAGCCACCCAAGGTGTTTGCTCCACTTCATTATGTATTTAAAACTGATGTCTACAAGGCCGCAATCAGGATCATGCAAGATAATCCGAATATTTTTGTGCTTGTGGACTCGGATAAACATTCTGTGATTGATATACGAACTGGTAAATGTGATCCAATAGATCCTCAGGCGTATATAGCGTTAAAGACGTATTTCCCATGCCAAATTGGGCTAGGGGGTCGGGCGCATTCTCATGTTGGCAAACAATGGAAAATTGTGGAAGATGGAGTCTTTAAGACTAGGACGAAGGGATTCGGAGAGGGTCAAAATTTAATTATGCCAACGGGGACCCGGAAAGAAAAAATTGAATATTTTACGGGTGATCTGTGTATTTATGCACATAATGAATTGTTATTAAAACAGCGATTTGAAAATTGGGATGCTGATTTTATTATTTATTATTTCCCATCGTTAGGCGTTATTTACTTTGATCCTGATGAGTTGAATCATGATGAAGGGCATAGTAGAGATATTGTTATTATTAAAACCTTGCCATTTGATGGTTTTGGTAATTGTGATGAATAACTGCTGGGTCGGACTCATGATGGTACTTAATTCGGGTGATTTTTATGTTTTTAATGTAGAGGGTCTATCATGAAAACAATTATAACAATTATTTATATCCACACTCGGAACGGAGCCATAAACGCGCCAAGTGATGCAACCGCCGCGCAACCGCCATCGGGGCGGCCCCGGGGTATTGGCCTCACCCATTCAGCAGCCGCCGGGCCAGGAGGGTGCCCATGTCGCGGCGGCCATCGGCCACGAGGGTGATGATGACGTTCGCTCCCGTGGGGCGGTAGATCACGCGGTAGGGCTTGAAGAACACCTGACGGTAGTTCTGGATGCCCAGGGCCGACAGTTCCCGGGGGTGGGCCCCTCGGTCGGGGCTGGTGGCCAAGTCGGCCACCAGGGCCTCGAGCCGGTCCAGCAAGTGCTCGGTCTGGGCCACCGAATCATGGGCCGCCACGAAGTCGTACAGATCCTGGAGATCCCGTTCGGCGCCGGCGGTGAAAAAAACTTCCGCCCGCTTCACACTGAGGCCTTCCGGGCGCGGAGGCCCTTCAGCACAGCGGAGGCGGGCCGGATGCGACCTCCCGCTGACCCAGGGCCTGTGACGGCACTGGCGGTCTTCACGTCCCCCAGACGTCGGCGCCCGCCTCCTGGCGATCCGCGGGTGGGTGTGAGCATAATCTTGACCATTGGAGTCGGAATTATGCCCAATCGCCTGGCCACCAGCCTCAGCCCCTACCTCCTCCAGCATGCCCACAACCCCGTGGACTGGTTCCCCTGGGGGGATGAGGCCCTGGGGAAGGCGCGGGCGGAGGACAAGCCCATCTTCCTGAGCATCGGTTACAGCGCCTGCCACTGGTGCCACGTCATGGAGCGGGAGAGCTTCGAGCATCCGGAGGTGGCGGCGGTGCTGAACGCCCACTTCGTGGCCATCAAGGTGGACCGGGAGGAACGGCCCGACCTGGACGATCTCTACATGGACGCGGTGCAGGCCCTGACGGGGCGGGGCGGCTGGCCCATGAGCGTGTGGCTCACGCCGGACCTGCGGCCCTTCTTCGGGGGCACCTACTTCCCGCGGGAATCCCGGAACGGCATGCCCGGTTTCGTGCCGCTGCTGCGGCGCATCGCGGAGCTGTGGACGACCCAGCGGGGGGAGTTGGAGGGCCAGGCCCGGGGGTTGACCGAGGAACTCCACCGCCAGGCAGCGGTGGAAGGGGGCGACCGCCTGCCGGACGAAGGCGTGGTCGAGGCTGCCCTCGACGCGCTGCGCCGGACCTACGATCCCCGGTGGGGCGGCTTCGGCCCGGCGCCGAAATTTCCGGCGCCGATGGCGGTGGAGCTGATCCTGGCCCGGGGGACGGCCGAGGACCGCCGCATGGCCCTGCGCACCCTCGATGCCATGGCGGAAGGCGGGATGTACGACCATCTGGGCGGCGGCTTCGCCCGCTACAGCGTGGATGATCAGTGGCTCGTGCCCCACTTCGAGAAGATGCTCTACGACAACGCCCAGCTGGCCGCCTGCTATCTATCGGCGTTCCAGGCCACAGGCGAGGCGCGCTACGCGCAGGTGGCCCGGGAGACGCTGGACTACCTGCTGCGGGATCTGCGGGATCCCGAAGGCGGGTTCCATTCCAGCGAGGATGCGGACAGCGAAGGCGAGGAAGGGCGGTTCTACGTCTTCACTCCGGCCGAGGTGCGGGGGGTACTCGGGGAGGCCGACGGCGCCCGGTTCTGCGCGGCCTATGGCATCACGGAGGCGGGAACCTTCGAGCACGGCCGCAGCGTCGTACACCGCTTCTCCTGCCCCGAGGACGCGGCGCTGGCACCCGCGGAGGATGCCCTGCTGCGGGTGCGCCTGCGCGCCTGGCGGGACCAGCGGGTCCGTCCCGGCAAGGACGACAAGGTGTTGGCGGCTTGGAACGGTCTGGCGCTCTCGGCCCTGGCGCGCGGCTTCCAGGTGCTGGGCGACACGCGGTACTTGGAGGCGGCCCGGGCCTGCGCGACCTTCCTGCGGCGGGAACTCTGGACCGGGGATGGCCTCCTGCGCGTCTGGCGGGCCGGGAGGGCCCATACTCCGGCCGTCCTGGAGGACTACGGCGCCGTGGCCGAGGGGCTGGTGGATCTGTTCGAAACGGATTTCGATCCCGCCTGGCTGCGCTGGGCAGAACGTCTTGCGGAGGCGATGCGGTGCCGGTTCCAGGATGCCGGAGCAGGGGGCTTCTTCAGCACGGAGGCCGGCCAGGCGGATCTTCTCTTCCGGCAGAAGCCGGGCTTCGATCACGCGGTGCCCTCGGGCAACACCCTGGCGGCCCGGGCGCTGCTGCGGCTTGCGCGGCACCTGGAGCGGGCGGATTTCCAGGCGGCGGCGGAGGGGATCCTCCGCTGTTTCGGGCCCTGGATGGCGCGCGCGCCCAGGGCGTTCCTGGGACAGCTGGGGGTTCTCGGGCAGCTCGTCCAGGAGCCCCTGGCCATCGTGATCGCCGGAGATCCGGACCTGCAGGCCACGCGGGCCCTGCTGGCCGAGGTGTATCGCCGCTTCCTGCCCGGGCGGGTGGTGTCGGCCGCCGCCGACCCGGCGCTGCCCCTCCACCGCGACCGCTGGCCCAGGGAGGGGCGCCCCGTGGCGTTCGTCTGCCGGGGCCAGACCTGCGCGGCGCCGGTGACGGAGCCTGCCGCGTTGGCGAGCCTGCTCGCCTGATTTGAACGAGGGGGGACCGCCTGCTCGCCTTTGGCTCGCGATGTCCCCCCTCGTGCACCCCCACAGGCTGCCCCGGCCAAGCCGGGACAGCCTGTCCGTCCTCTCCGATTGGAGCCTGCTCACTTGACCTGAACGAGGGGGGACCGCCTGCTCGCCTTTGGCTCGCGATGTCCCCCCTCGTGTGCTCATGAGACGCGTCTGTGACCCAGGCCCGCTGGAAGCTGGGGCTACACTGGCGTTTTCGCGCCGCTGGTTGCGGCCCTCCCGCGCCCGCAGCGGCGCCGGGTCGCGACGGGACGCCCAGGACAAGGGGCAGCCATGAAGACCTTCATCCTCAAGAAGGATCCGTTGACCGGAGAGGACTACTACGAAGTCCACGTGCGGGGGCGCCAGCTGCTGAACGACTCCCACCTGAACAAGGGGTCGGCCTTCACGGCGGAGGAACGGATGAGCCTGGGGCTGGACGGGATGCTCCGGTCGGGCATCTCCACGCTGGCCTCCCAGGCGGAGCGGGCCTACCAGGCCTACCAGCGGAAAACCGAGGACATGGAGCGGTACATCTACCTTTCCGGGTTGCAGGATCGCAGCGAGCCGCTCTTCTACCGCCTGCTCCTGGATCATCTGGAAGAGATGGTTCCGATCATCTACACGCCGACCGTGGGCCAGGCCTGCCTGCAGATGAGCCACATCCAGCGGCGCTACCGGGGCATCTACATCACGCCGGAGAACATCGCCAACATTGACCAGATCTTCCAGAGCATCTCGCAGCCGATGGTGAACCTCATCGTGGTGACGGATGGCGAGCGCATCCTCGGGCTCGGGGATCTCGGCTCGGACGGCATGGGCATCCCGGTCGGGAAGGTCAGTCTCTATGTGGCCGCGGGCGGGGTGCATCCGGCGGTCTGCCTGCCTATCAGCCTGGATGTGGGCACGAACAACCCGCGCCTTCTGGAAGACCCGCTCTACCTGGGCTACCGGCATCCGCGCCTGCGCGGGGCGGAGTACGAGGCGATCGTGGAGAAGTTCGTCCTGGGGGTCCGCCGGAACTTCCCTGGCGCGCTGCTCCAGTGGGAGGACTTCGGGAAACAGACGGCGTTCAAGAACCTGGATCGCTACCGGGAACGCATCCTCTCCTTCAACGACGACATCCAGGGAACCGGGGCCACGGCCCTCTCGGCCCTCATGACCGCCATGCGCATCAAGAAGAGCCGTTTCCAGGATGAACGCTTCGTGGTGGTGGGCATGGGCCAGGCCGGCACAGGCATCTGCCTGAACATCCGCGCCCTGCTGAAGGAGGAGGGACTGGCGGACGAGGAGATCCGCCGGCGCATCTTCGCCGTGGACATGCAGGGCCTGCTGATCGAGGACGATCCCCTGCTGGAGGAACCGCAGAAGCCTCTGACCCAGCGCCGCGCCTGGGTAGAGGGCTGGAAGCTGGACGACCCCAACCGCATCGGGCTGGCCGATGTGGTCCGCAACGCGAAGCCCACGGTGCTCATCGGCGTCACCGCCCAGTCGGGGCTCTTCAGCGATGCGATCCTGGCGGAGACGGCCCGCCACACGGAGCGTCCCATCGTGATGGCGCTCTCGAATCCCACGCACAAGTGCGAGTGCTCTCCCGAGGCCGTATGGAAGGCCACGGACGGCAAGGGGCTCGTGGCGACGGGCAGTCCGTTCCCCTCCATGACCTGGAACGGCCGCACCCTGCAGGCCTCCCAGTGCAACAACCTCTACATCTTCCCCGGCATCGGCCTGGGTTCCCTGGTCAGCCGCGCCACCCGGGTCACCGACGCCATGATCCTGGCCGGGAGCAAGGCCATCAGCGCCTTCGTCACGCCCGAACAGGAAGCCCGGGGGCTCCTCCTCCCCGAGATGCGGGACATCCGCGAGGTGTCGGCAAAGGTGGCCATCGCCGTGGGCATGGCCGCACGCGAGTCTGGGCTGGGCCGCCTGGTGGATGACGAGACCCTGGCCCGGATCGTGCACAAGGCCCAGTGGGAACCCAGCTACCTCCCCTATCGTCCGGGCACGGTCACCCCGTCCTGAGGAACCGGAACGGCCGCTCTTGCACGGCCTGGAGAGCGGCGTAGCCTTGGGGCGGGAAGAGTCCCTCCTTCCTCCCGCGGGGCGACCGTTTACGCCAGCCCCTTCCAGCCTTTCGAGCTCCAGGGAAGGCCGAGACACCTGGGGGCACCTTCACGGGTGCCCCTTTTTGGGCGTCGGCTTGACACGGGCCTGAAACTACACAAGTATGTCTACACCATCTTGTGTAAGAGGTTCCATGCGCCGTCCCCTCAAGCCGACCGAAGTGGAGCTGAAGCTCCTGTGCATTCTCTGGGAACTGGGCCCGTCCACCGTCAAGGAGGTTCACGCCCACCTGAGGCGGAAGGAGGAGTACGCCTACACGGGGGTGCTGCGGATGCTCCAGGTCATGCTGGAAAAAGGGCTGGTGACGCGGGATGAGCGCCAGCGCAGCCATGTCTATGCGCCCGCCCACAGCCGGGCCGCCATGGAGGGGGGCCTGGTGGCGGATCTGACGGAGCGGCTCTTCGGCGGTTCCGCGGCGGCGCTGGTGCTTTCCGCGCTCCATTCCGGCAAGGTCAGCCCCGAGGAGAAGGCCCGCATCCGGGAGCTGCTCGGTCCGGAGGAACGATGAACCCGGTCATTCAGATCCTCGGATGGGCGCTGATCCACGCACTCTGGCAGGACAGCCTCCTCGTGCTGCTGGCGGCCCTGGGCGGCCTGTTCCTGCGGGACCAGACCCGCCACCGGGTGCATGGCCTGGCGTTGGGCCTCTGCCTGCTGGTGCCCCTCGCTACGGCCTGGTATGTCCATCGCCCGGCGCCGGTCGAGCCTGGGCTTGGCCTGATGGATCTCCATTCCCTGGAGATGGCGGCGACCAACCTCCCTCAGATGGCCGCGGTTTCCATGCCCCTGTGGGGCCGCTGGGAAGCCTATGTGGAACCCCGGCTGCCGATCCTGGTCCTTGTCTGGGCGGTGGGAGCGAGCCTCATGGCGCTGCGTCTGGGGGGCGGGTATGCCCTCAGCCTGCGCTGGAAGCGGCAGGGAACCCCGGTTCCCGTGGAATGGCAGCGCAACCTGGAGGCGCTTGCCCGGCGCCTGGGCATCCGGCGCCCTGTGCGCCTGCTGCTGACGGAGCGGGGGAGCACGCCCATGGTGCTCGGCTTCTGGAAACCGGTGGTGCTGTTCCCGGTGGCCGTGTTCGCGAACCTGCCTGCCGACTACCTGGAAGCGCTCCTGGCCCATGAGCTGGCCCATGTGCGCCGCCGCGATTTCCTCGGCAACCTTTTCCAGGGGGTTGTCGAGACCCTGCTCTTCTTCCACCCAGCCGTCTGGTGGCTCTCGGGCCGGATCCGGGCCGAGCGCGAAGAACTCGCCGACCAGCTGGCGGCCAGGAACCTGGGCGAACCGCGGCGCCTGGCCCTGGCCCTCAACGCGCTGGATGATCTCCAGCCTGCTCTTCCCCAGCACCCGTTCCCGGTCCTTGCGGCCCGAGGAGGACACTTGCGCACCCGCATCCAACGCCTGCTTTCACCCCGGCCTTCCGCAAGGGCCCATGGGAGCCTGCTCACCCTGCTCCTGGTGCCCTGCACCGTTCTCGCCCTGCGGGCAGCGTCTCCGGCGCCTTCGCCCATCCCGGTTCCCGCCGGGGCGGTGGCACATCTGGATGCCCTCGCCGCTCAGGAAGGCGTGGACCCCCAGCTGCTGCGCAGCATGGCCTGGGTGGAGAGCGGATTCGACCCCTCAGTCAAGAGTCCCATCGGCGCCCTGGGCCTCCTCCAGGTGATGCCTGGAACAGCCCGCGCCTTCGGTGCCAAGGATCTGAACGACCGGGACCAGGTCACTGCCGCGGGGGTGAAGTACCTCCGGTTCCTCCTGGACCACTATCACGGCGATGCCCGAAAGGCCGTGGCAGCCTACAACTGCGGCGAGAAGGCCCTGGACGGGGGGCACATCACGGCGGAGGCCACCCGCTACCGGGCGCTGGTCATGGATGTCCTGGCGGCCAAGGCCGTGCAGCCGGAGACCCCGCTGGCGGAAGGCGAGGTCCAGGGCGTCATCCGGCGGCTGGGCGGGGATCAGCTGAGCGTGCAATTCCGCGCCAGCCAGCGCGGCCATCTGAAGGTGGACCTCCGGCCGGCGGGAGAAGCCAAGGCGCTCGGGACCGTGACCTTCGGGGCCAGGAATCCCGATGGAACCTATACGGTAGGGCCCTGGGCCGAGGCGCGACCGAGGCTCCTGCTGCGGGCCCCCAAACCCGGGACGACCCTGCTCATCCGCTGCGAGGAGCCTGGGCTCGGCTGGCGGGGTGAGACGCGGGTCGGGCTTGACGCCCCCTGGAACACGTTCCGCGTCCAGATGGGGAAACCGAAGCCGTAGCGCCTGTGGGGGTGCAGGAGGGGGGACATCGCGAGCCGAAGGCGAGCAGGCGGTCCCCCCTCGTTGAGGACGGACAGGGTGTCCCGGCTCGGCCGGGGCAGCCTGTGGGGGTGCAGGAGGGGGGACATCGCGAGCCGAAGGCGAGCAGGCGGTCCCCCCTCGTTGAGATTATCCCCGCCGGGTGGCCAGCAGGTGCCCGATGGCCACGGCGGCGGCGTCCGCGGCGTCCGCGGGGAGGGGTTCCGCCAGATTGAGCAGGGTCATGACCATCTTCCCGACCTGGTCCTTGGCGGCCCAGCCGTAGCCGCTGACGGCCTTCTTCACCTGCATGGGGTTGTAGTCGCCGACGGGCAGCCCGTGCAGGGCCGCCGTCAGCAGAATGCCACCCCGGATCTGGCCCAGCTTCAGGGCCGTGGCGGCGTTCTTCTCCACGAAGGGGGATTCCACGGCCATGAAATCGGGCTGGTGAGCCGCGATGGCCTCGCCCAGGCGCCGGTGGATGAGGAGGCAGCGCTGGTCGAAGTCCGCTCCCCGCGGATTGCGGATGACGCCGGCTTCGACCAGCGCCAGCCGGGAACCCGCACGCTCGACCACGGCCCAGCCGCAGGCCAGGGAGCCCGGGTCCACGCCCAGGCAGCGCGAGGGGGGAGGTGCCTGGATCATCGCCCCTTCCGTTTTCCAATGCCGCGGACGGAGCCTTTGGGCGGCTTGGGCTTGGCCTCGCGCTTCGGGGCGCGTCCCTTGGCCGGGCGGCCTTCGGTCTCGCGCACCTTGCGCGGCGGGCGCCCGGAAGGACGGTCCTCGCGCCGGCTGCGCTCGCCGCCGACCCGGGGCTCGGACCGGCCGGTGCGCGGCTTCTCGAAATCGCCCTCGCCCAGGCGCGCGGGTGCCGCCAGCACCGGCGTGAAGGTGAAGGCCTTGCCGCGCTCATCCTGGGCCTTGGCCTCCGTGAGCCAGGCGCTGATGCGGCGGAGATCCTCGTCCACGGCGGTGATCTCCACCTCCACGGCGTCCCCGATGGTGAGGACCACCGACCCGCGGACGCCCGTGGCCTGGGTGCGGTGCTCGTCCACCCAGAAGTTCCCGCCCAGGGCGCCCAGGGGGACACCCACTTCCACGAAGGGAGCGTCCAGGGTGATGAAGGCCACCTTGGCGGAGAAGCCCTGGAGGCGGCCCCTGAATCGCTGGCCCACCTTGTCCTTCATCAGGAGGCAGGCCTTCCACTTGTCGTTCTCCCGCTCGGCCTCGGTCGCCTTCTGTTCAGCGTCGCTAGCGCCCTTGGCCAGGACGGCCAGGTGGCTGTGGAGGCCATCGGGCAGAGGGTCACGATGCAGCACCTTCCGGAGCAGGCGGTGGACGATGAGATCCGGGTAGCGGCGGATGGGGCTGGTGAAGTGCAGGTAGTCCTGGAGGGCGAGCCCCGCATGCCCGATGTTGTCGGCCGAATATTCCGCCCGTTTCAGGCTGCGGAGGAGCAGGGTGTTGATCATGGCCTCCAGGGGCCCGCCCCGGATCTTGTCGAGCATGGCGTTGAGGTGCTCCGGGGTGGGAACTTCCTTGGGCTTCAGCAGGCCAAAGGTGCGCGCCACCTCCGCGAAGACCTCCAGCTTCAGGGGATCGGGATTGTCGTGGATGCGGTAGATCGTGGGGATCTTCTTCCGGGTGAAGAAGCGTGCGACCGTCTCGTTGGCCAGCAGCATGAACTCCTCGATCATCCGGTGGGCGTCATGCCGCGGGTAGCGCCGGGCATCCACGGGGCGCCCCTCGGCATCGAAGAGGAACTCGGCCTCCTCCGTGTCCAGGTTCAGGGCGCCGCGGCCCAGGCGCTTCTGCGTGAGCTGGCGGGAGAGCACGAGGGACTGGTCCAGCAGGTCGCAAAGGGGGGCGCCGAGCTCGGCCCGCTTGCGGCCGGAGAGCTCGATGCAGGCCTCCTTCACCTCGTCGTAGGTGAGGCGTTTCCCGCTCCGGATCACGCTCTCCGAAAGCCGCGACTCCACCACCTCGAGGTCGGGCGAGATCGTCATCCAGGCGGTCAGGGTGAGCCGGTCCACGCCCTCCCGGAGGCTGCAGAGGTCGCCGCTGAGCCGCTCCGGCAGCATGGGGATGGCCTCGTCGGGGAAGTAGATCGAGGTGCCGCGGAGCCGGGCCTCCTCGTCCAGGGGGCCGCCTTCCTCCACGTAGTGGCTCACATCCGCGATGTGGACACCCAGGAGCCAGCCGCCGCCTTCGGAAGGGGGCAGCACCTCCAGGCTGATGGCGTCGTCGAAGTCCTTGGCGGTGGGGGGATCCACGGTGCAGGTGAGCACTTGGCGAAGATCCTCCCTCGTCCGGGCCCATGCTTCCGGGATCTCCGTGGGGAACGGGGCCAGTTCCTTCATCACGGCGTCGGGGAACGTGGTGCGCAGGTTGAAGAGGGCCGCCGTGAGTCGGTTCTCGATGCGCAGATCGGTCTTCTTCCCGAGCCGGGCCACCACGGTACCGCGCAGTTGCTTGGCCTCGGGATCGGGATCCAGCCGCACGCTGACCAGCTCGCCATCCTCCGCCAACTCGGTGGAAGGCACGGCGATCACCTGGGGCAGCCGGGGTTCCAGGGGCACCACCCGCCAGCCCCAGGGCTGCTTCTGGAGGGTGCCGGGCAGGGGGATCTCGCCGCGGCCCTTGACCTCCAGGACGCGGGCCTTCAGGCGCCCATCCCAGCCTTCTCCGCTGATCTCGGCGACGACGCGGTCACCATGGATGGCGCCGTGGGCATCCTGCCAATCCACGACGGGATCCATCCCCGGTCCCTTGGGCAGGCCGGGAACCCGCAAGAAGCCACCGGCCCCTTCGGGGTGGCCTAGGAAGGTGGCTTCGAAGGTCTCGAAGGGCCGGAGCCCCGGGCCCCGCGGGCCTGGGACGGGCTTTCGGGTGTCAGTGGCCCGGGACGGGCGGGCAGCGGGACGGGATGGGGGCCGACGGGTCATCCGACCAGAGTACAGCCTCCGTGCCCGGCTTCTCCGCGGAGCCTACCGCTTCCTGCGGATCACCCGCCGGGGCGCGGGCTCGTGGATCTTGCCCGTGAGGACGCCGATCTCGTGCTCCACCTTCTTGTTGTCGGGATCCAGCACCGCCAGGCGGTTCAGCCAGCGCAGCTTGCCGGGAGTATCCCCCTGGGCCTCCAGGTAGGCGGGATCGGACATCACGGCCGCCACCCACTTGAGCTTGTCGCCCTTGCCCGCCTTGTAGGCCTCGATCTGATCGGCTTCGCTCTTCAGTTTGCTCTGCATCACGCTGATCAGGCCGTCGTAGGCGGTGGTCTCCACCTTGGCCGCATCCAGGTAGGTCTGGAAGAACTTGGCCCACTTGGTGTCGGTGGCCAGCGTCTTCTCGACGCCCAGAGCGAGGCCCAGCTCCTGCTTCTCACCGGGATCGAGGGTTTTCTTGGCCTTCAGGGCCGCGATGTCCTTGGCGTTCTCGGTCAGCGTCTGCTGGGCTTTCACGGCATCCGCTTTGTAGTAGTCCACCATCTTGGTGAAGGGATCCTTGATCGCCGGGTAGCACTCCCCGGCGACGGCCTTGGCCTGCTGCGCGTAGGCGAGGGCCTGTTCCCACTGGCCGGCCGCATCGGCGGCTTCCACCGCCAGCCGGTAGGCCTGACCCAGATCCATGGCGCGGATGCAGCTTTCGAGCATCGTCTGGTTGTTGGTCTTGTTGAAGGGTGGGGGGGTGGCAGGGAGCAGGGCCTGGGCCTTCTGGAGGGCATCCTGGAACTGGTAGGAGGCCATGAGTTGCTCGACCGCGGGCCGGGTAGCCCGGACCTGATCTCCGAGGGATGGAGCCGGGGCGGCGGCCGGGGCCTGGGCCACCAGGGCCGAGGGCAGGAAGACAGCCGGGAGCAGGATGCGGGACAGATTCATGGCTCGCCCAGAAAAGACCCCACCGGGGGGAAGCAGCCATTGTCTCAATGGACTTTATTTCTGCCA
>JAKAMQ010000026.1 GCA_021812805.1 Acidobacteriota bacterium
CTCGATCACCACGCCCTCCGGGAACGTGACCCTGGCCAGCGGCGCCGCCCAGGCCTTCGCCGGGTCCGCCAAGGATTCCAGCACCAGCGCCACCCTTACCTACGCCTGGAACTTCGGGGATGGCGCCACCGCCACCGGCGCCACGGCCAGCCACACCTTCACCAACACCGGCTCCACCGCCATCACCCGCACCGTGACCTTCACCGCCACGGACAACACCGGTGTCGCCAGCTCCGCCACCCGTACGGTGACCGTCAACCCCGCGACCACCACCGCGTCGCAGCTCCTGCTGAACCCCGGCTTCGAGAGCGGCCACGTCAACTGGGCCGAGTCCTCCACCCAGGGCGGCGCAAACGCGGTCATCGGCCAGTGGGCTGGCTCAGAGGATCCCAACTCTGGCAGCTGGAATGCCTGGCTCTGCGGCTACGGGTCCACGGATACCGATGTTCTGTCCCAGAGCGTGGCCATTCCCAGCACCGCCAGTTCGGCCACGCTGAACTTCTACCTGCACATTGATACCGCGGAAACCACCACCACCACGGCCTACGACAAGTTCACTGTGGCGGTGATCCACGGCGGCGTCACCACTGTCCTCGCCACCTTCAGCAACCTGAACGCGGCCTCGGGCTACACGCTCCATTCCTACGACCTGACCGCCTACAAGGGCCAGACAGTGACCGTCAAGTTCACCGGTTCTGAGGACAGCAGCCTGCAGACCTCCTTCGTGGTGGACGACACCTCGCTCAAGGTCCAGTAGACACCCCCCGCACCAAACCTAAGGGCCGTCCGCAAGGGCGGCCCTTTTGCGTACGTTGCGACACATATTGAGAATCAATCACTGCTAAAACTTAACATGTCTTAACTTGCTCTTGGACAAGTCCGGGATGGAAGCTGAGTCTTCCAACCCGCTCTTTCAACCCTCGATTCCGGTCAGCCCCTCCAGGGCCGCCGGAAGGCTGCAGGCACTCCCCCCAGTGGCCGCAGCCATGCTCCCCATCCCCTCCAAGGAGTTGACCATGACAACCAACAAGGGCCGTCTCGCCCTTTCCTGTGTCACCGCGGTCCTGGCCGCGGGTTCCCTTCTGGCCCATGCCGGTGGCCGTACCGTGGGCGCCGGGAATGTCGGCGAGGTCGCCGCACCGACGTCCTCGCAGCAGATGCTCCGGATCAACACGGCGGTGGGGCAGCTGATGGCCCAGCGGACCCAGCTCGGCCTGGACGCGAACGCCACTTTCCATCTCGGGTTGGCCCACACGGATCGCCTGGGCGAAACCCACGGCCACTTCCAGCAGATGTACAAGGGCGTGCGTGTCTGGGGCGGTGACATCATCACCCACACGGACCGCGAAGGCAGCGCCCTGCCCCCGACCAACGCCCTGCTGCGCAACATCACCCTGAATGTCACGCCCTCGCTCGGCACAGATGAAATCCTCGCCATCGTGCACCAGGATTTGAACCCCAAGGGCGACTACGTCACCGCCCCCACCACGGAGCTGGTGGTCTACCCCGAACAGACCCTTGTGGTCCGCCCCCATGGGCCCCACCACCTGGACGACGCGGAGGTCAACGCCGAGGACGTCACCCGCCAGGTGGTCCGCTACACCCTGGCCTATCACGTCCACACGGCCCTGGAGAATGGCCCGGAGGAGACGGCCCACACGGACTACCTCATCAACGCCCAGACAGGCGCCATCCTCAAGAAGTGGAGCACCCTCTACACCGCCGCCGCCGTGGGCACGGGCAACAGCCAGTACTCGGGCACGGTCCAGATCAACACGAACAGCACCTCCTCGGGCTATGAGCTGCGCGACATGACGCGGGGCACCGGCGGCACCTTCGGCAATAACGTGGTGACCAATCTGAACCACGCCACCAGCGGCAACGGGACGGTCTACACCAACAGCACGAACACCTGGGGCGATGGCGCCAACTACAACGGCGGCAGCACCACCTCGGCCAACGGCCAGACGGCTGCCGTGGATGCCGCCTACGGCATCCAGGCCACCTGGGACATGTACAAGAACGTGCTGGGCCGCAACGGCATTGACAACACCGGCCAGGCGTCCTATCTCCGCGTGCACTACAGCACCAGCTATGACAATGCGTTCTGGGATGACACCTGCTTCTGCATGACCTTTGGCGACGGCAGCCAGTTCAAGTCCCTGGAATCCGTGGATGTGGCCGGTCACGAGATGAGCCACGGCGTGTGCGCCACCTCCGTCCCTGGCGGCCTCACCTACTCTGGGGAGTCGGGTGGCCTGAACGAAGCCAACTCCGACATCTTCGGCACCATGGTCGAATTCTACGATCTGGGCGGCGGTGAAGCGGCCCACGCCACCACGATCCCGGCCACCGGCGGCAACTGGACCATCGGCGAGCAGCTGGAGACCTCCAGCTTCCCGACCCCCCTGCGCTACATGTACAAGCCCAGCAAGGACGGCTCCAGCCCCGATGCCTGGTCCTCCACCATCAAGAACCTGGATGTGCACTACTCCAGCGGCCCCATGAACCGCTGCTTCTACTTCATGAGCCAGGGCGCGAGCAGCACCTCCTCCAGCGACTACTACAGTTCCTACACGCCCAACGGCTTCTCGGGTGTCGGCAACGACCACGCCACCCGCATCCATTACCGGGCCCTGACCACCTACTACACCTCGAACGAGACCTACGCGAACGCCCGTACTGCGGAGATCAGCGCCGCCAAGGATCTCTACGGCGCCGGCAGCCCCGAGGAGCAGGCGGTATGGAACGCCTTCGCCGCCATCAACGTCGGCTCCGCCTGGTCCGGCACCACACCGCCGCCTCCGCCCTCCGGCAGCACCTTCGTGGAGACCGAGCCCAATAATTCCGTGGCCGCCGCCAACGTGGTCGCCCGTACCTACACGACCATCCAGGGCAACCTCTCCACCACCGGGGACACGGACTTCTTCGCCCTCACGATGAACCCCGGGGAGACCCTCGCGGTCGCCATGACCGGCCCCTCCGGGGTGGACTGGGATCTCAAGATGGTGGATGCCGCCGGCACCCAGCTCGCCATCTCCCAGGGCAACACCGCCAACGAGAACCTCTCCTACACCAATACCGGTTCCGCCGCCAAGACGGTCTACGTCAACCCCTACATCTACAGCGGCACCAGCACCACGCCCTATAACCTGGCCCTGACCTATTCGGGCGGCACCGCGCCCGACACCCAGGCCCCCACCGTGTCGGCCACCGAAAGTGGCACCAGCGGCACCATCACCTTCAATGCCACGGCCTCCGACAACGTCGGCGTCTCCAAGGTCGAGTTCTACGTGGATGGCACCCTGAAGGGCACCGACACCACCAGCCCCTACAGCATGACGCTCAACAGCACCACCCTGGCCAACGGCAGCCACACCCTCACCGCCAAGGCCTATGATGCGGCCGGCAATGTCGGCACCTCCACCGCCGTCAGCTTCTCGGTGAGCAACAGCACCCCGGACACGCAGGCGCCCACGGTCTCGGCCACCGAAAGTGGCACCAACGGTACCATCACCTTCAATGCCACGGCCTCCGACAACGTCGGCGTCTCCAAGGTCGAGTTCTACGTGGATGGCACCCTGAAGGGCACCGACACCACCAGCCCCTACAGCATGACGCTCAACAGCACCACCCTGGCCAACGGCAGCCACACCCTCACCGCCAAGGCCTACGATGCCGCCGGCAATGTCGGCACCTCCACCGCCGTCAGCTTCTCGGTGAGCAACAGCACCCCCACCTCCTCCGAACTCATCCTCAATGGCGGTTTCGAGAGCGGCGCCACCAGCTGGACCCAGACCTCCGGCGTCATCGGCAGCTACACCGGAGAGGCCGCCCACACCGGCACGCAGGACGCCTGGATGTGCGGCTACGGTTCCAGTCACACCGACTACGTCTACCAGCAGATCGCCATCCCCAGCACCGCCTCCAGCGCCACGCTGAGCTTCTACCTCCACATTGACACCGCGGAGACCACCTCCTCCACGGCCTATGACAAGGTCACCATCCTGGTCCAGAACACCAGCGGCACCACCCTGGCCACCCTCGGCACCTTCAGCAACCTGAACGCCGCCTCGGGCTACGCCCTGCACACCTATGATCTTAGCGCCTACAAGGGCCAGACCATCCGCCTGAAATTCAACGGCGTGGAAGACAGCAGCCTCCAGACCTCCTTCGTGCTCGACGATGTGAGTGTCAAGGTCCAGTAGGCGGACCTGCTTCATGGAAGGGCCGCCGCAAGGCGGCCCTTCCTACGTTCAGGCCCGGAGCAGCACCCGGGCGTGCTCCAGGGCCTCGGGCCGGTCAGGATGGCCCGAAAGCAGGCGGGCCAGCTCCCGCGTGCGGGCCTCGCCCGCAACCCAGCCGAGGGCGCTGCGGGTGCGGCCGCCCTCGGTTTCCTTGGACAGGCACCCGTGACGGTCCGCCCGGGAGGCCACCTGGGCCAGGTGGGTCACGGCGAGCACCTGATGGGCCCGGCCGAGGTCGGCCACCGCCTGGCCCACGGCCAGGGCCGTCTCGCCGCCGAGGCCCGCGTCCACTTCGTCCAGCACCAGGGTCAGGGCCTCCCGCGTTCCCTTCCCCAGCGCCAGCCCCGCACTCATGAGCGCCAGCATCAAGCGGCTCAGCTCGCCGCCCGAGGCGATCTTGGCCAGGGGCCGGAAGCCCTCGCCCGGGTTGGGTTCGATCCAGATGGCCAGGGCTGAGAAGCCCGGCCCGGCCACCCGCACGGGACGGCCCTGGTGGAGGACGGGACTACCCGATTCCTCCACCAGAGAGAGACGGAGCTGAAGTCGCGCACCCTTCATGCCGAGGCGGCCCAGGCGCTTCTGCACCTCGGATTCGAGGGCCGGGATGGCCTCGGCCCGACGCCCATGCAAGGCCTCCGCGGCGCCCCGGTAGGCCTCGGCCGCCTTCGCCAGGGCCGCCTCCAGCTCTCGGATCGGGGCGTCGCCGGCCCGGAGGGAGGTCTGCTCCTCCCGCAGGGCCCGGGCCACATCCGGCAATTCGGAGGGTTCACAGCGATGCCGGCGGGCCAGCCGTTCGTAGAGGGCCAGCCGGGCCTCCAGGGCCTCGATGCGATCCGCCCCCCCCTGGGACCAGCGCAGGGCCTGGTCCTGGGCCAGGGCCAGGAGATCCTCCAGTTCCAACACGGCAGAGCGGAGCCGGTCCTGCTCGGCCACAGCGTCGGGCCAGTGGGCCACCGCCTTCGCCAGCGCCTTGTGGGCCAGCTCCACCTTGGGCACCCCATCGCCCAGTGCATCGGCGGCTTCCCGGAAGGCCTGGGCCAGATGGACGGCATGGCGCAGGGGCTCCCGGTCCGCCCGGAGCTGCTCCCATTCGCCGGGCTTCGGCGCCAGCTTGTCCAGGTCCGCCAGGGCTTCCGCCAGCTGGTCCAGGCGCTGCTCCCGCTCGGCCTGACTGCGGCGCCGGGCCTTGAGGGCCGCCTCCGCTTCCCGCACGGCCGTGGCCTCCGCCTCCAGATCGGGCTCCAGGCCCAGCACCTCATCCACCAAAGCCAGGTGGCGTTCCTCGCCCAGCAGGGATTGGTGGTCGTGCTGGCTGGTGAGGCGCATCCAGAGGCGGCCCGCCTCGCGCAGGTCCGAGAGCGCGCAGCTGGCCCCGTTGATCCAGGCCCGGCTGCGACCCGGCCCCACCTCGCGACGCAACACCACAGGCTGGTCCTCGGGCAGACCGCGCTCGGCCAGGAAGGCCCGCCAGGCGTCGAAGCGGCCCTCCACCACGGCCTCCACCACGGCCCGCTCGGCCCCCCGGCGCACCAGCTCGCCATCGCCCCGGGCCCCCACCAGCAGGGACAGCGCATCCACCAGCAGGGACTTGCCCGCTCCCGTCTCGCCGGTCAGCACCGTGAATCCCGGCCCCCACTCCAGGGACAGATCCTCCACCAATGCCAAGTTCTGGATCCTGAGGGACGAGAGCATTCGCCCAGTCTAGCTTGGGCGATCGGCCCCGGCCGGGGGAACGGCGACAGAGAAGAGGTTGAAGCCGGGGTGGAACCGGGCCAGGATGCCTGTCTACCGTCTGGATCCCGGGGTGTCCGCCATGCTGCACCGCTTTCGCCTGTCGCTGTTCATCCTGTCGCTCCTGGCGCCCTGGGCCTGCCTGCGGGCCACACCCCTGCCGCAGCTGCACTGGCGGCTGTTGGGCCCCTTCCGCGGCGGCTGGGCCACGGTGGCGGCCGGGATTCCCACCCAACCCGAGGTGTACCTCATCGGAACGGCCGGCGGGGGGGTCTGGCGCACGGAAAATGCCGGCCGGACCTGGACGCCGCTGACCGATCACATCGGCGCATCCTCCATCGGCGCCCTGGCCATCGCACCTTCCGATCCGCGGGTGATCTACGCCGGCAGCGGCCAGGTGACACCGCGCTACGACATCGCCGCCGGCGACGGGGTGTACCGCTCCGCAGACGGGGGCCGGACCTGGCGGAATGTCGGGCTGGCCGACACCCGCCACATCGGCGGAATATGGGTGGATCCCGCCAACCCCGATGATGTGGTGGTGGCGGCCCTGGGGCGCGTCTTCGGCCCCAACCGCGAGCGCGGCCTCTACCGCAGCACGAACGGCGGCACGACCTGGCAGCAGGTCCTGTTCGTGGATGACAGCACCGGCGGCGTGGAACTCGCGGCCGATCCGAAGGATCCGCATACCCTCTACGCCGCCCTGTGGACCCTCCGCAACTACCCGTGGCTGAGCTACTTCGAGCCCATGGTGGGCCCGGGTAGCGCGATCTACGTGTCCCATGATGCCGGCCTCCACTGGCAGAAACTGGGCGGACAGGGCTGGCCCACGGCGCCCCTGGGCCGCATCGGGCTGGCGGTGACCGATACCGCGCAGGGCCCGCGCCTCTACGCCTCGATTGATGGCGGCGACGATGCGGCGGTGACGGGGCTCTGGCGCTCCGATGATGGCGGCGCCCGGTGGCAGCGCGTGTTCGCCCACGCGCCCGTGGCCAACTGGTACGCCAGCCGCATGACGGTGGATCCGCGCGATCCCGACACGATCTTCACCACGGGACAGTCCATCCGCGTCTCGCACGACGCGGGCAAGACCTTCCAGATCGCCAAGGGCGCGCCGGGGGGCGACGACTACCACTTCCTCTGGATCAACCCACTGCACCCTGAATGCCGCATCACTGCCAGCGATCAGGGCGCCGTGGTGAGCATGGATGGGGGCCGCACCTGGTCGAGCTGGTACAACCAGCCGACGGGGCAGTTCTACCATCTCGCCACCGACCAGCGCTTCCCCTACTGGATCTACTCGGGCCAGCAGGACAGCGGCACGGTGGGCATCGCCAGCCGCAGCGACTACGGCTCGATCACCTTCCGGGACTGGCATCCCGTGGGCGGCGACGAGCGCGATTACGACCTCCCCGATCCCGCCGATCCGGACATCGTCTACGGCACCGGTCTGGGCGGGCGCGTGTCGCGCTGGGACGCGCGGACGGGGCAGGTCGAGAACATTTCGCCCTGGCCCGTATCCAGCTACGGCGCGCGGCCGACGGCGACGAAGTACCGCCATACCTGGATCGCGCCCATGGCGGTCGGCCCGCAGGCGCCCTATCCCCTTTATGTGGCCTCACAGGTGCTGTCCCGCTCCACGGACCAGGGACGGCACTGGTCCGTGATCAGCCCCGATCTGACCGGCGCCGTGCCCGGCACCCAGGAGTGCGATCATCCCGGGAGCCTGGCCCACGCCAAGGCCTGCGGCTACGGCGTCATCTACAGCATCGGCCTGGCCCCGTCCGATCCGCAGACCCTCTGGATCGGCACCGATGACGGCCTGGTGCAGGTGACCCACGATGGCGGCCAGCACTGGAAGGACGTCACGCCCAAGGGCGTGCCTTCCTGGGCGCGGATTGACAGCGTGGACGTCTCCGCGACCGATCCCCGCGTGGCCTACCTGGCCGTGGACAACCACCGCAATGGGGACGACAGCCCCTATGCCTTCCGGACCACGGATGGCGGCCAGACCTGGCAGGCCATCGTGCACGGGCTGCCGCAGGGCCACTTTGTGGCGGTGCTCCGGGCTGATCCGGTCAAAGCGGGCCTGCTCTATGCCGGTACCGACGCGGGGGTGTACGTCAGCCTCGACGATGGCGGAGCGTGGCAGCCGCTGCAGCTCAACCTGCCGACGGCCTGGGTGCGGGATCTGGCGGTGCATGGCGACGACCTGATCGCCGCCACCCAGGGGCGCGCCATCTGGGTGCTGGACGATGTCACCCCGCTGCGCCAGTTGGCGCCGAGCCTGATTCAGCAGCCGCTGCACCTCTTCGCGCCCGCCACCGCCGTACGCGTCCATGCCAACAACAACAAGGACACGCCGCTGCCACCGGAAACGCCGGTGGGCCAGAACCCGCCTCAGGGTGTGGCCCTGGATTACTGGCTGGGGCCCGCCACGAACGGTCCCGTGAGGCTGACCATCCGCGATTCCGCGGGCACCGTGGTGCGCCGGTTCGACAGCGGGGAGGCACCACCGGTGACACCGGCCAACCGCTACTTCGCCCAGGGCTGGTTGAAGCCGGCAGCGCCGCTGCCGGGTACCCCGGGCATGCACCGGTTCATCTGGGATCTGCGCGAAACGCGCCCCAAGGCCATCACCTACCACTACAGCATCGCGGCGGTCTGGGGCGAGGACACGCCCGCCTTGCCGAAGGGGCCCTTCGTGCTGCCGGGCCGCTACACGGTCGAGCTGAGCGCGGCCGGCCACACCGCACGGGCCTCCCTGACCATCGTGGAGGATCCGCGCGTGCCGGTGACATCCGACCAGCTGGCCCGCCTGCTGGCCTTCCAGCAGGCGGTGGGCACCGCGATGGCGCGATCCTATGCCGGGGCTGGACAGGTCCAGGCGATTGCGCACGACCTGGAAAGCCAGCAGCGGACCTTCACCGGCCATGCCGGCCTCCAGCGCGCCGCTGCTGGGCTGGTCAAGGCGTTGAACCCTTCGCAGGGTGAGCCGCTCGGCCGGCGCTTCGCGCGCGCCAACGGCGAGCTGACCGGCCTGGCCATGGATGCCGGTGCGGCGGACAGGCCCCCCACGGCGGCCCAGGAGGCCGTCCTGACCGAGGCGCAACAGGCCATCACCTCCGCGGAGGCTGCGTGGCAGGCCCTGCAACAGGGGCCTCTGGCCGCCCTCAACGCGCAGCTCCAGGCCGCTGGCTTCCCGCCGCTGCGCGTCCCGGCCACCGATACGGTGGTGGCAAAGCCCGGCCCCGAGGGCGCGGATCTCCCCTGAGCGGTTCCCTCCCAGTCCCCCCACCCCAGGACCACCTGCAGTCCACTGCGGGTGGGAGGCTGTAATCCTACGCACACCCGTCATCCGGAGGCCGGATGACGGTATGCTGAGGGTTCTCCCCCCACGATTGCAGGGCGTCACCGGACCTCCCTCAGTCTCGACCCATTCACATACTCTGGGATGCCCATGCCCTTCCTTCGCGCCCTCCTGACGCCGATCCTTCTCCTGCTTCCCATGGTTCTTCCCGCCCAGGAAAGCGCCCTGCCCCCTCCCATCAAGCGGCAGGTGGCCGACTCCTGCTTCGAGGTGGTGATCAAGCGCCCCGACGAGGCCAAGGATCCCCTCAGCTACGAGAAGGAACTGCCCTGGGATCTGGTCCCCTTCAACATCCGCAACGACAAGTACTATTCCATCGGCACCGCCTTCGCGATCTCGAACCACGAACTCGTCACCGCGCTGCATGTCTTCGCGCCCATCGTCACGTCCATGGGGTTCCAGACCTGCTACATCCGGGACGCCCAGCAGCACGTCTATGAGGTGGACCAGATCCTCGCCCTCGACGAGCAGCGGGATGTGGTCCGCTTCACGGTCAAGGGCCGGACCTTCGACCAGTGGCTGCCCCTCAAGGACACGGTCCAGACCAACGATGCGGTCTTCACGGTCGGCAACGCCTACGGCGAAGGCGTGGTGATCCGCCCTGGCGAGATCATCGGCACCATCCCGGAACCCCTGAATGGCAGCTGGAACCTCCTCAAAAGCAGCGCCAACGTCAATCCCGGCAATTCCGGAGGCCCCCTGGTGGATCCCATGGGGCGCGTGGTGGGCGTCGTCCTCTCCAAGAAGGACAACATCTGCTACTCCCTGCCCACCGCCGAATTCCAGCATCTGAAGCCCCAGACGGCCGTCTTCTACGCCAAGTCCACCTTGACGTTCTCGCTGGTGCCCGAGAAGACGAAGGCCCTGGACCGGGCCTTCGATCTGCGCCTGCCCCTCTCCTTCGCCGGGCTCCGCAAGGGCTATGCGGAGCATTACGCGGCCTTCTACACCCACGGCATGGACGGCCTCTTCAAGAGTCTGGGGGCCGAATGCTTCCCCGCGGGCGCCTCCAGCGAGGAGGCCATCAACGACATCCCCACCAGCGCGCAGCCTGAGGTCATTTTCCAGAACGACACCACCAAGAACTGGGCCCTCTCCGGCCTGGACTACAAATCCGCCGAACTGGGCCAGAACGGACGTCTGCAGTACGCCAACGCCAACAGCATCTATTTCTTCATGCTTCGGCGTCCGGACAATGTCCCCCTCAAGACGCTGGCGGAGAACCCGAAGCTGGCCATGGATCTCCTGCTCAAGGGTGTGACGGTGCAGCGGAAGGTCGGGGGCCAGGACATCCGTGTCACCTCCTTTGGCGCGCCCTATGCCACGACCCCGCATGCGGATCGCTTCGGCCGCCCCTGGCAGGAGTCCCTCTGGTACACCCCCTACGATGACGGCATCGTCATGAGCTATGCCACGGTGGTCCCATCGGGCCTCGTGATGGTCGTGAAGTTCCTCGGCTCCGGCCAGCTCGCCGATTGGACCTACGATCTGCCGAAGGTGCTGGATTATGCGTACATCCCCTACTCCGGCAAGCTGAGCCAGTGGGCGGACTTCCTCCAGCTCCAGGACCGGCTGCCCGGCACCCTGCGCGACATCCACCTGGCTTTCCAGCCCGGCAAGTCCCTGAAGGTGGATGCGCTCTGGGCGCACCTCAACCTGGATGCCTCCTCCGGACAGCTCACGCCGGGTGCCTACCTCGGCCTCTTCATGGGCTTCTCCCACAAGGGCAAGGACGTTGTCTGGGATCTGCGCCGCGTCACCTTCGACGACGAGGACGATGACAACTATTTCGTCATCCTCAAGCACACGCATCCCGTCCCCAGCCTGCCCGAGGGGTACCAGAAGGCCTGGAAGGATGTGGTCAACCAGCGCCACCCCTACACGAGAAGCGCCTTCGAAGAGGACGGCAGCACGCGGATCGCGGCCCTGCTCCCGGGCGTCCCCGCCAAGGGCCAGCCGGTCCAGGACCAGCCCTCCGCCTACACCCTCTACATCGCCCGGGTGGGGAAGGTGCCCGATGCGGACATGCAGAAGCGCCTCGCCCATCTGCTGGCCTCCATCGCGCCCATCGGCTCCGCACCCGCCACGGGCCCCGATCTGAAATGAACGAGGGGGGACCGCCTGCTCGTCTTCGGCTCGCGATGTCCCCCCTCGTGCACCCCCACGTGATGTCCCGGCCGAGCCGGGACATCACGTCTGATTCCCGCCGCCGCCCACCCCTGATCGGCGCCCGCACCTCAGGATCCGGCCCCCCACGCCTGCAGAGGACCGCCCCTCAGGGTCATACTGATCCCGGGAGGAACCCATGCATTACCGGAAGCCCTGCGGCAGCGTCCTGGAGGCCATCGGCAACACGCCGCTGGTGCGGCTCCGCCGCGTCGTCGCGGATCTTCCGGCGGAGAGCTTCGCCAAGCTGGAGTTCATGAATCCCGGCGGCAGCAGCAAGGACCGCATCGCGAAGTACATGATCGAGGCGGCGGAGCGGGACGGCCGGCTGAAGCCCGGCGACACGATCATCGAGAACTCCTCGGGCAACACCGCCATCGGCCTGGGCCTCCTGGCCATCCAGAAGGGCTACCACCTCAAGGTCGTGGTGCGGGACACCATCTCGACGGAGAAGCTGAACCAGCTGCTGGCCCTGGGGGCGGAGGTGGTGAAGGCTGACACGCGCCTGCCGCCCGAGCACCCCGACAGCTACAACCACCTCGCCCTCAAACTGGCCCGGGAGACCCCTGGCTGCTACTTTCCCGACCAGCACGGCAACCGCGAAAACAACGCCGCCCACTACCACGGCACGGGCCCCGAGGTCTGGGAACAGATGGAGGGCCGCGTGGACGTCTTCGTGGCCGGCGCGGGCACCGGCGGCACCATCGGCGGCACGGGGCGCTACCTGAAGGAGAAGGACCCGAAGATCAAGGTTGTCGCCGTGGATCCGGTAGGTTCCGTCTTTTCCCAGCACTTCCGGGGCGAGAAGGATCTCCAGGCCGGTCCATACAAGATCGAGGGCCTGGGCGACGAATTCCTCATCCCCACCATGGAGTTCGACGTGGTGGATGACATGCTCCAGGTGACGGACCGCCAGGCCTTCCACCATGCGCGGCGGCTGGTGCGGGAGGAGGGCATCCTCGGCGGCGGTTCCAGCGGCGCAGCGCTCTGGGCCGTGCGCCAGGTGGCGAAGTGCCTGCCGCCCCGGGAGGCGCCGTACCGCATCGTCACCGTCTTCCCCGACGGCGCGGGCCGCTACCTCAGCAGCATCTTCAACGATGCATGGCTGGCCGCCCAGGGCCTGCTGGAAGCGGATTCGGACGAGGCGTGACCATGTTCCAGGGCACCTACGTCGAGGCCATCCGCCAGGCGCTCCACGATGCGATGGAGGCGGATCCCCGCGTGTGCTGCCTGGGCGAGGACATCGGCGCCTACGGCGGCGCCTTCCGGGCCACGGAGGGCCTGCTGGCGCGTTTCGGCCCGGACCGCGTGGTGGACACCCCCATCTCCGAGCAGGCCATCGCGGGTTCCGCCATCGGCTTGGCGCTGATGGGCCAGCGGGCGGTGGCGGAATTCCAGTTCATGGACTTCGCGCTGCTCGCGTCGGATCTCATGGTGAACTTCGCCGCCAAGGCCCACTGGCGCTGGGGCGCTTCCGTGCCGGTGGTGTTCCGCGGGCCGGCGGGCGCCGGCAATGGCGGCGGGCCCTTCCACAGCCAGAGTCCCGAAGGCCACTTCCTCGGCAGCCCCGGCCTGAAGGTGGTCTGCCCGGGCACGGTGCGCGATGCCTACGCCCTGTTGCGGGCCGCCATCGAGGATCCCGACCCCGTGCTCTTCCTGGAGCACAAGCACCTCTACCGCCGCCTGAAGGACGCCTGGGACGAAGCGCCCGCCGCCCGCCTCGGCGAAGCCGCCCTGCGGAAGGATGGTCGTCGCGCCGCCATCCTCACCTACGGCGCAGCCCAGCACACGGCCCTGGAGGCCGTGGCCGATCTGGATGTGGCGGTGCTGGACCTGCGCACCCTCTGGCCCCTGGACGATGCGGCCATCGAGGCGCTGGCGAAGCGCACCCACCGCGTCCTGGTGCTCACGGAAGCCAGCCGGACCTACGGCCCCGGCGCCGAACTGGCGGCGCGCATCCAGGAGAGCTGCTTCCCCTGGCTGGACGCTCCCGTGCTGCGCCTCGGCGGTGCCGACACCCCCATCCCCGCCAGCCCCCCCCTGGAAGCCGCCTGGCTGCCCGGCCCCGCCGTCCTCCGAGCCGAGGTGGCGCGGCTGTTGGCCTGGTGATTGACGAATGCGATGGGCTCCCCCATGCTGGGGGCTCGATCTTTGGCAGTCCCAGAACGCTATCCAGAAAGGTGGAGGGAAAGGCCCTGTGAAACCTTGGCAACCTGCGAAAGCAAGGTGCCCATTCCTGCCCCCGGCATCTCCCGGGGGGAAGATACCGGACTTGGTTGGGCTGACCCAAATCTCCTGGATGCCGATTCGCGGATTGCCGTTCCCGGCGAGCCCATGTCCGATTCCACCTTCCAGCAGGCCCTCGCGGCCGGATCCTGCCTCCTGTTCGACGGCAGCACACCCTCGGCCCTCTACGACCGCGGCGTGTTCATCAACCGCAGCTTCGACGAAGCCAACCTCCAGTCGCCGGATCTGGTGCGGGGCATCCACGCCGAGTTCCTCGCCGCAGGCGCCCAGGTGCTCACCACCAACACCTGGGGGGCCAACCGCCTGAAGCTGGCGGCCTACGGCCTGGAGGGGAAGCTGGCGGACATCAACCGCGCGGGGGTCGAACTGGCCCGGGCCGCCCTGGCGCAGCAGGGCGCGGAGGGCTGGGTGGCGGGCTGCCTCGGTCCTCTCGGTGTGCGCATCGAGCCCTGGGGGCCCACCTCCTTCGAGGAGGCCCGTGGCTTCTTCCAGGAGCAGGCCGATCTCCTCGCGGCGGCGGGCGTGGACCTGCTGGTGCTGGAATCCTTCGAGGATCTCAACGAGATCCACCAGGCGATCCTCGCCGCCAAGGGCACCGGCCTGCCCGTGGTGGCCATGATGAGCACGGACGAGGAGGGCCGGGCCCTCTACGGCACCGAGCCCGAGTGGTTCATCCGCCAGCTGGATGAATGGGGCGCCGACATGGTCGGCACCAACGGCGGCAACGGCCCCGCGCCCCTGCTGCGCCTGCTGGAGCGGTTCCGCACGGCCACCGGGAAACCCATCGTCCTCCAGCCCAATCCCGGCCTGCCCCGGATGGTGGACGGTCGCCTGTTCTACATGGCCAGTCCCGAGTACCTGGGTGAGTTCGCCCGCAAGGCCCTGGCCGCCGGGGCCCGCGCCGTGGGGGGCTGCAGCGGCACCACCCCGGCCCATATCCGGGCCATGCGGGGCGCGTTCCGCCAGGCCCGGGCCTTCGTCCAGCCCATCCGCAGCGGCGCCCCCCTCGCCCAGGCGGAACCCCAGCCTGAAGTGCCCTTCCCCTTCCGGAGCCGCTTCAGCATGAAGCTCGCCCAGGGCGAGTTCACCCACACCGTCGAGCTGGTGCCCCCCAAGGGCATGGAATCCGACAAGCTCCTCGCCAAGACCCGCCAATGCCGGACCCTGGGCGTGGACGCCATCAATGTCCCCGACGGCCCGCGCGCCATGGCCCGGATGTCGGCCCTGGCCACCGCCCTCCTCATCGAGCAGCAGCTGGGCGTGGAGACCATCCTCCATGTGGCCTGCCGGGACCGCAACCTGCTCGGCATGCAGAGCGACCTGCTGGGCGCCGCGGGGCTGGGCCTGCGCAACATCCTGGCCGTCACCGGCGACCCGCCGAAACTCGGTCCCTACCCCCAGGCCACCGCCGTCTTCGACGTGGATGCCATCGGGCTGGTGAACATGCTCAAGCGCCTGAACACGGGCCTCGACCTGGGCGGCGCGGGCATCGGGGCCCCCACCCGCTTCAGCATCGGCGTGGGGGCCAACCCCGTTGCGCCCGATCTGGAACGGGAGCGCCACCGCTTCCGCCTCAAGGTGGAGGCCGGGGCCCAGTGGACCATCACCCAGCCGGTGTTCGACGCGGACAGCCTCTTCCGCTTCCTGGATTTCGCCCAATCGCTGGAGGTCCGCATCCCCGTCATCGCGGGCATCTGGCCCCTGAAGAGCCTCCGCAACGCCGAGTTCATGGCCAACGAGGTGCCCGGCGTGGTGCTGCCCAAGGCCCTGCTCGCCCGCATGGCAACCCGGACGACCGCTGAGGACCAGCTGAAGGAGGGCCTCGACATCGCCCAGGAGATCATCGAAGCCATCCGCCCCCGCATCCAGGGCCTCCAGCTCTCCGCTCCCTTCGGCCAGGTCGAACTCGTGGCGCCCTTGCTGCCCAGACGGGAGGCGTAGATGAGAACCAACTGCCCACCGCCAAGACGCCAAGGCGCCAAGAAGGACAAGGCTCTTATTCCGTTCTTC
The DNA here is from genome assembly GCA_021812805.1 of Acidobacteriota bacterium. Lineage (GTDB taxonomy): Bacteria > Acidobacteriota > Holophagae > Holophagales > Holophagaceae > Geothrix. The sequence goes on from JAKAMQ010000026.1 coordinate 15,772, forward strand.
GCGTCTTGGCGTCTTGGCGGTAAATCCTTTTCCTTTTTCGGTGTGGCATGAGCGTGAAGGTCCACTTTCTCCTGGAGGATCTGCTGGTGGAGGCGCCGGAGGGGACGCCGCTGCAGCGCATCGCGGACGCCGCCGGGGCGGACATCACCTTCGGCTGCCGCACGGGCAGCTGCGGCACCTGCCGGGTGCGGATCGCGGAAGGCTTGTCCCATTGCAGCGCGTCGGGCGCCGAAGAGCGGGACTTCCTGGCGGGCCTCGGCGCACCCCCCGATCAGCGCCTGGCCTGCCAGGTGGTGGTCCAGGGGGATGTGGCCATCGAGTACCTGGGGCTTTGAGATGACCGCACTATCCGATCTGTTCCGCGACAAGGTGCTGCTGCTGGACGGCGGCATGGGCACGCAGATCTTTGCCCGGAAGCCCACGGTGGAGGACTACGGCGGCGCGGCCCTGGAGGGCTGCGTGGACCTGCTCACGGAGCGCCGGCCCCAGTGGATCCGGGAAATCCACGCAGCCTACTTCCGCGCCGGGGCCGACGCGGTGGAGACCAACACCTTCGGCGCGAACCCCCTGGTGCTCTCCGAATTCGACCTGGCGGACAAGGCCCACGCCCTGAACGTCCAGGCGGCCTCCCTCGCCAAGGAAGTGGCCCGCAGCTTCGACCGCCCCCGCTTCGTGCTGGGCTCCGTGGGGCCCGGCACCAAGCTCATCACGTTGGGCCATGTATCCTACGCCACCCTGCTGGCCTCCTACCGGGTCCAGATGGACGGCCTCCTGGAAGGCGGCGTGGACGCCATCCTCATCGAGACCTGCCAGGACCTGGGCCAGATCAAGGTGGCCGTGCGGGCCGCGAAGGAGGCCATGGCCGCCGCAAAGCGCCGGGTTCCGCTCTGGGTCCAGGCCACGGTGGAGACCACGGGCACCCTGCTGGTGGGCTCGGAGATCGGGGCCGTCCTCGCCAGCGTCGAGCCCCTGGGCCTCGACGTGCTGGGCCTCAACTGCGCCACGGGCCCCGACGAGATGCATGCCCACCTCCAGACCCTGGCGGAGGCCAGCCCCTTCGCGATCTCCTGTCTGCCCAACGCAGGCCTGCCCCTGAACGTGGACGGCCAGGTGGCCTACCCCCTGGGCCCGGAGCTCTTCGCCGGTAAAGTGCTGCACGCGGCCTCGGAATTCGGCCTCGCGGTGGTGGGCGGCTGCTGCGGCACCACGCCCGATCACATCCGCGCCCTCGCCCCCGGCGTGGAACGCCTGTCGCCGCCCCGGCGCGCGCCACGGCTGGAGCGCAGCGCCGCCAGCCTCTACCAGGCCGTGACCCTGCGCCAGGAGCCCGCCCCCCTCATCGTGGGCGAGCGGACCAACGCCAACGGCTCGAAGAAGTTCCGCGACCTGCTGGCGGCGGAGGACTGGGACGGCCTCCTCGGCATCGCCCGCGAGCAGCAGCGGGAGGGCGCCCACCTGCTGGACCTCTGTGTGGCCTACGTGGGCCGGGACGAGGTTCGGGACATGGACGAACTGCTGGGCCGCCTCGTCACCCAGGTCACCCTGCCCCTCATGATTGACAGCACCGAAGTGGCCGTGATCGAGCGGGCCCTCCAGCGGGCGCCGGGCAAGGGCGTGGTGAACTCCATCAACTTCGAGGACGGTGAAGGCAAGGCCCGCCGCATCCTCGAGCTCTGCCGCACCTACGGCGCCGCCGTCGTGGCCCTCACCATTGACGAGCGCGGGATGGCGAAGACGCGGGAGGAGAAGCTGGCCGTGGCCCGCCGCCTCCATGCCCTGGCCGTGGGGGAGTACGGGCTCGATCCCGGCGATCTGATCCTCGATCCCCTCACCTTCACCCTGGGCAGCGGCGACGAGGCTTTCCGGGATTCGGCCGTGGAGACCCTGGAGGCCCTGCGCCTTATCAAGGCGGAGCTGCCCGGCGTGCGCACCCTCCTGGGCGTGAGCAACGTGAGTTTCGGCCTGAACCCCGCCGCTCGCCATGTGCTGAATGCCCTCATGCTCTACCACGCCGTCCAGCACGGGCTCGACCTGGCCATCTTCAACTCGTCGAAGGTCATCCCCGTGGCCAAGATAGATCCCGAGGACCGGCGGATCGTCGAGGATCTGATCTACGACCGCCGCAGCGAAGGCTACGACCCCCTCAAGGCCCTCCTGGCGCGCTTCAGCGACCGCAAGGCCGCCGCAGCCGAGGACCGCCGCGCGGACCTGCCCGTGCTGGCCCGCCTCCACCGCGACATCCTCGATGGCGACAAGCAGGCCATCCTCGCGGACGCGGACGAGGCCCTGCGGGACCACGATCCCCTGAGGCTCATCAACGAGGTGCTCCTGGGCGCCATGAAGGTGGTGGGCGAGCGCTTCGGCGCCGGCGAGATGCAGCTGCCCTTCGTGCTGGAGAGCGCCGAGGCCATGAAGGCCGCCATCCACCGCATCGAGCCCCACCTGCCCAGGGAATCGAATTACCAGAAGGGCCGCCTCCTGCTCGCCACGGTGAAGGGCGATGTCCACGACATCGGCAAGAACCTGGTGGACATCATCCTCAGCAACAACGGCTTCGAGGTGCGCAACCTGGGCATCAAGCAGCCCATCGAGGCCATCCTCAAGGCCCTCGCCGAGTGGCCCGCGGACGCCATCGGCCTCTCGGGCCTGCTGGTCAAGTCCACGGTGGTGATGAAGGAGAACCTGCACTTCATGGAAGAACAGGGCCACCGGATCCCCGTCATCCTGGGCGGCGCGGCCCTCACCCGCGACTACGTGGAGGGCGACTGCCGGCGGGCCTATCCCGGGCCGGTGTTCTACGCCGAGGACGCCTTCGAGGGGTTGCGACAGATGCAATCCATCGTGGCGGGCGAGTCCCTGGCCGTGGCGCCTGCGCCCGCCGGATCCGCGGAGGAAGGCATCAGGATCCTGAAACGGGGCGGGACTGCGGTGCCCCTGACGGATGCGGGCCAGAGCAGCTGGGTGCGCCATGAGGCTGCGCCGCCGGAGCCGCCCTTCTGGGGCGTGCAGGAGCTGGCGGACGCACCCGTGGAGCTCTTCGAGCACCTGGATGCGTTCGCACTCATTCGCAATCGCTGGGGCTTCAGCCAGGGCAGTCTGGACGAGGCCGCCTTCGCGGCCATCCTGCGCGAGAAGGCTGAACCCCAGCTGGCGGCCTGGAAGGCCCGGTTGGCGGCGGAACCGCTCCTGGTGCCGCGGGCCCGCTACGGCTACTTCAGGGTGCGCGCCGCCGGCGACGATCTGCGGATCCTCGATCCGGCTGACCCGGACCGCGTCCAGGCGGTGATCCCCTTCCCCCGCCAGGCCGCGGGCCGTCGTCTCTGCATCGCGGACTTCTTCCGCGCCGACCGGACGGATGTGCTCGCCCTGCAACTGGTCACCCTCGGGCAGGCCGCCGCGGACCATGCGAAGCGGCTCTACGAGGCCCACGCCTACGCCGACTACTTCGCCTTCCATGGCCTCGCCACGGAGCTGACGGAGGCCTACGCGGAACGGCTCCACGCCCGCATCCGCCGCGAGCTGGGCATCGCCGCCAAGGATCTTGCCGGCCGCGCCCTCTTCGCCCAGGGCTACCAGGGCTCCCGCTACTCCTTCGGCTATCCCGCCTGCCCCGACCTGCACGGCAACGCCGCCATCCTCGATCTCCTGAAGGGCGACGCCCTCGGCGTCACCCTCACCGAAACCTCCCAGATGGATCCCGAGTACACCACCAGCGCCCTCGTGGCCTGGCATCCCCAGGCACGGTACTTCTCGGCCTGACCACGGAGCCCTTGAGCCTCCGTCCAGACCTCCTATGCTTCCCGCGAGGGGACGCCATGACCCAGACCCGCATCTCCCGCCCAGGCGGCCTCCTCAAGGCGAGCCTCCTGCTCCTGGCCACCGTGGCTGCGAGGGGCCAGAACGCCGGAAGCGGCCCGATCCGCTACGTGCCCGGCTCCACGCGGAAGGTCTGCCAGCTGACCGGGGAACGGGACCACGAGACCCACCTGCCCACCGCCAGCCGGACGGCCTCGCGCTTCGGCCTCGTGGCCGCAGACCTCGGTGATTCCTTCGAGTACAAAGGCCGCCTGGTCTTCCTGTTCGGGGACAGCCTCGCCACGCCCACCTTCCACGGCCATCCCAATGGGTTCTCGGATCCGCCCCGTTCCCCCCTGGCCAACGACGCCGTGGCCTTCGCGGATCCCCTCCGGCCGGATCGGATCCGCCTCGACTTCACCACCAACGCCCTCGGGGCCTATGGAAACCCCGTGGTCCTGGGCGCGGACGGGAAGCCCGCGATCACCCTGGAGACCAACGAAGTGCCAGTGGCGGGCCTCGCCCTCGCCGGCAGGATGGTCGTGGTCTTCGCCACGGACAACCCCCACCGGAACGCCAAGCCGCCGGAGCCCCTGGGCTTCGCCACCCGCTCCGTGGTGGGGGTCTCCGAGGATGACGGCCGCACCTTCAGATACTGCTACGACCTCTCGCGGGGCCCCGATGCGCGGTTCATCAACGTGGCCCTGGCTCACGGCCCCGATGGCTTCCTCTACATCTGGGGCACCCGCGGCGGCGACAACTACCGGAAAAGCGCCGTCTTCTTCGCCCGGAAGCAGCTCTCCGACCTGCTCCGCCCCGGCGGGATGGCGTATTTCACCGGCTTCGGGCCCCTGGGCGCGCCGCGCTTCTCGCCCCGGGAATCGGAGGCCGCGCCCCTCTTTGCGGAACCCATGGAACCCCGCCATGCCACCGGCGAACTGGGGGTGGAATGGAACCCCTACGTGAAGCGCTGGGTGATGCTCTACAACTGCCAGGACCGGGATGCCGACCACCTGCCCGGCATCTGGATGCGCACCGCCGAACATGCCTGGGGCCCCTGGAGCGATCCGCAGACGATCTTCAATCCCCAACGGGACGGTGGCTACGGCCACTTCATCCATCGGGCCGTCACCCCCCAGGATCCAGTGGATGATGGGCTCGCCCCACCCGCCGCGAGGAACCGCTGGGGCGGCGCCTACGGTCCCTCCTTCCTCTCCCGCTTCACCACCGGCGATGCGGCCCGCGGCCGCTCCACCTTCTTCTACACGGTGTCCACCTGGATCCCGTACGGACAGGTGGTACTGCGGAGTACCATCGAGCGGGCCGATGCCAGGAAGCCGCCGAAGCCCTTCGGGACCAATTGACCCAGCCTTCCAATGTCTGCTTCTGGGCGTGCGGCCCCGCGTCATCCCGCAGCGGGAGGACGGCTCAACGGGGTTGCACCATGGCGCTGCGGACCTCAGCGAGATCCACGTCCAGCGTCTTGCCGTTCTTCATGGTGAGGCGAAGGGTGCCCTGGGCGGGGAGGTCGAGGGACTGGCCCCCCCCGGTTCCCGCCCCCGCCACCTGGATGCGGAAGGTGCCACTGCCTTCGTACCAGTTCCGGCCCACTTTCAGGACCAGGCGCTCGGCCTTCGGGAGCACGATCCGCTTCGTCTCCATGACGCTCTTGTCGTTGTAGGCCCGTGGATTCATCGCCAGCTTGGCGTGGCCCGCCGCGTCGAACACGCCGAGATCCAGGTTGATGTTGGCGTTGTCCGGGGTGATGTCCACGGTGATCACCAGGGGGCCGGGGCCGGCCGTGAAGGCGTAGTAGGCTTCGCCCTTGTCGTCTTCCGCGATGCGGCCGGTGAGCACGCCCTCTGCCGGCAGCAGGAGCGGGTGTCTCCGGTCCATGTGGGTCGTCTGCGCGGCCAGGGGGGCGGCCAGGCAGGCAAGGGCGCACAGCGCAGCGGACTTCATCCCAGACCTCCGTGAATGTGCAGGCAGGATAGCCCCGTTCAGGCCCGCCGTGAAACAAGGAAGCGCCCGGAGGTACGGGCGCTTCGTGAGGGTAGGTAGGTGGGGTTGCGTGTGGCGGGAAGGTAGAAGCGGGAGCCCCAGAGGGGCCGGTTGCAAGTGGTGGGACTGATGGTGGCGGGAAGCCCTTGCGGGCACCTCGAGGGGAGGATACCGCCGATCAGGAGCCCGGCAGCAAGAACTTTCCCGGATCCACGCCACCGGGATGCCAATGGGTGAACAGGAGGGTGGCCGTGGCACCACCGGCCTCCACCAGCGTCATCCGGCTGAGCACGGCCCGCCCCTCGGCCTCGACGGGGGGGGCGAACTGCGCGGTCCGGGCCAGCTTGCCCGAGGCCAGATGGAACTCCGCCTGGAGGGGCGCCCCTGTCGCCCGGTCCACCCACAGCCGCACGGTGCGGGCGCTCAGGACAGGCCGCCGGGCGGCGAGGTCCAGGCGCCAGCAGGCCCGCCCGTCGAAGGACACCTCCCCCAGCGCGGTGACCCGGTAGTCCTCCCGGAAGCGGGTGCGGGCCACATCCCCCTCCGCCGCCGGTCCCAGCAGCCGCTGCTGAGGCGTGACGCGGATGGGATGCGTCGTGCCCGGCAGGAGCAGCCACAGATCATCGCCCTTCTGGAGCACCACGCGGCCCTTCTCCGCCTCCGAAAGGCCATCCAGGCGGACATCGCCGTTCTCCCGCGCCATCACGCGCCAGCGCTGGCTGGACCGGCCCGAGCTCATCGTCAGTTCCACCGTGAAGGCCGGCCAGGGATGGCGGAGCCGGTCCACCCGGGCCAGGATCGCCTCCGCCCGAGGCTGAGCAGGGGCTTGGGGCGGAGCAGGCGCCTGGGCCACCAGGGGCAGGGCGAGCGCAAGCAGGAAGGGGGCGCGCATCAGCGGCGGCCGTAGTCGTCCTGGAGCCGCTCGATGTCCGCCTCGTCGAAGGTGCCGAGGCTCACCTCCAGCACCCGCACGGGATGAGGCGTACCGGCATCGCTGCGCAGGCGATGGGTACTGCCCACGGGGAGCCACACCTGGTCGCCCACGGCGGGGCGCAGCACCTCGCCATCGCGGTCCACCACCACGCCGGGATCCAGGGCCACCCACAGTTCCCCGCGGTGGCTGTGCCGCTGGAGGCTGAGCTGCTGGCCCGGGTTGCAGGTGAGGATCTTCACCGTGCAGGGCGTGTTCAGCACGAACTGGTCGAAGGAGCCCCAGGGCTTGTCTACGTGGAGGGAATCGGGTCG
>JAKAMQ010000027.1 GCA_021812805.1 Acidobacteriota bacterium
CGTGAGGCCCAGGACACCCATGGCTTCATGGCGTCGCAGGGCCCGCGCCAGGGCCAGAACCTGGCGGCCGGCGGGCTCATCGGCGTGGACACCGGCGAAGGCGCTGCTGCCCCGGTAGAGCTCCAGCACGCGCTCCGGACCCCAGGCCACCAGGGGGATCTGGGCGCGGCGCAGGGGTTCCAGGGACTGGCTGATGAGGATGCCATCCCCGATGAAGCGGGGCATGCGCACCCAGAGGGCGTGGCGGGGCAGCCCTGTCATGCGGAGGGCCGGGTGGCCTGCATCGGTGCTTCTTCCGCGAGCGAGAAGAACAGCCGGGCCACCCGCTGCGCGGAAAGGCGGTGGCTGCCGTTGCAGGAGCCCCCTTCGGGGGCCGGATCCGTGGCCACATCCACCATGGGCGCCCGCAGGACCAGCGCATAGGGCCCCTGAGGGCCGCAGGCGGCATCGAAGGTTGGCCCGAAGATGGCCAAGGTCGGCCGGCCCGTGGCCGCGGAGGTGTGGGCGAGGCCGGTATCCACGGCCACGGTCCCGAAGGCGTGGTACTGGATGGCGCAGGCTTCGGGAATGGTGGTCCGGCCGGTGGCGTTCAGGCTGCCTGGTACGTGCTCCGCCAGCCGGGCGCCGAGCGGAACCTCATCCGGACCGCCCAGCCAGACGATCCGGAAGCCCCGCTCCATGAAGATCCGGGCGAGGGCTGGCCACTTCTCTTCTTCGGGAAACCAGCGCTTGATGTCCACGCGGGTGCCGAAGGCCAAGGCGATGTAGGGCTCGCCGCCCCAGCCCAGCTCGCGCAGCAAGTCCATGCCAGAGCCCCCGCCGAAGCGCTCGGGTGTGACCGGGAGCAGTTGCATCGTCCGGCGGCCGATCAACGGCTCCAGCAAGTCCTCGAAGCGGTTGGCCAGATGCTTGCCGGGGTTCCGGTAGTTGAAGGTGTGGTGATAGAGGAAGCGCAGGTGGTTGTCGTTGTCCCCGGCACGGATTGGCACCCGGGCCAGCCAGGCGGCCAGGCCCAGCCGGACGCTCTGGCTGAGGTTCACCACCGCCACCGGGGGATGGTTCCGCCAGAGCCGGGCCAGGGCCATGGGATCCTGCTTGCCCTCTCCCCGGCTTTCGATACGCGACTCGGAGATGAAGGCCGGATCCGTCTCCGCGAACAGGGAGGCCCCGATGTCGTGCCCGACGGCGATCCAGCGGAGGGAGGCGCCTTCCTCCCGGGCGGCCTGGTTCCATTCGGTCTGGAGGGTGTTCACGAAGGGCAGGCTGAACATCAGGTCGCCCAGCTGCCGGGGGAAGCGGATCCAGACTTCCGGGTTGGCCCCTTGCCTCAGGGCCTTGCGAAGTACCTCCGTTCCCACTGCCGCCATGCCACGCTCCCGGTCCATTCTTCCATGAGTCGCCGCTGGGGGGATGGCTCAGCAGAGTGTGCGCACCACGTGCTCGAACTGGCGCTGGAAGAGGATGTCGAACGCGACGCCGCCCGTGGGCACGACATTGGGCGACAGGGGATACAGCTCGAGGATGCGGGGTACCTTCAGCCCTTCGGCCAGGGCGAAGGGAAGCGACTGGTTCCCGATGAACAGCTTGCACCCCGCGATGAGGCGGGCCAGCTGATGGAAATCGTCTACCTGGAGCCAGGTCAACCCCGGGAGCTGCCGGCGCAGGTCGTCGTATTCCTCCCGCAGCCCCACGAAGGCGAGATCGGGCAGGTCCGCCAGGAACCTGAAGTCGAGCTTCTCGTTGCGGTAGCGTTGGCTGCGCGCCAGGAGGACCGTCGCCTTCGTGGCAGGGTCGGGTTCCACCGTCAGCCAGGGTTGGGAGAGATCCGGCGCGATGCCCAGGAAATAGCTGTACCAGCGGCTGATGCCCAGACGGTCGTGGGGCAGGGGCGCCCTCCGGATGACATCCAGGTCCACATCCACCGGGCCGCCTTCATGCACCCGGAGTTCCTGGATGTAGTCCTGCCGCTGGAGCAGGGGGGCCATCCGGTCGTACATCGCCTGGTTGAACATGACCTTGCCCAGCGGATGGACCAGGTGCTTGTTGGAAATGGGAACGTCCAGCCCGACCTCCAGCGAGACGTGGCGGCCTCTGGCCAGGTGCCGAATGGCGGGCAGGGCGTAGATCAGATCCCCCGCATTGCCGGAATGCTTGAAGGAGACGGAGCCATCTGGCAGCGCGAACGGGAACTCCTCCGCGCGGGCGCCGAATTCCGCCAGGGCCTGCAGGGCCAGATCCTGGCGGTGCCGCTTGTAGGCCTTGCGGTGCGCCAGCTTGACCAGCGCCCAGTAGAACCGCATCGGCAGGGGTTCTCGGCTCACGGGGCAGTCCTGGTCATGGGCGTTGGGTGGAAGACGAGCGGAAGCGGGTGACGGTAGCACTCGCCGTCCCGGCGCGTCAAGGCTGGGGCCGCTACGGGCGCGGCGGGAAAGATGGCGTCCGCTCCGGCGAATGGCGTCATCATGGGGCACTGACCCGATGCGTCACACGTTCCAGGTGGCTGATGATCCTCGCCCAGACTCAACGGATCCTGCTGGTGGAGGACGAGCCTGGGCTCCGGGAAGTCCTGACGCTGGCGCTGGAGGGCGCCGGCTTCGTCTGCGAAGCGGTACCGGGCCTCGCGGAAGGGCGCCGGGCACTGTCTGAAGCGACCTACGACGGGGTGCTGTCGGATCTGAAGCTCAAGGATGGTTCCGGCATCGAGCTGCTGGCCTGGATGAAGGACCAGGGATTCACGACACCGGTGGTCATCATGACGGCCTATGCCACCACCGAGACGACGGTGGAGGCCCTCAACCAGGGTGCGGTGGATTTCATCACCAAGCCCTTCAAGCACGAGGATCTCATCGCCACGCTCAAGGGCCTTCTGGCGGAGTCGGAACCGGCGCCGGCCCCGCCGGAGGATCTCGGGGAACTGGTGGGCGTCGGGCCCATCATGCGGAAGATCAATGCCCTCATCGGCAAGGTGTCGCGGGCGGACGCCACGGTGCTGCTGACCGGCGAGAGCGGCACGGGCAAGGAGGTGGTGGCCCGCCTCATCCACCGTTTCTCGGATCGGGCCAAGGGGCCCTTCGTGGCGGTGAACTGCGGCGCGCTGCCGGAGACGCTCCTGGAATCCGAGCTGTTCGGCTTCGAGAAAGGCGCCTTCACTGGGGCTTCGGCCTTGAAGCGGGGGCTTTTCGAGGAGGCGGGCGGGGGCATCCTCTTCCTGGACGAGATCGGCGAAATGCCTCTGTCACTGCAGGTCAAGCTGCTGCGAGTGCTCCAGGAACGCCGGATGCGCCGTCTGGGCGCCACAGAAGAACGGCCGGTGGATGTGCGGGTGATCACGGCCACCAACCGCGACCTCCGCGCCCGGACCCAGGCCGGGGCCTTCCGGGAGGATCTCTTCTACCGCCTCAACATCCTCCAGATCGAGCTGCCGCCCCTGCGGGAGCGACCTGAGGATCTGCCCGTGCTGGCGGAGCATTTCATCCGCCGCGCCTGCCAGCGGCTGGGCAAGCCCCCCATGCAACTGCATCCGGACGCCATGGCCCGGCTGCTGGACTACGGCTACCCCGGCAATGTCCGGGAGCTCGAGAACCTGATGGAGCGCTGCGTGGCCCTCAATCCCGGAGGGCCCATCACGCGGGAGCTGCTGCCCGAAGGCCTTTTCCAGAGGGTGCCCGGCGGGTCGGAGGGGCGCCCTGCGCCGCTGGTGATCCCGCCGGACGGTTTCGATCTGGAAGCCTGGCTCCAGGCCCTGAAGGGGTATTTCCTCCGCCAGGCCCTGGAGGAGGTGGGTGGGGTGAAAACCAAGGCGGGCCGGCGCCTGGGCATGAGTTTCCGGGCCTACCGCTACTGGGTGGGCGAGTTGGGCGGGGTCGAGGCCCTTCCTGCGGCCTTCCCGTGGCCCGAGGACCATCCCCCCCAGGCCGAGGACGAAGCCGGAACCGAAGGCCCGAAGGACGCATGAAGCCCATGAAACCTTGCGATCCAGGCCACTCCTGGCACACTTGAGTGCCCGCGGGAGGCTTCCCCGGGCCCCTTTTCCGGATTCGACCCATGCTGCCTGCAACTGCCAGAACCCGTGGTTTCTCCCTGCTCGAGCTGCTGGTGGCCATGATGATCATCGCGGTCATCGCCACCCTGGGCTTCAAGCAGTACCAGAAATACAGCGCCAACGCCCGCTACCTCAAGGCCCAGGACGACATCAAGATCGTGGCCGACGGCCTGGACCAGTACTACCTCAAGTACGCCCGCTACCCTGATTTCGGCAGCTACGAGGCGATGGTGGACAACAACTCGCCCCTGGTGAAGGAGAGCATGATCAAGGTGGGCATGAGCCCCCAGGATCCTTTCGGGCAACCCTACGAGGGGAAGTCCACCCGGGGCAACTATGAGCTGAAGTGCCAGGGCGATCCCGACCATCCGAATGATTTCGGCCCCTTCGTCCGCACGCCCGGCCAGGGCATGACCCCCCTCAATGCCGCCCCCGGCGGCGGCACGGCTCCCGCCGCCGGCACCTCGGGCAGTCCCGCCCCGGGAGGCGGCAAGTGATTGATCTCCAGCGGCTCCCGGCGGAGGGGCTCCGGATCGAAGGCACGGTGGAACGCCTTGCGCTCGAAGACGGTACGGTCCTCAGCGACCTGGCCTGGATGCTGTTCGTGCTGCCCTCGGACAAGGATGTGTTCCTGGAGGTGAAGGGCAAGGCCCTGTGGGAAGGCGCCTGCAGCCGCTGCCTGGCGCCCCTCGATCGCCCGCTGTCCGTGTTCGCCCAGTTCCTGGGGAGCGGCGACCCGGAGCTCGTGGCCCGGGGTGCCCACACCCTGGGTTCCCAGGATCTCGATGTGGTCTTCCTGCCCGAGGCCACCCTGGATGAGCTCGCCCTGGTGCGGGAACAGTTTGAACTGCAGGCGCCCATGCGGCCGCTCTGCGGCGAGGCCTGCAAGGGGCTTTGCCCCGTCTGCGGGAAGAACTGGAACAAGGGGCCCTGCCAGTGCCCGCCCGAATCCGGCCAGGGGCCTTCCGCCTTCAGCCGCGCCCTCGCCCGGGCCCTCGGGGGAATCAAGCTGGACCCCGAGCCCTGATCCCCTTATTCTGGAACATTCGCGTTTTCGAACGAGGAGCAAGCCATGCCGAATCCCAAGCGCCGCCATTCCCGGGCCCGTCGTGACCGCCGGCGCACCCACGATGCCCTCGAAGTCATGAGCGCCAGCACCTGCCCGAACTGCCAGACGCCCAAGCTGCCGCATCGCGTGTGCCCGAGCTGCGGTTTCTACCGTGGCAAGCTGGCGGTGCGGACCGCCGAGACTGCCTGAGGCAGGCCGGGTGGGCAGCCACCGCATCGCGCTGGACGCCATGGGGGGCGATCATGCCCCCCGGGTCACGTTGCAGGGCGCCCGGGAGGCACTGGGAGCCTGGCCGAATCTGCACATCCTCCTGGTGGGGGACGAGGCGGTGCTCCGCCCCGCCCTGGCCCGGCACGAATTCAGCCCGGCGCTCCAGGCTCGGCTGGAGGTCGTGCATGCCTCGCAGACCGTGACCATGGCGGACAAGGCCACGTGCATCCTGAAGGACAAGAAGGACAGCTCGATCCGCGTGGCGGCCCAGCTCGTGCGGGACGGTCGGGCCCACGGCATGGTGTCCATGGGCCATACCGGCGCGGCGATGGTGGCCTCCAGCCTGGTCATCGGCAAGCTTGAAGGGGTGGACCGTCCGGCGCTGGCCAGCGTCATGCCCAACATGAAAGGCGGCCCCACGGTGCTGTTGGATGTGGGCGCCAACGTGGACAGCCGCGCGGAGCACATCGCCCAGTTCGCGGTGATGGGCTCGGTGTACGCCGAGGAGGTGCTTGGGCTCGCACGGCCCCGCGTGGGCATCCTCAGCGTGGGCGAAGAGGACGGCAAGGGCACGGATGTCACCAAGGACGCCTCCGCCATGCTGCGGGAGCTGGACATCCGCTTCGACGGCAACGCCGAGGGCCGCGACATCTGGAACGGCGCCTTCGATGTCATCGCCTGCGACGGTTTCGTGGGCAACGTGGTGCTGAAATCCAGCGAGGCCTTGGCGGAAGGCATCATCGGCGGCCTGAAAGACAGCTTCATGGAGAGCCTGATCACGAAGCTGGCGGGCCTGATGGCTCGTCCAGCCCTGCGCCGGTTCAAGCAGCGGCTCGATTACGCCGAGTACGGCGGCGCTCCCCTGCTGGGGGTCAAGGGCGTGAGCATCATCGGCCATGGCCGGAGCGACCACAAGGCCGTGCGCAACGCCATCCGCGCCGCCTTGCGCGCCGTCGAACACCAGCTTCATGAGCGCATCCGGGAGCGCGTGGCCCAGTTGCTGCCGCAGGACTGAGGGCGCATCCGAGTCTTTTGGTCGAACAGAGGAAAAGGATCAACCACGAAGACCCGGAGGCGTGAAGACCTGCAAAGGACCCCTTTCTTCGTGTCTTCCTGGCTTCCTGGTGAATCTTTCTCTCATTTGGTGGTGATTGGAGCGTCTCATGGGCAAGGTGGCATGGCTGTTCCCGGGGCAGGGATCCCAGGCCGTGGGCATGGGCATGGCGCTCGCGTCCGCAGAGCCGGCGGCCAAGGCGGTCCTCCAGGATGCGGACGCGGCCCTGGGCTTTCCCCTGTCCAGGCTGATGGCGGAAGGCCCCGAAGACACGCTGAGGCTCACGGAACACACCCAGCCGGCCATCCTCACCCACAGCACCATGGTGGTGCGCGCGTTCGCGCACCGGCTCCCCCGGCCTGACTTCGCCGCCGGCCATTCCCTGGGGGAGTACAGCGCGCTGGTGGCCACCGGGGCCCTGGGTTTCCGGGATGCCGTGCGCACCGTGCGCGAGCGCGGCCGGGCCATGCAGGAGGCGGTGCCGGTGGGCGTGGGCGCCATGGCGGCCCTGCTGGGCATGGCTCTGGCGGACGTGGAGGCCAGCTGCGCGGAGGCCGCCGCGGCCACCGGGAAGATCGTTGTTCCGGCCAACTTCAACGGCCCTGGCCAGATCGTCATCGCCGGCCATGCCGAAGCAGTGGACGCCGCGCTGGAGGCTGCCAAGGGCCGCGGCGGGCGGAAGGCCATGAAACTGCCGGTCAGCGCGCCGTTCCATTCGCCGCTCATGGAACCCGCCCGGGCCCGCATGGAACCTCTTCTGCGAAGCCTGGTGTTCAAGGCGCCGGTGTGCCCGATTGTGAACAATGTGGATGCGGCCTTGGCCCGTGATCCCGAGGCGCTGCGCGACGGACTCGTCCGGCAGATTCCCGGCGCGGTGCGGTGGGAAGCGACCCTGGGCTTGCTGCTGGACCAGGGCGTCACCACGTTCCTGGAACTGGGGCCGGGCAAGGTGCTGGCCGGCCTGGTGAGGCGCCAGGCCAAGGAACGCGGTCTGGAGATCACGGCCCTCAGCCTGGGCGCCCCGGAAGATCTGCCCTGAACAAGGGGGGACCGCCTGCTCGCCTGCGGCTCGCGATGTCCCCCCTCGTGCACCACGTCCGGCAACGTTCCAGGGGCATGCCTCCGAGATGTGACCAAGAGCAAGGCCCCCTCTGTTCATGCCTGGATGCAGATAACGGTATGATTTTCAGGAACGGGACGGGAAGGGCGCCGCGCGGATGAGTGGTCGCCGCCTTGTCCCCGCATCGCGAGGGGCCCATGCGCAAGGATCTCGTCTTCGGAATGGCCGGATCGGGGGGCGATGGCATCGTCTCCGCCGGCGACTCGCTGCTCCAGGCCGCCTCGGCTGAGGGTTATCACGGCGTGATGACCAAGAGCTTCGGCTCCCAGATCCGCGGTGGCGAATCCTCCTGCCGCGTGCGCATCAGCACCGAGCCCATTCCTAATCCGGGCGGCAACCTGGATGTGGCCGTGGCGCTGAACTGGGAAGACTTCCTCAAGTTCGGCGCGGAGCTGCCGGTGAGCGGGAATACCGTGGTGATCTACGAGGCCGCGACCGGCATCGCCGAGAACCAGATTCCCCTGGTCGGTGTGACGCCCCTGCAGGTCATCGCCGTGCCCATCGCGGCCATGGCCAAGGAGACCGCTGGAACCGAGCGCGCCAAGAACACCGTGGTGCTCGGCCTCATCGCCGGCTGGTTCGGCATCGGTGGCCAGGCGGTCATGGTCGGCATCAAGAAGAAGCTGGCCAAGAAGGGCGAGGAACTGGTGGCCGCCAACCAGCGCGCCTTCGATGCGGGCGTGGCCTTCGCGAAGGAACATCCCCTCAAGTCCGACATGACCGTGATGCCCTCCGGCAACAAGGGGGCCGTGAAGCTCCTGACGGACGGCAACGACATGGCCGCCGCGGCCGCCCTTTTCGCGGGCTGCCAGTTCTTTGGCGGCTACCCGATCACCCCCTCCACCGAAATCATGCAGTTCTTCACCAACCATGTCTGGAAGTACGGCGGCGCGGTACTGCAGGCGGAAGACGAGATCGCGGGCATCGGCGCGGCCGTCGGCGCCTCCTTCGCCGGGAAGAAGGCCATGACCGCCACCAGCGGCCCGGGCCTTTCGCTGAAATCCGAGATGATGGGACTGGCCAGCATCGCCGAACTGCCCCTGGTGATCGTGGATGTGCAGCGCGGTGGCCCCTCCACGGGCCTGCCCACCAAGACCGAGCAGTCCGACCTCTTCGCCGCGGCGTTCTCGGCCCACGGTGACGTGATCCGCCCCGTGCTGGCGCCGACGTCGGTGGCCGACACCTTCCGCGTCGTGGTGGAGGCCTTCAACATCGCCGAGCGCTACCAGACCCCGGTGATCGTGCTCTCGGACCAGGAGATCTCCCAGCGCAAGGAGACCATGGATCCCATTGACACCACCCAGTTCAAGATCGAGGAGCGGCTGCGGC
This sequence comes from Acidobacteriota bacterium, assembly GCA_021812805.1. Classification (GTDB taxonomy): domain Bacteria; phylum Acidobacteriota; class Holophagae; order Holophagales; family Holophagaceae; genus Geothrix. The sequence goes on from JAKAMQ010000027.1 coordinate 8,825, forward strand.
CCACCGCTGCGGACCTCCAGGATTACAAGCGTTTCCGCATCACCGAGAACGGCATCAGCCCCATCAGCCATCCCGGAATGCCCGGCGGCGCCTACCTGGCGGCGGGCATCGAGCACAACGAGACGGGCGCTCCCACCAACAGCGGCTCCGTGCACCAGCGCATGAACGACAAGCGCACCAGGAAGTTCGATCCGCTGCTGAACCGGCAGGATCTGTTCGAGATCACCGGCAATCCCGATGCCCCGCTGGCGCTGGTGGCCTGGGGCAGCGTGGCAGGCGTCTGCCGCGAGGCGCTCCAGATGGCCCAGGCCGAAGGCCTGAATGTGAAGCTGATGGTGCCCTACCTGCTCTACCCAGTGGCCGAGGCGACCTACAACCGGTTCTTCGCGTCCGTGCAGAAGGGCCTGGTCGTCGAGCAGTCCCACCTCGCCCAGACGTTCAAGGTGCTGCGCATGCATCTCGATCTGCCCAAGGGGCTCAAGTCCCTGGCTCGCAGCGGCGCCAATCCCTTCCTGCCCGGCGAGATCGTCGAGGCCCTCCACCATCTCCTCGCGGAGCTGCAGCGCAGCCACGAGGGCAAGCTTCAGCCCCAGGAGTGAGGTTCCCATGAGCGCCATCTGCGAATACCAGGCCAAGGACTACAAGAGCGACCTGAAGCCCATCTGGTGCCCCGGATGCGGCGACTACTCCGTGGTGCAGGGCATCTACCGTGCCCTGGCCGCCATCGGCCGTCCGCCTCACGAGATCGCCTTCATCTCCGGCATCGGCTGCTCCAGCCGCATTCCGGGCTACACCACGGCCTACGGCTTCAACACCGTCCACGGCCGCGCCCTGCCCATCGCCCAGGGCATCAAGCTGGCCAATCCGGATCTCCTGGTGCTGGCGGCGGGCGGCGATGGTGATGGCTTCTCCATTGGCGGCGGCCACATCGCGCACCTGATCCGCCGCAACATTGACATCACCTACATCGTGATGGACAACCAGATCTACGGTCTCACCAAGGGGCAGCTCTCCCCCACCTCCCAGAAGGGGCGCATCACCGTCACCTCCCAGCACGGCAGCCTGGAGGAGCCGGTGAACCCGCTGCTCTACACCCTGGCCTACGGCGCGGGCTTCGTGGCCCAGGCCTCGCCCACGGACCTGGCCAGCATGGCGTCCATCATCGAGGAGGCCATCCGCTACCCCGGCTTCGCCTTCGTGAACATCCAGTCCCCGTGCGTCACCTATGGCGAAGAAGCCCAGCAGATCAAGGGCCTCAAGGCCATCAGCGAGAACCTCTCGACCCTCGGCCACAACCCGGCGGATCGCCTGGCGGCCATGGATCTGGCCCAGCAGTACGGCCGGAAGCTGCATCTCGGGGTGTTCTACCGCAATCCCGAGCCTGCCCCCACCTACGATGGGTTGATCCGCGAGCGGCAGGCCGCCCTCTCCAAGGGCGCGATCCCGAGAGAGCGTATCCTCGATCTCTTCATCAAGAAGTGAGGCGGCTATGACGACACGCGGCATTGATTTCAAGGCCCTCAGCCTGAAGGATGCGCTGGATCTGGCGGTGCTCATCGAGCAGGAAGCCAAGGACCGGTATGAGGAATTCGCGGCCCAAATGGATCAGCACCGCACCCCCGAGGCGGCGAAATTCTTCCGCTTCATGGCCCTCAACGAAGCCAAGCACGGCGAGGAACTGGCCGCCCGGCGGGCCACCTTGTTCGGGGCTGCGCCGGTTGCAGTCACCCCGGCCATGATTTTCGATATCGAGGCGCCGGACTACGACGCGGCACGGGCTTTCATGAGCCCGCGAAAGGCCATGGAGGCCGCCCTGGCTTCCGAAGTGAAGGCCCATGCCTTCTTCATGGCGGCGCTGCCCTCCATCCAGGACCAGGGCGTCAAGCTCCTCTTCCAGGAACTCAGCGGGGAGGAGGTCCAGCACCAGGATCTGGTGAAAGCCGAACTGGCCAAGCTGCCGCCGGATTCGGGCCTCTCTGACGAGGACTTCGTGGACGAGCCCGCGGCCCAGTAGGCCGCGCGTGGGGAGCGGGTGGTCATGAGCGAATTCGACCGGAAGGCCGCCACCTGGGACCAGGATGCGGCCAAGGTGGCGCGGGCCGAACGGGTGGCGGAAGCCATCCGCGACATGGTGGCTGATCTGGCTGGCCGCCATGCCCTGGAAGTGGGCTGCGGCACGGGCCTGCTGGGCTTCGCCCTGCGGCCCCACGTGGCGCGCATCACCCTGGCGGACACCTCTGCGGGCATGCTGGAGGTGCTCCGCCAGAAGATCGCCAACGCGGGCTTCCAGGGCATGGAGGCGCTCCAGCACGACTTCACCCAGGGCCCCCTGCCGGAGGCCCGCTACGGCCTGGTGTGCAGCCTGATGGTCCTCCATCACATTCCGGATACTGAAGCGGCCCTGCGTCGCTTCCACGACATCCTGGAACCGGACGGCCTGCTCTGCATGGCGGATCTGGACTCGGAGGACGGCTCCTTCCACGGGGCCGACGTGACGGATGTCCACCTGGGGTTCGACCGCGAAGCGCTGCGCGCCCAGCTCCAGCGGGCCGGCTTCCAGGACATCCGCTTCCGCACGCCCTTCGTGATTGCCCGGGAGACCGGCCAGGGGCCGCGCCAATACCCCGTCTTCCTGGTGGCCGCCCGCCGCTCGGCGTGAATTCCGTTCCAGCACCTTCAGCGGCCCCGCCCCCAATCTTGGGCGGGGCCGCTTCCGGTCCTCCTTCTACACCGCTTCCAGGATCGCCTTGAGCAGGATCCAGAAATTGGCGACGGAAGGGACGCTCACGTTCTCGTCAGGCGTGTGGACATCCCACATGTTGGGGCCGATGGAGACCATCTCCATGTCCGGGTATTTCTCCCCGATGAGGCCGCATTCAAGACCGGCGTGGATGGCCTTGATCGCCATGGGTTTCCCGAAGGTCTTCTCGTGGACGCTGTTCACGACCTTGACCAGCGAGGCTTTGGGCTCGGGCTTCCAGCCGGGGTAGCCGTCGCCGCGGGTGGTCTCGAAGCCTGCGAGGCGGGAGAGGGCCTGCACGCGGTCCGCGACCACGAACTTGGAGGCCTCCACGGAAGAGCGGTGGCTCAGGCAGACCTCCACCTCGGCGCCCCGGGTGGCGATCATCGCCAGGTTGGTGGAGGTCTGGACGAGGTCCGGGATGTCCGGGCTCATGGCCACCACCCCATGCACCATGCCGAAGAGGTAATCCACCACGGCCAGGGTGTCCTCGGGTGCGAAGGCCTGCCCGGGGGCTTCGGAGGCGGGCGCCAGTTCCAGGGTCAGGCCGGGATCGAAGGCGCCCAGTTCGTCCTGGGCGATCTTCTGCTCACGGGCCACGGCGGCCTGGACGGCGCTCTCCTGGCTGGGGTTCAGGAAGACCACCGCCCAGGCTTCGCGGGGGATGGCATTGCGCTTGTTGCCGCCGTGGAACTCGCCCACCTGGAGCCCGAACTCGGGCACCAGGCGGAACAGCAGCTGGCCGAGGATGCGCAGGGCGTTGCCGCGGCCCTGGTGGATCTCCACCCCGGAGTGGCCGCCCTTGAGGCCCAGCACCTTGATGCGGTAGGGCCGGGCGCCCTTGGCGACAGGCACCTGCTTCATCTTCCGGGTCGCCACGGTATCCATGCCACCGGCGCAGCCGATGGTGAGATCGCCCTCCTCCTCGCTGTCGAGGTTGAGGAGGTACTTGCCCTTCAGGAGGCCGGGCTGGAGGTTGCCCGCGCCGGTCAGCCCCGTCTCCTCGTCAATGGTGATGAGCACTTCCAGCGGGCCGTGGGCGATGTCCTTGGAGGCCAGGACCGCCAGGGCCGAAGCCACGCCGATGCCGTTGTCCGCCCCGAGGGTGGTACCCCTGGCGCGCAGCAGGTCGCCATCGCGCCAGACCTGGATGGGATCCTTGGTGAAGTCGTGATTCGTGGCCTCGTTCTTCTCGCAGACCATGTCCACATGGGCCTGCATGGCCGTGATGGGGGCCTTCTCGCGCCCGGGGGTGGCGGGTTTGCGGATGATCACATTGCCGATGGCATCCTGCATGGCCTCCAGGCCCAGGGATCGGGCCTGGTCCAGCACCCACTTCGCCGCGGCCTGCTCGTTCTTGGATCCGCGCGGGATCTTCGAGAGCTCCAGGAAGTAGGACCAGAGGGTCTTCGGTTCGAGGGATTCGAGCAGGGCGTCCACAGGGCCTCCAGGTGCGTCCCTCCCGCGGAGACACGCTGCTCCACTCTATAACGGACCTCCGGACCGGACCCTTCCCCGTGACCGGAGTCACGTGATCCCGGGGCCTACGGCACCAGGATCACCTTCCGCTGCCTGCCCCCTCAGCGGTCCGGCGCGGGGATGATGCCCAGCTGGGTGTAGATGGGCCGCAGTGCGCGGCGCACCTCGCCCATCCGGGAGAGGAACCAGGCGGCGCCCAGGAGGCACAGGCCGCCGCCGATGGCCAGGGTGGCGGGGGCGCCGATGCGCGCCGCAGCCCAGCCCGCCAGGAGGCTGCCGAAGGGCATGGTGCCCTGGAAGGCCATGGAGAAGTAGCTCATCACCCGGCCCCGCTTGTCCTCCTCCAGGATGGTCTGGAGGATGGAGTTGCTGGCGGCCATCTGCTGCATCATCCCGAACCCGGTGACAAGCAGCAGGACCAGCGAGAGCGGCAGCCAGCGCGAGTAGCCGAAGGCGATGATCCCGGCGCCGAATATCACGGCCACGGCGGGGATCACGCGGAGCAGGCCGCGCACACTCCTTCGCGAAGCGAGCCAGGCCGCGCTGCCCAGGGCGCCCAGGCCCGAGGCGGCCATGAGGAAGCCCAGGGTGTGCGCACCTCCACCCAGCACGCGGGTGGCGAAGATCGGCATGAGCACGGTGTAGGGCATGCCCACCAGGCTGACCAGTCCGAGCAGCAGCAGGATGTTGCGCACGGGCGGGGAGTCCGCGACGTAGCGCCAGCCTTCGCGCAACTCGGTGGCCACGCTCTCGGGCGCCCGGAGCTGCTGGGGATTCCGGACTTCCATCAGCAAGAGGGAGACGATCACCGCGAGGTAGCTGATGCCATCAATGAGGAAGCACCAGCCTTCCCCCCAGGCCACGATGATCAGGCCCGCCAGGCTGGGACCGATGAGGCGCGAGCCGTTGACCATGGAGGAATTCAGGGCGATGGCGTTGGGCAGATCCTCCCGCCGCTCCACCATCTGCGGGAGGAAGGCCTGCCGGGCGGGCATGTCGAAGGCGTTGACGACACCCTGGAAGAGGCTGAGCCAGAGGATCTCCGGCACGGTGATGCGGTGGGGCAGGGCCAGGGCCGCCAGGGCGAAGGACTGGAGCATGGAAAGCACCTGCGTGACCACCAGCACACGGTGCCGGTCGAGGCGGTCCACCCACACGCCCGCGAAGGGCCCCAGCACGAAGGTGGGGATCTGGCTGGCAAAGCCGGCCAGGCCCAGCAGGAAGGCCGACCCGGTGAGCCGGTACACCAGCCAGGACATGGCGATGCGCGTCATCCAGGTGCCGATGAGAGAGAGGCTCTGGCCTCCGAAGAACAGCCGGTAGTTCCGGAAGCGCAGGGCGCGTAGCGCATGGCTCCAGCCGCTCTGCCGGGTGGTTTCTTCCTTCGGGCCCACGGATGCTCCCCGGCTATCCTCCCGTGCCCGGCGTTCTCCGGCAAGGGACGGGTACCATGGGATCTGGCCGAGGCCCCGCCCCGAGGATCCCATGCGCTTCTCCGAGTACCTGGATGCCGAATGGAAGCCCGCTCTGGGCTGCACGGAACCCGCGGCCGTGGCCCACGCCGCCGCCCTCGCCGCGGACCTGGCGCGGGGCGCCATCCAGCGGGTGCGCCTCCGGGTGGATGTCCGCACCTACAAGAACTGCCACGCCGTGGGGATTCCCCATGCCGAGGGCAGGACCGGGATCCTGTGGGCCCTGGCGCTGGGCGCCCGGCTCCCGGATGCCTCCCTGGGCCTGCGCTGCTTCGAGGCGGTGACGCCGGAGGTGCTGGAGGACGCAGGCCGTCTTCTCCAGGGGGGCGCGCTCCAGGTGGAGCTGGATCCAGAGAGTCCGGACCTTCTCATTGACTGTACGGTGGAGGGCGACGCGGGAACCGGCCGGGCGGTGCTGGCCCGGGAGCACACCCGGGTGGCCCTGCTCGAGCGGGATGGCGTGCGCCGGGGGGGTGAAGAGGGCCAGACGGTGGCGCCGGAGGAGGATGTCCGGGCCCTCCTGGCGGAGATGAGCCTGAACGACCTGATGGCGCTGGCCCGCGATCTGACGCCGGAGGACCGCGCGCGCCTGCGCGAAGGGGCCGCCTGCAATCTCGCCATGGCCGAGCATGGCGTGTCGCTTCTGCCGGCGGGCTTCGTGCCCGAGGAAGGGCACGATCCCCTGACCCGCTACTCCCGCCTCGTGAGCGCTGGCGTCTATGCCCGCATGTCCGGCGAGCCGCGGATGGTGTACTCCCTGGCGGGATCGGGCAACAAGGGCATCACGGTCGCGGTGCCCCTCACGCTCTGGGGCCGCGGGAAGGGCCATGCGCAGGCGCAGGTGGACGAGGCCCTGGCCTTCGCCTGCCTGATGACGTCCAGCACCACGCACCGCCTGGGCACCCTGTCTTCCATCTGCGGCGCGGCCAACGCCGCGGGCATCGGCATCGCCTCGGGCCTCGTGCTCCTCGAGGGAGGCGCGCCCCAGCAGGTGGACCTGGCCATCCAGAACATGGTCGGCAACCTGGCCGGCATGATCTGCGATGGGGCCAAGATCGGCTGCGCCATGAAGACCATGACCGGCGCCGATGCAGCCTTCCGCTCCGCGACCCTGGCCCTGGCGGGTTTCGGTATTCCCGCCACCGATGGCATCGTCGGCGCCGGCGGCGCGGCCTCCCTCACCAACCTCGGCCGGCTGGCCCAGCGCGGCATGGCCGGCGTGGATGCCGAGGTGCTGGACATCATGCAGGGCAAGCTGGCCACCCTCCAGTCCTGAATCCGCAACCGGGGCCGCTGCGCCTCCCGTTCAGGGGCCGGCGGTGGGGCCGTGCCCCGCCGGATGATTTTCCTGTAACCCTGGTGCGGAACCCGGGTATGGAAGACCAGGGGGGGCGGACTTGGAGGACGGGGATGTCATGGGCCAGGTGAGGGACGGCCGCATCGAGCGGCTGTCCCTCCTGTTCGAGCGGCATCACCTGCGCCTCTTCAACTTCTTTCTGAGGCTGACGAGTCGCCGGGGTGCCAGCGAAGATCTCGCCCAGGAGGTGTTCCTCCGGATGCTCCGGTACCGCACCAGCTACCGGCCCGGAACGCCCTTCCTGCCCTGGATGTGGCAGATCGCCCGCAACGTTCACAGGGACCATCTCGGGAGCCTGCGCCCCAGCGTACCCTTCGAGGAGGTCGAAGCCGGCCTCCCGGACGCCCAGGACGGCGCTGAGGCTCGCCTGATGCAGGGACAGGATGTGGAGCGACTCCGGATCGCCCTGGGGCGACTCGATCCCGCCAAGCGGGAGTTGCTCCTCCTCTCCCGGGAGCCGGACCTCACCTACCGGGATCTGGCGCAGGATTTCGGGTGCAGCGTCGGGGCCCTGAAGGTCCAAGTCCATCGGGCCCTGAAAGAGCTCAAGGGCCATTTCTTCGAGCGCCAGGGAGGGTCGCCATGATCTGCGCCGAGGCCGACGCCCTTATCCCGTCCTTCCTGGATGGGGAGCTGTCTGCGGAGGATCATGCGGCCTTGGAGGCGCATCTCCGGGCCTGCCCTCGCTGCCAGGAGGAGGTCTCCGGCCTGCTGGCCCTGGCCTCCCGGCTGGATGCGTGGCCCCTGGAAGCGCCCAGTCCCGCCCTTCGTGTGCGGTTCCACCGGATGCTGTCGGAAGCCCGGGCCGACTCCGCATCGAATCGCCACTGGGGGTGGGTGGCCTTCGGCAAGATGGCGGCCGTATGTCTTCTCCTGGGCGGAGGCTTCTTGGCCGGCTGGCTTGGCCATTCGGGATTCGCGCGCCGCTCCGGGACCACGGCTTCCGGACTGGCGCTCCTGCATGAGGGCAACGCGGATCTGCGGATGTCCGGCATTCTCCTGGCCTCTGAGCAGAATCCGGAGGATCCCGCCACGGCCATGGCCCTGCTCCATCTAGCGAATCATGACCCCAGCGAGTCCGTGCGTTTGGCGGCAGTGGACGCCCTGTTCCTCTATGGGCACATGCCCCAGGTCCAGGACCGCCTGGAGGCTTCCCTGGTGCGGCAGTCCTCGCCCCGGGTCCAGATGGCGATGGCCGATCTCCTGGTAGGTCTCCGGCAGCAGCGCGCAATCGAGGCGCTGCGCGGGCTCCTGAAGGATCCGCGCACACGCCCGGAGGTGGTCCGGCATGTGGAGGCCCGCTTGAAGGGGGTCTTGCTGTAACCGTTTCCTCAAGGCGCGGTAACCACCTCTGAGAACCCATCCCCTTGATTCCGGAGGCCTCTCATGAAGATCCTGTTCCGACGCTCCCTCTACACCCTGGGGGGCCTGATCGCAGTCCTCGGACTCTTCCACCTGGAGGAGAACTGGCGCGGGCGCCGTGCCTGGGCAGACTGGCAGCGCCAGCAGGATGCCTCTAGGAACGCCTTCGATTTGGCCAGTTTCGTACCTCCACCCGTTGCCGATGGGGATAATTTCGCCAAGGTTCCCCTCATCGCAGACGCCATCGAGGGGCGGCGCCCGCTGGAGACCTCGCTCGGCGTCGGGCCGCATGAGCTCGATGCGATCCAGTTCGGTTGGCGCACGGGAACGCGGGTGGATCTCGATCGTCTCGACAAGCTGCTTGCGGGGCGCGGGGGCCTCCAACACATGCTGGAATCCAGCCGACCCGGACTGGATGCCTTCCTCGAGGCCAGCCGGAAGCCCGGCTGCCGAGTCTCCATGGACTACGCCCGCTTCCCGGAGATCCAGATCCCTGCCTTCCTCGGGTTCCGGAATGCCGCCCGCACGCTGAGCCTGCGGGCCCTGGCCGAGCTTCGGGAAGGGAAGAACGACGCAGCCTTCGAAGATGTATCGGCCCTCTTCCGTACCGTCCACCTGCTGAGGAAGGAGCCGATCCTCATCGTCCAGCTGCTTCGCCTGGCCTTGACCGACATTGCCCTCCAGCCTACCTGGGAGGGCCTGCAGGCCCACGCCTGGTCCCAGGAGCAGCTCCAGGCGCTCCAGCGGCAAGTGGGCGGCCTGAATCTCCTGGAATCCTTTGCCCGGACCTGGCGGTTCGAGCAGGGCCTGGGCGAGGCGGATCATCTCCAGGTTGTCCACGAAAGGCCCTGGCAGCGGACCTACTATCCCAGCTCCTACAGCGATTCCGCGAAGCCTGGGCGCGTGTCCTCGATCCTCAGGCACCTCCTCATTCCGAGGGGCTGGATCCTCCAGGATGCGGTGAGCGCCTCCCGGAACATGACGCGGATCATCCTGGCACCCCTGGACGTTTCCGAAGGGCGGATCGATCCGCGCCTCCAGGACCAGGAACTCCAGACGGCCGGCTCCGGGTTCCGGATGCCATTCGGTCCCCACTGGGCCCAGATCTTCAGGCTCTTCGCCGACCAGGACATCCGCGTGGCCAACGACCAGGCGAGCCTGGACGAAGCCTCGGTCGCCTGCCGACTCGAACAATACCGGCTGGAGAAGAAAGCCTATCCCGAGCGTCTCTCCGACCTGGCGGTCCCCCTGCCCATGGACGTCATCGGCGGGCAGCCCTTGCACTACCGGCGCACGGCCGATGGTGGCTATGTGCTCTACAGCGTGGGCTGGAACGCCAGAGATGACGGAGGAGACCCGGGGCAGGGGAAGGACGCTCTCACCCAGGGGGACTGGGTCTGGAGGATCTCCGGGCGCTCGAATTAGGGGATCCGTATCGGCCGGAAGGGCTCCGGGATCTCAATCCATCATCACCGGTCCCGTGGCCCGGGTCTTCTTGATGAGCAGCAGCAGGGGCAGGAGCAGGAAGCAGATCACGCCCATGAACCGGAAGGTGTCGGCGAAGGCCATCATGGTGGACTGCTGGATGACCATGCCGTAGGCCGAGCCCTGGGCCATGTGCGCGGCATCGGCGCCCGACAAGCCGCCCCGGAGTACGCCCAGCTGGGTGGCCCGGTCCAGGAAACCCTGGTAGGCCGGGTTGCCGGGCACCAGGTTGCTGATCAGGTTCGCCTGGTGGAACTGGGAGCGCCGGGCCAGCAGGGTGGTGGCGATGGCGATGCCGGAGCTGCCGCCGATGTTGCGCAGCAGGTTCATCAGGCCCGTGGCGTAGGCCGTCTTCTCATGGGGGATGTGCTGGAAGGCCATGACGTTGATGGGCACGAAGAGGAAGGCGAACCCGAGGCTCTGGACCACCCGGCTCCACATGGCGGTGTTGAAGTCCACTCCGAGGTTGAAGCCGGACATCTGGAGAAGGCCCAGGCCGCAGAAGAGGAAGCCGGTGCCGATGAGCCAGCGGGTGTCGAAGCGCTTCAGCAGCACGGCCACCACCGGCATCATCACCAGCACGGCCACGCCGCCGGGGCTGAGCACCCAGCCGCTCAACAGGGCGGTGTAGCCCAGGAGGGTCTGGAGGAACATCGGCAGCAGCGCGAGGCTGCCGTAGAGCACGAAGCCGAGGACGAAGAGCATCAGCGCGGCCACGGCGAAGGTGCGGTCCTTCAGCAGCCGGAGGTCCACGATGGGATGCTTCTTGCGGAGCTCGCTGAAGACCGCGGCCACCAGGGCCACCGCCGCGACGACGGCGAAGAAAATGATCAGGCTGGAGGAGAACCAGTCCTTGCGCTGTCCTTCGTCCAGGACGATCTCCAGCGAGGCCAGCCCGAGGGTGATGAGGCCGATGCCGAAGAAATCGAAGGGGCTATCCTTGAGGGAGACGCGGCGGAAGGTCGAGGGATCCTTCACCAGGGCCATGGTGAGCGAAATGGAGAGGAACCCGACGGGGATGTTGATGAGGAAGATCCAGTGCCAGCTGAAATTGTCGGTGATCCACCCGCCCAGCACCGGACCGATGATGGGGGCCAGCACCACGCCCATGCCGTAGAAGGCCATGGCCGCGCCGCGTTTCTCGTGGGGGAAGGTCTCCACGAGGATGGCCTGGGAGATGGGCTGGAGGCCGCCGCCGCCCAGGCCCTGGAGCACGCGGAAGAAGATGAGCCAGCCCAGTGAGGGCGCGATGCCGCAGAGCAGCGAGGCGGTGGTGAAGATGGCCACGCAGGTGATGTAGAAGCGCTTCCGCCCAATGAGGCTGGAGAAGTAGCCGCCGAGCGGGAGCACCACGGCGTTGGCCACCAGGTAGGAGGTCAGCACCCAGGTGGTTTCCTCCACCGTCGCGGAGAGGTTCCCCGCGATGTGGGGCAGGGCTACGTTCGCCACGCTGGTGTCGAGCACTTCCATGAACGTGGCGATCATCACCGTCATGGCGATGACCCACGGGTTGATGGCCCGGCGTTCGTTCACTTCACGAACACCGTGACTTCGACGTTCATGCCGGGGCGGAGGATGACCTTGCCCATCTCGGATTCATCCACGCGGATCTTCACGGGGATGCGCTGCACCACCTTCACGAAGTTGCCGACGGCATTCTCGGGGGGCAGCAGGCTCATGCGGGAGCCGGTGGAGCCGGCGATGGAATCCACGTGGCCCTTCAGCACCATGCCGTTCATGTCCACCTCGACTTCGGCTTCCTGGCCCGGCTTCATCCGGGCGAGCTGGGTCTCCTTGAAATTGGCGGTGATCCAGGTCTGATGCAGGGGGATGAGGGTCATCAGGCTCTGCCCGGGCTGGATGGTCTGGCCCAGTTCGACGAACTTGCGGGTCACCACGCCATCCACGGGGGCGATGATGCGGGTGTAGCCCTTCTGGAGACGGAGGGCTTCCACGGCGGCCTGGGCCTGGGCCACCTGGGCCTTGGCGGCCTCCAGGCGGGCGGCGGCGGCGCCCACCGCCAGCCGGCGGCCCTGGGCCTCGTGGTCGAGCGAGGCCAGGCGGGCCTGGGCGGCCTTGTACTGGTTGTCGGTTACGTCCGCCTGGGTCCGGTAGGCGTCGAACTGCTGGGCGCTGATTTCCTGGCGCGCCGCCAGGGGCTTCATGCGCTGGACGTCCATGCGGGCCTTCTCGGCCGCGGCCTTCTGGGCGTCCACATTGGCCCGCGCCACCGCGAGGTCGGAACCCTGGGCGGCCTGGCAGGCCACCTGGGCGCGCTCGGACTCCGCCTGGGCCATCTGCACCTGGGCCTGGGCGGCCAGGAGGGCGGCCTTGGCCTCGTCCAGCTTCGCCTGGATGTCCTTGGGATCCACCTCCACCAGGACATCGCCCGCCTTCACAGGCTGGTTGTCGGTGACCAGTACCTTCTCCACGCTGCCGTAGACCCGGGAGGAGATGGGCACCAGATGGCCGTCCACCTGGGCATCGTCCGTGTTCACGCGGTTCCTGGAATGGAACCACATGCCGAGGCCGATCAGCAGCAGGATGGGCACGGCGATCTTGAAGACCACCAGCGCGCGTCCACCGGTGGGCGTGGCGCTGGTTTCCGGAGTGGTTGCCTCTTGCGTCATGGGGTCTCCCTCAGCGGGTGTAGAGCTTTTCGATCTGGCCCGTGGCCCGCGCCAGGTCCGCGCGGGCCTGGTTCAGGCGGTAGAGGGCGCCGATCTGGTTGTCGTTGGCGCGGGCCAGATCATCCTGGGCGTTGATGACTTCGATGTTGCTGCTCACGCCCGCCTCGAAGCGGTGGCGCGCCTGGGTGAGAGCTTCCTCGGAGAGCTTGAGGGCCAGATCCGCCACGGTCACCTCGTTCTGGGCGGATTCCATCTGGGCCTGGGCCACCTGGATCTCCAGGCCCACCTGGGAGGTCACAGCCCGGCGGGCCTGCTGGACTTGGGCCTCCTCCAGCTTGGCCTTGGCCACCTGGGCGGACACCCGTCCGCCGGTGAAGAGGGGGACTTTCACCCCCACGGAGAGCTGGTACGTGGGCACCCAGGGCTCGGATTGGAGGCCGGTGGAGCCGTAGGAGGCCGAGGCCACCACCGAAGGCAGGCGCAGGCTCTGGGCGGCCTGCCGCAGATGTTCCGCGGCCCGCTGCCGGGCGTCGAGGGCGGCCAGCTCCGGGCGCTGGGCCAGGCCCTCCCGGTACGCGGACTGGAAATCCAGCGCGGGCAGGGCCGGGGCGGCGAGGGTGTCCTCCAGCTCGATGGGTGTGCCAGGCGTGAGGTCGAGGAGCTTCCCGAGGCCCGCCAGGGCCGTGACGCGCTGCGTGTTGGCCTGGATCACCCGCTGGCGCTCCATCTGGAGCTGCACCTGGGCGCGGAGGGTGTCGAGCTTGGTGCCGACGCCCTGCTTCTGTTGGTTGACGGCGAGGGTGGCCAGGGCCTCGGCCAGATCCACCCGGGACTGGGCGGCCTTCAGGGCGGCTGTGGCCCGCAGGGCCTGGAGATACTGGCCCACCACCAGGGCGGCGATCTCCTCCCGGACGGCCCGCCCCTGGGCCTGGCTGGCGGCTTCCATGTCGCGGGCGGCCCGCCAGCGCTTCCAGAGGCTCAGATCGAAGATCGGCGCCTCGGCTTCCACGCCGATGCTGCCCCAGGTGTAGGGGCCGACCCGGACCGGGCCGTGGGGCTGGGGCTGGCCGAACAGGGCGTCCAGGTTGTACTTGTTGCGCTGGCCGCTGGCCTGCGCGGCGACGGTGGGCATGAGGGCAGCCACGGCCGAACGCTGGTCGGCCTGGCTGTCGGCGATGGCCAGCAGGGATTGCTGCACCCGGGGGTTCTGATCCAGGGCGGTCCGCAGGGCCTGGGCGAGGGTCAGGCGCACCGCAGGCACGGGGCTGGCGGCGGGCGCCTCTGGCGCCGCCGGGGCCGGAGCCTGGGCCGGAGCCTGGCCCCA
>JAKAMQ010000028.1 GCA_021812805.1 Acidobacteriota bacterium
CCCTGGGTGAGGGCGAGCAGATCCGTGGAGGCCCAGCCGAAGGGGATGAGGATGCCCCGGAAACCGATCTGACCCCGGAGCCAGGGCCGGACCATCCAGGCCACCTGTCCATCGAGGGGGGAAGGCCCTTCCGCCAGGCTGGAGCGTCCCTGGTAGCGCTCCACGCGCAGCTCCGTGCCAAGGGCGCCTTCGAAACCGTGATTCCGGGACCACCAGCTCTGCTGAAGGCCGAACCCGGCGGTCGTGAAGCGGAGGTCGGCGTTGGAGCCTGACTGGGCCTGGAGTTGCCACTGGGTCATGCGCAGGTAGGAGGGAGCGTGGTCCCAGCCGATGCGCAGCTGCAGGGCGGTGGCAGGATCACCGTCCGGGTACGCGGGGCCTCCCTGGGTGGTGGGCAGGATCCCCAGTCCAAGGGCACATTCCACCCCGTCCGCGCGCAGCGGAAGGGCCAGGCAGAGCAGGGCCACAGCGGCCAGGGTGGAGCGGAGCATCTCCTCAGCCTACCTCAGACATGCCTCAGGGCCTCCACGATCCGCAGGCGGGCGGCCTTCAGGCCCGGGAAAAGGGCGCTGAGCTGGATCGTCACCTGCAGGCCCAGGGCGACGGCGAGATAGACCAGGGGCACGAAGTGGATATCCAGTTCGTAGCCGTGGCTGGTGCCGGGCGGCGCGGGCATCCGCAGGTGCAGGGCATTGAGTCCGGCCCGGAGCAGGAGGGTGGCGGTCAGGCCGAGGCCACTCCCGAGCAGGCCCAGGAAGGCCCCCTCCCACTGCAGAAGCGACAGCAAGTGTCTCGACTGCAGGCCCAGGGCCCGCAGGACGCCGAATTCGCGGATGCGCTCCAGGACGGACATGAGGAGGGTGTTCACGGTGGCCAGCAGCACGACCAGGAAGAGCACCAGGCCCATGAAGCCGAAGATGGCGATGTAGAGCAGCTTCACCTGCCGGTAGAACGTGGCCAGCTCGAACCAGGGCCGGACCCGGGTGCCGGGGAGCAGGGCCTGGAGGCGGATGGCCTCCTGCGCCGCAGCGCCGGGATGGCGCAACACGATGGACAGGGCCGACCGGGCGGGGCCCGCCTCCAGCAGCTGGCCGGCGGTGGCGAGGCTGACGGTGAGGCTCCGGTCGTTGAGTTCCTTCAGTCCGAGATCCTGGAGGCCCACCACCGCCACATCCACGCCGTTGAGGGCGCCAGCCTTGGTGGTGGACATCAGGGTGAGGGAACTGCCGACGGAGGCCCCCAGGGCCCGGGCGAGCCCCGTCCCGAGGATCACCTCGCGGGCGTCGGGATCCGCCGAGAGCCAGCGGGATCCCGCGCCGCCCGGCGCCTTGGCGCCATCCTTCAGGGCATCCAGGCAGGCCATGAAGCGGGGTTCGCGGAGGGGATCCACCGCCGTGCCGAGGAAGGCCACACTCTGGGGGCCGCTGGAGATGAGGCCCATGAACTGGGTGCGGGGCAGCACCTCCGCCACGGCTGGGTCGCGGCGCAGCTGCGCGGCCAGCGCCTCACCGTCCGGGAGGGACCGTTCCAGGCTCTGGCGCTCGTCCCCGTCCCGGTGGCCGGGGGGCAGCACCTGCAGGTCGCCCAGCCCCCCCCGGATGGCGCCATCGGCCAGCCCCTGGAAGGTCTGGGCCATGAATCCGCCCGCGAGGCTGAGGGCCACGAACCCCGCCACCACCACCATCAGCGTGAGGGCCGTGCGCCGCCGCTGGCGCAGCAGGTTGCGGAGGGCCAGGCGCGCGAGGATCATGCGGGCCTCGGGGTCTGGAGGAATAGCTGGAACGCAGAGGACACAGAAATGCCACAGAGGACGCAGAGGGGATAGGGGGAAGAGCCAGGGATGGCTCGGTGCATAGGGGCCATTCTCTGTGCCTTCTGTGGTCCTCTGCGTCCTCTGTGTTCCCGTTTTTGATTCATGGCGCCACCGCCAGTCGTCCATCCACGAGGCGGAAGACGCGGTGGGCCTGGGCGATGACGGCCGGGTCATGGCTGGCCACGAGGAAGGCGGTGCCGCGCTCCCGGGCCAGCTCGGACATCAGCTCCATCAGCGGGACGCCATGGGCGTGGTCCAGGTTGGCGGTGGGCTCGTCCGCCAACACCAGGGCGGGTTCAGGGGCCAGGGCCCGGGCGATGGCCACCCGCTGTTGCTGGCCGCCGCTGAGCTGGCCCGGACGGCGGTCGCCGCGGTCCGCAAGGCCGACGCGCTCCAGGATGGCTTCGGCCCGGGTCAGGGCCGCCGCCGGTGGCAGGCCCTGGAGTTGCAGGGGCAGCATCACGTTCTCCAGGGCCGACAGCACGGGTACGAGGTTGAAGGCCTGGAACACGAATCCCAGCCGCCGGAGCCGGAGGTCACAGCGGGCGCGTTCCGGCCGCCGCGAGACGGGCTCCCCTTCCAGCCACACCTCCCCTTCATCCGGTGGATCCAGCAGGCCCGCCACCTGGAGCAGGGTGGTCTTGCCCGAGCCCGAAGGCCCCGCGATGACGGCCAGACAGCCCTGGGGCACCTCCAGCGAGACGCCGAACACGCCGGCGCGTTCGCCGCCGAGTTCGTAGGCGCGGGTGATGGCGCGGAGTTCCAGCATCCGGGCAGTGTACCCGCGGGCACCTCTCGATCGAACGGGACATCCCTGGGTGAAGGGGTTCCCATGCATGCAGAAGGCCGCGACAGGGATGGGTGGGCCATGCTCTGGACCCGCCCCCTGGCCGCGTGGCTGGCGGCCCTGCTGTTCCTCGCGGTGCTGATCTGGGTGGATGTGTGTACGCCCTGGGAACTGGGGTTCACCGCTTTCTACATGCTGCCGGTCCTCTGGATCGCCTGGAACCGTGGCATCCACGAAGGCGTGGCCATGGCCCTCCTGTCCGGCGTGGCCTTCTACACCGTGGACCGGACCTCCGGCCAGCCCTTCAGCCGGGAGTTCTACCGGATCTGGACCGTCCTCAACCATGAGGGGACCTATCTCGTGGCCGCCTGGGCCGTGGGCGGCCTGAGCCAAGGCCTGCGGACGCAGCGGGCCCTGGCGGGCCGGCTGGAATCCGCCCTGGCGGAGGTCAAGGAGCTCAGGGGCTACCTGGCGGTCTGCGCCTGGTGCCATGCCATCCGGGACGAAGAGGGACACTGGCAGCCCATGGAGGTCTTCCTGGCCAGCCACACCCATGCCACCACGACCCACGGCATCTGCCCCGCCTGTGCCCGGAAGATGACGGAGACCCGCGCCTAGACGCCGGAGCGGGCGCGCACCGCCGCTTCGTAGGCCACGGTGCTGGATTCCAGGCCCCCCGCTTCGACTTCGCCGATCAGGTCGTAGGCGTGGGCTTTCACGATGCGCACCTGCTGGATCGTGTTCACCCGGGGGGTGCCATCCACCAGGAGGACATTGCCGTCAATGTCCGGGGCCTGGCCCTGGTGGCGGCCCTTGACGATGAGATCGGTCTCCTCGTGGGCGCCTTCCACCAGCACCTCGATCGTGCGGCCCACGAAAGCCTGGTTCTTCTCGCGGGCGATCTTCTGCTGGAGCTCCAGGAGGCGCCGCTTGCGGGCCTCTTTCGTGCGCTGGGGCACGGGGTCGCCCAGGGCGAAGGCGGCGGTGCCCTCTTCGGGGCTGTAGGTGAAGACGCCCACGTGGTCGAAGCGGGCCTCCTGCACGAAGGCCTTCAGCTCGCCGAAGGCCGCCTCGTCCTCGCCGGGGAAACCGACGATGAAGTTCGAGCGGAGCGCGATGCCCGGCACGAGGCGGCGCACCTTCTCCAGCAGCTTCAGGAACTGGGCGCGGCTGCCGCCCCGGGCCATGGCCTTGAGCAGGCCCGCGTCCGCGTGCTGGAGGGGCATGTCGAGGTACCGGGTACAGTTCGGCGTTTCCGCCATGGCGTGGAGCAGGCCATCCGTCAGCCGGTTGGGGTAGGCGTAGTGGATGCGGAACCAGCGCAGGCCCTCCACCTTCCCCAGGGCCCGAACCAGCTTCTCCAGGGCGTCGGGGTCGCCGAAATCGCGCCCGTAGTCCGTGGTGTCCTGGGCCACGAGGCTGATTTCCAGGACGCCCTGGGCCACCAGGTTCCTCGCCTCGGCCACCACGCTCTCGACGCTCCGGCTCCGCTGGGCGCCCCGCAATTGCGGAATCACGCAGAAGGCGCAGGCGTGGTCGCAGCCCTCGCTGATCTTCAGGTAGGCGCTGGCCTTGGGCGTGGTGAGCAGGCGGGGGCTGGCCTCGGTATAGAGGTAGTCCGGGTTGGGATTCAGTTCGAAGGCGGCTCCGGCGCCGATGACCTCGGCGATCTGCTCGATGTCGCGGGTGCCCAGGCAGGCGTCAATCTCAGGCATTTCGGCCATCAGCTCGTCCCGGTAGCGCTCCACCAGGCAGCCGGCCACGATGAGCTTCTCGCAGGCGCCCTGCTGCTTCATCGCCGCAGCCTGGAGGATGGCCTCCACGCTCTCCCGCTTCGCGGCGTCAATGAAGCCGCAGGTGTTGACCACCAGCACCTGGGCCTCTTCGAGCCGCGGCGTGATCTGGTAGCCCTTCAGGCGCAGGTGGCCCAGCATGACCTCGGAATCCACGAGGTTCTTGGGGCAGCCCAGGGACATGAATCCGACCTTCGTCAACGGACCTCCATCCACCGCCGGTGGAACCTCATAGAGTACCGCGAACGGCCGATGACTTCACCAGTGATAGACTCACCTCTCCCCATCGGACCTGCCATGAAGCTCACCCTCCAGGTTGACGGCGCCCTGCATCCCGTGACCCTCACCGAGGAGGGGATCACCCTCGGCCGGGGGGACCAGGCGACCCTCCGCCTCCAGACCAACGCCGTGAGCCGGCTCCACGCGAGGATCTTCCTGAAGGACGGCGTCCCGTTCGTCGAGGATCTCAAGTCGCTGAACGGGACCAGCCTGAACGGCAGCCCGATCACGGCGCCCGTCCGCCTGCGGATGGGGGATGTGGTGCTGCTGGGCGAGGCCCTGGTGACCTGGGTGCCCGAAGGCGGCGGCACCTCGGCGCCCACCGTGACGGGCCTGAACCAGTCCCTGGCACCCCGCGGATCCTCCTCCCGCATTTCCCTGGAAGACCGGGCCTTCGATGCGTCCGGTTCGATCCTGGTGCCCCATGCCAGCCTCAACGAGATGCTGGCCCAGGCCAGCGGCCACCATGTGGCCTCCGATGCCCTCAGCCTGTTCCAGCGTCTGGCCAGCATGGCGGGCACCCTGTTGCGCGCCGCCGGGCTGAGCGAGCTGCTGGATTCGGTGATGGGCCTGGTGACGGCCCAGATCCCCTGCCAGCGCGGCTTCATCCTGCTGAAGGATGCCGCCGGAGAGCTGGTGCCCGAGCTGGTCTGGGAGGAACAGCCCGGGGTCCACAGCAACCCCATCAGCCGCACCATCGCCCGCACGGCCATGACCGACCGCGTGGCCATCCTCACCACGGATGCCCGCATGGATCCCCGCTTCAGCGCGGGCGAGAGCATCAAGATCCACGGCATCACCTCCGCCCTCTGCGCCCCGCTCATCGTAGAGGAGCAGGCCCTGGGCGTGATCTACCTGGAGACCAGCCTCAACAAGGGCGGCTTCAAGCGGGAGGATGAGCACCTGCTGTCCGCCATGGCGAATTTCGCCGCCGTGGGCATCCAGCGTGAGCGGGAAGCCAAATTCCGGCAGCGGCTGGAGCGGTACCACAGTCCCCAGGTGGTGAACCAGATCCTCAAGTCCAGCCAGAGCAAGGAGGCGCCCATCCTCCAGGCCCAGCGCTGCGAGATCAGTGTCCTCTTTGCGGATATTTCCGGCTTCACCCGCATGAGCGAGGGGCTGGAGCCGCTCCGGCTGGCGGGCATCCTCAACCGCACCTTCGAAGCCCTGACGGACCAGATCTTCGCCCGGGGCGGCACCCTCGACAAGTACATCGGCGACGCCATCATGGCCTTCTTCGGCGCGCCGAACCCCGATCCCGACCACGCCCGCCACGCGGTGGAGGCGGCCATGGCCATGCAGGAGACGCTGGCCGCGCTGAACGCCGCCCGGCCCGAGGGCTACCCCGAACTCCGGATGCGCATCGGCATCAACAGCGGCGAGGCCTTCGCGGGCGACATCGGTTGCGAAAAACGCATGGACTACACCGTCATGGGCAGCACCGTGAACCTGGCCTCGCGCCTAGAGAGCGGCGTGGCCAAGCCGGGACAGGTCGTGATCGGGCCCCGCACCGCGGAGCGGATCGAACCCGCGCGCCTCCGTCCCCTGGACGCCGTCTCCCTCAAGAACATCGAACAGCCGGTGCGGCCCTTCGAAGTGGTGTGGACCCCGGATACGCCGACGGCCGTGCACAGGTAGTCGCCCCTGTCGGCGTGGCGCGAGTGAGGCGCCGCATAGCCCTTGTGTCCCGCCAGGAGTGATCCTAACCTCGGGACAAGATCCACCTTTCATTATGCTGTCCGGTTTGCCCCTGATCCGGGGCCTGCCCATTCCCAGGAGGTACCATGTCCCAATCCGATTTCGGTCCTTTTGCCGCCCTGCTTGGCGGGGGCTGCCTGATCTTTTTCCTGATCACCTTCGCCATCGGCATTGTCATCGGGATTTTCTACATCCTGACGATGCAGAAGGCCTTGACCCTCGCGGGCCCCCGGCATCAGAAGATGCAGCCCGCGATGGTCTGGTTGATGCTCATTCCGCTCTTCAACCTGGTCTGGCACTTCTTCGTCGTGAAGAACGTCTCTGATTCCATCAAAGGGTGGGCCGAGGAGCATGGGGCGCAGGTGGACGATGCGGGCTACACCATTGGCCTGGTCGGATGCATCGCGAACTGCTGTGCTGTCGTCCCGCTCATCAACGTGTTGGCGGGGCCTGCGGCACTGGTCTGCATCATCATCTGGTGGGTCAAGGTCGCCGGCTTCAACAGGCTCATGGGCGGGCAGCCGGCGTAGGCTCTCCGGCATCTTGCACTCCGCGACGGACAGGCGGCGCTTGTCCGTCGCGAGTCTATTCCTTCGTGAAATCCTTCCACAGCATCGAGGGCTGGATGCCCGAGTTCCGCTGGTACTTGCCGGAGTCGTAGCTGTCGTACTCGCCGCTGACGGTGTGGTAGAAGATCTGGCAGATGGCCACGCCGGCGTAGATGCGCACGGGCTGGATGCAGCTGATCTCCAGGGTCCAGTAGCCGCAGAAGCCGATATCCCCGAACCCCGCGGTGACATGGACGAACAGGCCGAGCCGGCCCACGCTGCTGCGGCCCTCCAGCATGGGGACCAGGCCGTGGGTCTCGGTGTACTCCTGGGTCCGGCCCAGATACAGGCGGCCGGGTTCGAGCAGCAGGCCCTCGGGCGGGATCTTCAGGAACGTGATACCGTTCGGCTGGGCCATGTCCAGCTCGCGGCTGGTATAGACCGCCAGATCCTCGCCGAGGCGCAGGTTGTAGCTGTTGGGATTGAGTTGGGCCTCATTCCAGGGGTCCAATCGGATCCGGCCCTCGGCGCGGTAGGCCTGGATCTGCCGGCCGGTGAGGATCATCGCTGGCTCCAGAGAGGGGAGGGATGGTGGAGGACCTGGACCATCCGCCAGGTGCCGAAAACCATCATGGCCGCCAGGAACGTGGCGGCAGACCATCGGAGCGCCCAGGCGGCATGGGGGCCGGAGAGGGCCGGGTAACGGCGCAGCAGCCAGGGAGCACCGAGCCCGGCGAGGCAGCAGGCGTACAGGGGGTAGGCAAAGGGATGCAGGGCCCAGGCTGTGTGGAATCGGCCATGGGAGAGGGCGATGAAGGCCCGGGTGAGGCCGCATCCAGGACAGGGCAGGCCCGTGGCGGCGTGGAAGGCGCAGGTGTCCAGCCCGGGAAGGAACCTGGGCACGCCCTCCGCCGGAAGCAGCCAGCTCAGGCCCAGGAGCGCGGCGCAGATCCACGCCACGAGCACCGCGCTCCGGGAGCGGGGGGAACTCCCGGGGAGGCGGTTCTCAGGGGGGCGTGTCATGCTCGGCTAGGGGAGGAACGCCGTCTTGACTTCGGGCTTCAGGAGCACGACCAGGGCCCAGATCCCGAATGGAAGTCCAAGGCAGCAGCAGGGAGAGATGCAGGGCACCATGGCGAGGATGGTGGCGGCCAGAGCAAACCCGTAGCTGCGGCCATCCTTCATCTTGAGCGCCCCCATCAGCACCACCACGCCGATGGCCAGGGCTACGAACGCCGTCACGAGGCTGATCGGGCCGACCATCAGGCGCGCCCACCGAGCGCCCTTGCCCAGACCATTGGTCAACATGGGCATGGCCACCATGCCGAAGAGGTGTCCTGCAATGGAAAGGAGCCGCAAGAAGATGCCCAGCCCGGCCGTGATCATGAGGGCGATGGCGGGGCCTGACAGCAGGCTGAGCGCCTTGGCGCGACCGGGATCCTGTTCGTAGGTCATAGACGTTCTCCGGGCTGGGAGGCTGCGTTACCGGTCCACCTTGATGACCAGGGACTTGGAGAGGATGTCCTGGAGCCCCTTGCGCTCGCCGCCGAGGATCATCAGGTAGGGCAGGCCCAAAAGCACCCCGTTCACCAGGTACCCCACCATCCGAAGAACGGCGGTGTTCACATCGATGCGTCCTGTGGGGTCGGCTTCCGGCACCACGCGGAGTTTCATCAGCTTCTTGCCGGGGCTGGCGCCGAACTTGATCCAGCACCAGGGAATGAAGAACCAGCTGTAGCCAATGCCTACGATCAGCTGGATCAGGCCGATGAGGATGGCCACCAGGCAGGCGCCCGGACCCAGGATGAAGAAGAGCACGTGCTCGAGAAAGTAGATGACCACCCACAGCGCCACCAGCGGCGCCGCATCAATGAGCACGGCCAGCAGCCGCGTGAGGAAGTCCCCCCGCTCGCCCGTGGGCTGGGCATCGTCGGGGACCGGCGGAAGGTACGGTTGGAGAAAGCCCGGCGCGGAGTTGACCTGGGTGCCGGCGTGCGTGAAGTGGCCGAATTCGGGCGCGCTGAGAGGAGGTTTCGGGGTCACCGGGGGCGGGGCGATGGGCGGCGCGGGGGGGATGGAAGCCGCCGCCGGGGAGGGAACGGGGATGGGGCCGGTGGATCCCTGGCCGCCTCCGCCGGGCGCACCGTTGCCCGTATGGATGGCGGCGAGTTCCGCGGCGGACATCCGCACGGTGCCCAGGGGCGGGGCGGGGATATCCTCCCGGCTGATGGCCACGGTGGGGCCGGGTTCGGGCCGGGGATCCTCGAAGGTGAGCTGGACCTGGCCGAGGGTGATGCGATCCCCGTTCCGCAGAGGGGAGGTCTGCACCCGGTTGCCATTCACCAGGACGCCGTTGCTGCTCTGGAGATCCTGGATCTCGTAGCCCTCGCCGACCTTGCGCAGCACGCAATGATGGCGGCTGATGCTGGGGTCCGGCAGCCGCAGGGTGTTGTCCAGCTCCCGGCCCATGTGGACCTCGTTATCCACGATCTCGAACTCGCGGACGCCTGCACTCTCATGCACGAGCAGCTTGGCCATGGCCACCTCAAGGGTAATGGATGGCCGGAAGTGTATCGCATCCGGGTGGATCCGGCGCAGGAGGAAGAATGCCCGGAGCCGGTTCTTTCTTGACGGCCCGGGAGTGACCCGCCAACCTGCGGGTATCCCAAGCCGGGTGGAGGGGGCATGGTGCTCTTCAATGCAGCCACGAAGGAGCTGACGGCCAAGATCGTCTATTACGGCCCCGGTCTCTGCGGCAAGACCACCAATCTGCAGCACATCTATGACACGCTGCCCCAGGATGGGCGCGGGAAGATGCTGTCCCTGGCCACCCAGACGGATCGCACCCTCTTCTTCGATTTCCTGCCCATCGAGCTGGGCACCATCCGGGGCATGAAGACGCGCATCCAGCTCTACACGGTGCCGGGCCAGGTGTTCTACGACGCCACCCGGAAGCTGGTGCTGCGCGGCGCGGATGCGGTGGTGTTCGTGGCCGATTCCCAGGCACCGGCCCTGGAATCCAACAAGGACAGCTTCCAGAACCTCATCGTCAACCTCAAGGAGCAGGGCGCCGAGCTCTCCAAGATCCCCCATGTGATCCAGTGGAACAAGCGGGATACACCGAATGCCTTGCCGGTGGCCACCCTGGACCAGGAGATCAACCTCTACGGCGTGCCCACCTTCGAGGCCTGCGCCATGCGGGGGGAGGGCGTCAAGGAGACCCTCACCGGTGTGGCCCGGCTGGTGCTGAAGCACCTGGCCGAGAAATACGGCGGCGGCGTGGTGGAGGAACCCGCCTTCCTGGCCCCGGGGCCCGATGCCGCGGCATCCCAGCACACGGAGCCCTTCGAGGTGGAGGAACTGTCCGCGAGCGAGCTTCTGGAGGAGGTCGAGGATCTCCCGGGGGAACCGGGCGTGTCCTCGGACCACGCCCCGGCGTCCCCGCACATGCCCCACAGCAGCGTCGTCGAGGTGCCCGTGGTGCTGGACCGCAGCCTCTTCACGGGCGAGAATCCCATCGAGATCAAGCTGAAGCTGTATATCAAGTAGGGCGAAAAACGCTGCGCGTTTTTCGTGATCGCGCGGACGCAGTCCGCGCGCTTGGGGCACACTGGAGCTTTGGATTCGAGGCTCGTCCATGTCCCGCCAGGTCGTCACCCGCTTTGCCCCGTCCCCCACCGGGATGCTCCACATCGGGGGCGTCCGCACGGCGCTCTTCTGCTGGCTCTATGCCCGGAGGCACGGGGGGCGCTTCATCCTGCGCATCGAGGACACCGACCTCTCCCGCAGCACGGACGACAACATCCGGATCATCGAGGAGGGCATGGCCTGGTGCGGCCTGGACTGGGACGAGGGCCCCGTCGTGGGCGATCCCGGGTCCTGGAAGGGCCCCCACGGTCCCTACCGCCAGATGCAGCGCATGGACCTCTACCGGGCCAAGATCCAGGAGCTGCTGGACCAGGGCCTCGCCTACCGCTGCCGCTGCTCGAAGGAGGCGCTGGACGAGCGGCGCAAGGCCGTGGAGGCGGCCGGCAAGGTGTTCCAGTACAACCGCGGGTTGGATGCCGGGAAGGGCTGCGCCGACGCGCACCACGACGCCAGCCAGCCCTGCGCCATCCGGTTCCGCATGCCCGTGGAGGGCGACATCGTGGTGGATGACCTCATCAAGGGGGAGACCCGCTTCCCGGCCGAGAGCCTGGACGACTGGATCCTCGCCCGCACGGGCAGCACCCCGGGCGAGATCGGGGTGCCCACCTACAACTTCTGCGTGGTGGTGGACGACACCCACATGGAGGTCACCCACGTCATCCGGGGCGACGACCACCTGAACAACACGCCCAAGCAGATCCCGCTCTTCCGTGCCCTGGGCTACGACCTGCCCGCCTTCGCCCACGTGCCCATGATCCTGGGCGCGGATGGGGCGAAGCTGAGCAAGCGGCACGGCGCCACCAGCATCACCGAGTACCAGGCCATGGGCCTGCTGCCCTCCGCCGTGCGCCTGGCCCTGGCCCGCCTCTCCTGGACGCCCAAGATTGATGGCCGGGCCGTGGAATCCGCGGAGGAGGAACTGCTCACAGACGAGCAGATGATCCAGCTCTTCGATCTGGCGGACTGCCAGAAGAGCGCGGCCCGCTTCGACATGGACAAGCTCAACTGGATGAACCAGAAGCTGATCCAGCGGGCCACCTGGCAGGAGCTGGAGCCCCACCTGCGGCCCTTCCTGCCCGCGGCCTGGGCGGAGAAGCCGGAGGCCTGGAAGGCCCTGGCCATCCAGGCCACCCAGAAGGGGAAGTCCCTCACGGACATGGCCGAGGCCCTGCGCTTCGCCTTCGCCCCTCCCGCTGCCTTCGACGAGAAGGCCGTGGGGACGTTCCTGACACCGGCCATCAAGCCGGCCCTGGCGGACGTGCGCGGCCTCGCCGACTACTCCCACGCCGGGTTGGAAGCGGGCTTCAACGCCATCCTCGCGAAGCATGGCCTCAAGACCAAGGATCTGGCCCAGGCCCTTCGCGTGGCCCTCTGCGGGAAGCCCGTGAGCCCCGGCATCTTCGATACCCTGATGCTCGTGGGGCAGGAGGGTGTCGCGGCCCGCCTGGAACGGTGGCTCTGATGGATCTTCCGGAATTCACCCACCTCACCCTCGCGGTGCTGGAGGACCAGGGCGCCGATACCTACGCGCCCACGATCATCGCGGGCGACGCGGTGCAGGTCATCCAGGGCATTCCCCCGGAGCTGGATCCCCGGGAGGCCCTCCAGGAGATGGTGTTGCGCCTGGGCCTCGCCCAGTCCGAGTACTTCTTCGGCGTGCGGTCCGGGCCCGGCGAAGTCACCACGGGCTTCCACAGCCTTGCCGGCACCCACTTCCAGTGCATCTCCCAGATGCACCAGGGCTTCATGGTGTCCGACCTGGCGGAGTGCCCCTGGTGGACCCTGGATGGGGGGCGGGACCAGTAGGGGGTTTCCGGATCCGGCCTGTGTTCCTCTGGATGGCGGTGTGGGCCGATTCCGGTCGCAATTGCCTTTTGTTGGAAGTCCGGCCCACCGGGTATCTTTGAGGTTTACATCCTGTGAGCCTCGATGCCATCCGATCCGCCTGTCCCTGAACCCAAGAGCCTCCACTTCATCGAGGAGATCGTCGAGGCGGATCGCGCCTCCGGCAAGCACGGGGGGCGCGTGCTCACGCGTTTTCCGCCGGAACCGAACGGCTACCTGCACATCGGCCACGCCAAGAGCATCTGCCTGAATTTCGGGCTGGCCGCGAGGTACGGCGGCGCCACGAACCTGCGGTTCGACGACACGAACCCGGTGAAGGAGGATGTGGAGTACGTGGATTCCATCCGCGAGGATGTCCGCTGGCTCGGCTTCGACTGGAAGGGCGAGCACTACGCCTCGGACTACTTCCAGTTCCTCTACGACTACGCGGTGTACCTGGTCGAGCAGGGCAAGGCCTACGTCTGCGACCTGTCCGAAGCGGAGATCCGCGAGTACCGCGGCAACTTCCACGTGCCCGGGAAGGCGAGCCCGTACCGGGACCGCACACCGGCGGAGAATCTGGACCTCTTCCGTCGCATGAAGGCCGGCGCGTTTGCCGACGGCTCCCGTGTCCTCCGCGCGAAAATTGACATGGCCAGCGGCAACATGAATCTGCGGGATCCGCTCATGTACCGCATCCGCCGGGCCCACCACCACCGCACCGGCGATGCCTGGTGCATCTATCCGATGTACGACTACGCCCACGGGGTGTCCGACGCGATCGAGACCATCACCCACTCCATCTGCACCCTGGAGTTCGAGGATCACCGGCCGCTCTACGACTGGTTCCTGGAGCAGGATGTCGAGGGCCGCTT
Source organism: Acidobacteriota bacterium (assembly GCA_021812805.1). Taxonomy (GTDB): domain Bacteria; phylum Acidobacteriota; class Holophagae; order Holophagales; family Holophagaceae; genus Geothrix. The sequence continues at coordinate 13,266 of JAKAMQ010000028.1, forward strand.
CTTCCAGCGGCCGCTGCCGCGCCAGATCGAGTTCGCCCGCCTCAACCTCACCTACACCGTGATGAGCAAGCGGCGGCTGCTGCTGCTGGTGCAGGAGGGCCATGTCAAGGCCTGGGACGATCCCCGCATGCCCACCATCTGCGGACTGCGCCGGCGGGGCTACACGCCCGAGAGCCTGCGCGCCTTCGCCGAGCGGGTGGGCGTGGCCAAGCGGGATACGGTCATGGATGTGGGCCTGCTGGAGTTCGCCATCCGGGAGGATCTGGAGAAGAAGGCTCCCCGGGCCATGGCGGTGCTGAGGCCCCTCAAGCTGGTCATCGAGAACCTGCCCGAGGGAGAGATCCACTGGCTCACCCTGCCCAACCACCCGGACGATCCCGCCTTCGGGACGCGCCAGGTGCCCTTCAGCCGGGAGGTGCTCATCGAGCGGGACGACTTCCGGGAGGAGGCGCCCAAGAAGTGGTTCCGCCTGGCGCCCGGCGCCGAGGTGCGCCTCAAGGGGGCCTGTCTGGTCCGGTGCACGGACGTGGTGAAGAATGCCGCGGGCGAAGTCGTGGAACTCCGCTGTTCCTGGGATCCCGCCTCCCTCGGCGGCAACGCGCCGGATGGCCGGAAGGTGAAGGGCACCCTCCACTGGGTCTCGGCGGCCCACGCGGTTCCGGCGGAGGTGCGCCTCTATGACCGCCTCTTCACCGCGGAGGATCCCATGGATGTGCCCGAGGGCGGGGACTGGCGGGACACCCTGAATCCGGAGTCGCTGGAGATCCTGGCCGGGGCCCGGGTCGAGCCCGCCCTGGCCGGGGCCGCGCCCGGCGCCCGGATCCAGTTCGAGCGCCTGGGCTATTTCTGCGCCGACCCCGATGGCCGGGCCGGGGCGCCGGTCTTCAACCGGACAGTGGGCTTGAAGGATTCGTGGACGAAAATCGAGGCGAAGGGCTGACGCCAGGGCCTGAGCCGCCACTGTGATGCCTGTCGCAAGGCCCCGACTCCCGTTCTTTCCCTCCGTGTCGGGAAGCCGGGCGCTCTGGTAGGCTCGAAGGATTGGGCGTCCCTGCGGAGGCCCTGCCGGGAAGCCGCCCATGGACACGCTCGCGAGCCTGCTGCACACCTCACCCGCCCTCGCGTGGATGGTGGTGAAGATTGTCATCGTCTTCAGCGCCGTCATGCTCCTGGCCTCGGTCTGGACCTGGGTGGAGCGCCGGGGCTCGGCGATGATCCAGGATCGCATCGGCCCCAACCGGGCCGCACTGTTCGGACGGATCCGGATCATCGGGCTGGCCCAGCTTCTGGCGGATGGCATCAAGTTCTTCTTCAAGGAGGATCTCGAGCCGACCGATGTCAACCGTGGGCTGTTCTGGCTGGCGCCCTTCCTGGCCTTCGTGCCCGCCATGCTGGGCTTCGCGGTGATTCCCTTCGGCCGGGATTTCGTGAGCGGCGGGACCATCTACCACCTCTCGGTGCTCGACCCGGGCAACGGGATGGGCATGCTCTACCCCATGGCCATCGGCGGCCTCGCGGTCTACGGCGTGCTTGTGGCGGCCTGGTCCAGCAACAACAAGTGGTCCATCCTCGGCGGCATGCGCGCCTCGGCGGCCATGGTGAGCTACGAGATCGGCATGAGCTTGGCCGTGGTGTCCATCTTCATGACCACCGGCGGCTACGATCCCGCCGAGATCATCTCGGCCCAGGGCAGCCTGCCCTGGCACTGGAACGTGGTGCCCCAGTTCCTCGGCTTCATCGTCTTCTTCACCTGCATGTTCGCGGAGACCAACCGCCTGCCCTTCGACTTCGCCGAGGGCGAGAGCGAGATCGTGGCGGGGTTCAACACCGAGTACGGCAGCATGAAATTCAGTCTCCTGGCCCTGGCCGAGTACGCGCACCTGATGACGGCCTCGGCGCTGGTGGTCACGCTCTTCTTCGGGGGCTGGCAGGTGCCCTTCGTGGCCCATCCCTCGGTGGGGCTCTCCATCCTGAGCTTCGTCGTCAAGCTGCTGTTCTTCGCCTGGGTGTTCGTGTGGATCCGGTGGACCCTGCCGCGATTCCGCTACGACCAGATGATGCGCCTGGGCTGGAAAGCCATGCTCCCGATGTCTATGGTCAACCTGGTCGTCCATGCCTGGCTCATGAGCCACGGCCGCTGAGGAGAGGGACATGGGTGTCGTCGTCAAGAAGGTCGAGCTGAGCTGGCTGGACCGCACCTACGTCTGGCCGGTGCTGAAGGGCATGGGCATCACGTTCAAGCACTTCATCAAGCAGCTGTTCACCCCGACGTCCAAGCGGTACACGATCCAGTACCCGGACATGAAGAAGGTGATGCCGGCGGGCTACCGCGGCCTGCACGAACTGAAGCGCTTCGAGGATGGAGCCATCAAGTGCGTGGCCTGCTTCATGTGCGCGGAGGCGTGTCCGGCCCGCTGCATCAGCATCGAGGCCGAGGAGTTCAGCGACCTGAACATCACCCAGGGGTTCGAAGAAAAGCGCCCGCAGGTCTTCAAGATTGACATGCTGCGCTGCATCTACTGCGGCATGTGCGAGGAAGCCTGTCCCAAGGATGCCATCTGGCTGCGCAACGACTATGAGGTGGCGGCCTACGATCGCCTGTCCATGCAGTTCGGCAAGTGGGATCTGATGAACACCTATGCCGAGGCCGACGGCAAGGCGCGGATCACCGAGGATCCGATGCCCTCCGCGCCCCGCCGCGTCCTCGCGATGTAAGGAGCTGCCATGTTCCTGGCCTTTGCCCTCATCACCCTGCTCGGCGCTCTGGGCATGCTGCTCCAGAAGAACATCATCGTGGCGGGCCTTTGCATGGTCGCATCGTTCTTCGGCGTGGCCGGCCTGTTCGTGCTGCTGGCCAACCCCGTGGCGGCCGCCCTGCAGATCATCGTCTACACCGGTGCCATCCTCGTGCTTGTCCTGTTCGTGATCATGATGCTCAACAGCCACGAGGAAGAACCGGCGGAGACCTCCCGCCCCATCCAGCGCTGGGTGTCGGTCATCCTGTCCCTGGCCCTGGCGGTCGGGGCCGTGAAGCTGGTGCTGGCCTCCAAGGGCCTGCAGCAACTGGCTGAAAAGGGAGCTGCGGTGCCTCCGGCGGTCACGCTCCAGGGGGTGGGAGCCGTCCTGTTCGCGGACCACCTGCTGGGCTTCGAGGTGGCGGGCCTGATGCTGCTGGCGGCCATGGTGGGCGCGGTGGCGCTGACCAAACGGAATCTGTGAGGGGCGGGAGATGACTGGAATGGATGCAATCCTCCACGGTGGCCTCCAGGGGTACCTGGTCGTCGCACTTCTGCTGTTCGCGATCGGCCTGGCGTCGGTGCTGCTGCGCCGGACGCTCCTGCTGCAGTTCATGGGCGTGGAGCTGATGCTCAATGCCGCCAACGTGGCGCTGCTGGCCTTCGCCCGGTCCCGCGGCGGGGATCTCCAGGGCACGGTCTTCTACCTCTTCATCATCGCCGTGGCCGCCTGCGAGGCCGCGGTGGGCCTGGCCCTGATCATCGGCCTCTACCGGCACCGGGACACGACCGATTCCGACCGGGCCGCCAGCCTGAAGCAGTGAGGATGTGATGAACACGTACGCCTGGCTCATTCCGATCCTCCCCCTGGTGGGCGCGGCCTTCAATGGCATCCTGGGCAAGCGGGCGGGGAAGCGCGCCGTCACCGTCGTGGCTCTGGGCACCGTGCTGGCCTCGCTCCTGCTCTCCATCGCGGTCTTCTTCGCCATGAAGGCCCTGCCGGACCATCGCCTCACGCTGGATCTCGGGACCTGGATGGCCACGGGCAGCATGAGCGTGCCCTTCGGGCTGGTGGTGGATCCCCTCAGTGGCATCTTCATGCTGGTGATCACGGGCATCGGCTTCCTGATCCATGTCTACTCCGTGGGCTACATGCATGAAGAGGAAGGCTACGCGCGGTTCTTCAGCTACATGAACCTCTTCGTGTTCTTCATGCTCACCCTGGTGCTGGGCTCCAGCCTGCCCCTCATGTTCGTGGGCTGGGAGGGCGTGGGCCTCTGCTCCTACCTGCTCATCGGGTACTACTACGAGACGGATTTCGCGCCGGACGCGGGCCTCAAGGCCTTCCTCACCAACCGCGTGGGCGATCTGGGGGTGGCCATCGGGATGATGGTGCTCTTCGCGGCCTTCGGCACACTGACGGTGGGCGACATCCTGGTGAAGGCCGGGCACCTGGGCCCGGAAGCGGGCTTCGGCATCCTCACCTTCGCCACGCTGATGCTGTTCGTGGGTGCCACGGGCAAGAGCGCCCAGCTGCCCCTCTACCTCTGGCTGCCGGACGCCATGGCGGGCCCCACGCCGGTCAGCGCCCTGATCCATGCGGCCACCATGGTCACCAGCGGCATCTACATGATCTGCCGCCTGGCCCCGGTCTTCACCCTGGCGCCCATCACCATGGATGTGGTGGCCTGGGTGGGCGCAGCCACGGCCCTCTTTGCGGCCACCATTGGCCTCGTGCAGCGCGACATCAAGAAGGTGCTGGCCTACTCCACCGTTTCGCAACTGGGCTACATGTTCCTGGGCTTGGGCGCCTCCGGCTTCGCCGCGGGCTTCTTCCATGTCTTCACCCACGCCTGGTTCAAGGCCCTCCTCTTCCTCGGGGCCGGCAGCGTGATCCACGCCATGCATCACGAGCAGGACCTCTTCAAGATGGGCGGCCTCCGGTCGAAGATGCCCCTCACCTTCTGGACCATGCTGGCCGCCACCCTGGCCATCATTGGCTTTCCCGGCACCTCCGGCTTCGCCAGCAAGGACGAGATCCTCGCCCTGGCCTACGCCAAGAGCCCGGTCCTCTGGGGCATCGGCGTGATCGCGGCCTGCTGCACCGCCTTCTACATGCTGCGGCTCTTCACCCTGGCCTTCCTGGGCGAGCCACGGGACCACCATGCGTTTGAACACGCCCACGAAAGCCCCCGCACGATGACCTGGCCCTTGGTCGTGCTGGCCGTCGGTTCGCTCCTCGCGGTCTTCCTCGGCTGGCCCAAGGCCTTCGGCGGTGATTTCCGCATCGAGGCCTGGCTGGCGCCTGCCATCACCTATGGGCAGGTGCACCTGGCCCACGGGGAGCCCGGCGGGGCGGAGCCGGCCCTGCTCCTGGCCACCATCTCCACCGTGTTGGGGCTCGGGTTCGCCTGGTTCGGCTACGCCACCTACCGGAACGGCCTGGCGGTGGCCGAGGCCCGCGCGGCGAAGTTCCCCTTCCTCCACAAGCTGCTGCTCAACAAGTACTACGTGGATGAGGGCGTGGAGCTGGTGATCCTCGGCCCCATCCGCTGGTTCGGCAACCTGCTCTGGAAGCTCTTCGACGTCATCATCATTGATGGCCTCGGCGTGAACCTCCCGGGGGCCCTGACCCGGGTCTTCGGGGACTTCACGGCCCTTTTCCAGACCGGCCGGGTGCGCAATTACGCACTCAGCATGACCCTGGGAGGCGCCGTCCTCCTGTATGTCTTCCTGAAGTAGGTGGGGCGATGACCTGGCTGAATTCCCATCCTCTCACCTTCCTGGTCTTCGCTCCCACCCTGCTGGGGCTGCTGCTGCTCGCGTTGCCCCAGGCTCTCGGCAAGCTCACGCGTCTCCTCGGCTTTCTTGGGGCCCTGGCCATCTTCGTGCTCAGCCTCGCCTGGCTCCTGGGCCGGGCGCCCGGGGCGCCGCTTGCGGAACACGCACCCTGGTTCACGCTCGTGGGCCTGCCGGTGGACTACTCCCTGGCGGTGGATGGCCTGAATTTCTGGCTGGTCATCCTCACGACCTTCCTGGTGCCGCTCACCATGCTGGGCACCTGGAACAGCCTGAAGGACCGCATGGGCACCTTTGCGGCCATGTTCCTGTTGCTGGAAACGGGCATGCTCGGCGCCCTGGTGGCCCAGGATCTCTTCCTCTTCTACCTGTTCTGGGAGGGGATGCTCATCCCGATGTACTTCATGATCGGCGTCTGGGGCGGGGATGAACGGCGCTACGCCGCCAACAAGTTCTTCCTCTACACCCTGAGCGGTTCGCTGCTCTGGCTGGTGGCGCTGCTCTTCCTGGCCGGCAAGGCGGGCAGCTTCGCCCCGGCGATCATGGCCCAGGCCGCCTCCGGACTGCCCTTCGGGGTCCAGTGCTGGCTCTTCGTGGCCTTCGCCGTGGCCTTCGCCATCAAGGTGCCCCTGTTTCCCCTGCACACCTGGCTGCCGGATGCCCATGTCCAGGCCCCCACGGCGGGCTCCGTCATCCTCGCGGGCGTGCTGTTGAAGCTCGGCGGATACGGCTTCATCCGCTTCGCCATTCCCATGTTCCCCCAGGCGGCCATGCACTTCGCGAAGCCCCTGGCGCTGCTCAGCGTCATCGCCATCATCTACGGGGCCCTGGTGGCCATGGTCCAGCGCGACATGAAGAAGCTGGTGGCCTACTCGTCCGTCAGCCACATGGGGTTCGTGATGCTGGGGCTCGCGTCCTTCACGGTGATCGGCACCCAGGGGGCCATGCTCCAGATGCTGAACCACGGCATCAGCACCGGCGCCCTCTTCCTGCTGGTGGGGATGATCTACGACCGGGCCCACACCCGGATGATTGCCGACTTCGGCGGCGTGGCCACGAAGATGCCGATCTTCACAACCTTCTTCATCATCGTCACCCTCAGCTCCATCGGCCTGCCGCTCACCAACGGGTTCGTGGGCGAGTTCCAGATCCTCAACGGCACCTTCCTCTCCGGTTTCGCCTGGGGCCGTGCCTATGCGGTGATCGCCACCCTCGGCGTGGTGCTCGGGGCGGTCTACATGCTGTGGATGGTGAAGCGGGTCTTCTGGGGCCCGGTGAATCCGGATGAGGACAGTGGGACCCAGCACCTCCACAGCGACCTGAACGCCCGCGAGATCGCCGTGATGCTGCCGCTGGTGGTGCTGATCCTCTGGATGGGCATCCATCCGGGTACCTTCCAGGCGATCAGCGAAGCCCCGGTCGCCACCCTGCTCAAGGATGCCAACGCCCCCGCCATCCGGCCCCTCGTCCTGCCTTCCGCACCGCTGCTGGGGCCGGTCGAGGCTGCAGCCGCAGGCCATGCCCCCGCCTCCGCCGAGGTGCATCCATGACCATCACCCCGACCCAGTGGGCGGCGATCCTGCCGCTGCTCTTTCCCGCCCTCGGCGCCTGCCTGATCCCGCTCATGTCGCTGGACCGGGATCAGGCCACGGCCAAGTGGATCCGCGGGGCCATGTACCTCACGGCGCTGCTGGCGGTGGCCGCGGGGTTCTGGTACCTCACGGATCTGTGGAAGACCGGGGCCCAGCCCAGCTTCCACCAGCTCCACATGGACCGTCTGGCTCAGTTCTCGGGGATCTTCATCCTCGTGGCGGCCGCGATGACCATCCTCCAGGGCTGGGACCACTTCCACCAGGAGGGCTGGGTGAAGGGGGAGACCCTGTCCCTGCTGCTCTTCTCCGTGACCGGCATGATGCTCTTCACGGCCACCTCGAATTTCGTGACCCTGTTCCTGGGCCTTGAACTGTTCAGCCTGCCCCTCTACGCCCTGGTCGCGACCGTGCGCCCGCGCCCCGAGACGGCCGAAGGCGGCATGAAGTACTTCCTCACGGGTGCCGTGGCGTCGAGCTGCTTCCTGATGGGTGGTGTGCTGCTCTACGGATTCAGCGGAACCTTCGACCTGAAGGCGGCCGCAACCGTCCTCCAGGCCCAGGGTCTGGGTGCGGATCCGCTGGTGCTCGCCGGCGCGGCCCTCCTGCTGTTCGGCTTCCTCTTCAAGGTGTCCGCCGCGCCCTTCCACCAGTGGACGCCGGATGCCTACGAGGCCTCGCCGCATCCCGTGGCCGGCTTCATGTCCGTGGCCACCAAGGGTGTGGCCTTCATCGCCCTGCTCCGCATCTTCCCCGGGAGCCTGAGTGGGGTGCGGGGTCTCGAAGCCCATGTCCAGTCGGCCCTGGCCATCCTGGCGGTGCTGACGCTGGTGGTGGGCAACCTGACGGCCCTGGTGCAGACCAACGTCAAGCGCATGCTCGCGTATTCCAGCATCAGCCACGCGGGCTACCTCCTGCTGGCCTTCGTCGCGGGGACGCCCGCGGCCTTCTCGGGCCTGCTGTTCTACCTGGTGATCTACCTGGCCATGAACATGGGCGCCTTCGGGCTGCTGACGGCCTTCGGCCTGCAGGGGAGCCACACCACCTTCGAGGACCTTCGCGGCCTGGGCTGGAAGCGGCCTGCGATGGGCTTCTGCGCCGCCGTGTTCATGCTCAGCCTGGCGGGCATCCCCCCCCTGGGCGGCTTCTACGGCAAGTACATGATCTTCAAGGAACTGGTGGGCACGGGCCACGTGGGCCTGGCCATCCTGGGGGTGCTGGCCAGCCTGGTGAGCGTCTACTACTACCTGCACGTGCTGGTGGCCCTGTTCCTCCAGGCCCCCAGCGCCGAGGCGGAACGCCTGGCCTCGGATCGTCCGGCGGTGCATGCGCCCCTCGCGGGGGCCACGGTGCTGGTGGCGGCGGCCATCGTCCTGGCGGGCGGCTTCACCCAGGCGTTCCTGGTGCAGGGATTCGCCCAGCGGGCGCTGCAGGAAGGCCTGGGCCTGTTCCGGTAAGTCGGGGCGCCAACGGCCTCAACCCGAACAGGCCTCTGGTGCTCCATACATCGTTATGCAATGGTGTAAGGCCGGGCCCCGCCCGGTGGTGAGATCTGGAGAGCCAAACCATGAAGCGGATGACGTGGATCGCATTCTCGGGCGGAATCCTGGCCGTGGCGGGGGCGGCCACCTACTTCTCGGCCAAGCCCAAGGCTGAGATCAAGTGGCGCACCGCCAAGGTGGAACGGGGGGACATCATTCAGCGGATCAGCGCCACGGGCGCCGTGAGTCCGGTGGTGCAGGTCAGCGTGGGCACCCAGGTCTCGGGGGTGATCTCGGCCCTCTACGTGGACTACAACAGCATCGTCAAGAAGGGCCAGCTCATTGCCCAGATTGATCCCACCGTGTGGAAGTCCCAGCTCATGAATGCGGAAGCGGGGCTGACGCGCGCCCAGGCCGCCTATGATTTCGCCAAGGCCGATTACGAACGGAGCAAGCGGCTGCACGAGGCCCAGCTGCTGGCCGACCAGGATCTCGATACCAAATCCACGGCCCTGAAGAATGCCAAGGGGAACCTCGTCTCGGCCCAGGCCGCGGTGGATCAGGCCAAGGCCAACCTCGGCTACTGCAACATCACGGCGCCCGTGGATGGCGTGGTCATCTCCCGGCTGGCGGATGTGGGCCAGACCGTGGCCGCCAGCTTCAGTACGCCGAGCCTCTACGTCATCGCCCAGGATCTCTCCAAGATGAAGGTGC
>JAKAMQ010000203.1 GCA_021812805.1 Acidobacteriota bacterium
GCCACAGCGATGCGATGTCCGAATCGCTGCTCTCCATGCTGGGGCACAAGATCTACGGCACCTCTGGACTGGGCAAGGCCGTCTACCTCGCCCAGCAGTTCTTCACCACGGCCATCCTCTCCCTGGCGGCCAACACCTCGTACGCGGATTTCCCCCGCCTCGCGGCGCTCCACGCCCGGGACGGGTTCCTGCCCCGCCAGTTCACCAGCCAGGGCGACCGCCTCGTCTTCTCCAACGGCATCCTCATCCTCAGCGTGGCTTCGGCCATCCTGATCGTGCTGTTCGACGCCCACGAGACCCACCTGCTCGATCTCTACGCCCTGGGTGTGTTCATCGGCTTCACCATCAGCCAGACGGGCATGGTCCTCCACTGGAAGAAGGAGGGGGGCCAGGGCTGGCGCCTGAAGGCCGTGGTGAACGGCATCGGGGCCGTGACCACCTTCCTGGTGATGTGCGTCATCATCGCCACCAAGTTCTCCCATGGCGTCTGGGTGGTGGTGCTGCTGGTGCCCATCATGGTGTTCACCTTCTTCAACATCCACCGCCACTACATCCGCGTGAAATCCATCCTGGCCGCCAGCCGCACCGATTTCATCGCGCCCCGCAAGAACCGCGTGGTGGTGCTGGTTTCCGGCATCCATTCCGGCGTCGTGCAGGCGCTGAACTACGCCAAGGCCATCGCCGAGCACGGGGAGATCGAGGCCCTCACCGTGGATTTCCCGGACGAGCATGGCCGCGACAGCGCCACCCTGGAAAAGCTCCTGGCGGACTGGCCTTACTACTGCGAAGGGATCCCGTTGCGGGTGCTTCGCAGTCCCTATCGGAAGATCGTCGAGCCCATCCTCGAGGACCTCGACCGCATGCGCATGAACGAACCCGAGTACACCGTCACCGTGATCATTCCCGAGTTCGTGACCCGCCACTGGTGGGAGAACCTGCTCCACAACCAGACCGCCTGGCGCATCAAGGGCACCCTGCTCGCGAAGCCCAAGACGGTGGTGATCTCCATTCCCTATCACCTGGAACCCGATCTAGAGTAGGTTCCTGGGACCGGCCGGGCCGGAACATGGAACTGCATGCCGAACCTTAGACGGATTCTTCTCGGGCGTCGCCTGTCCAGCGAAGAAACGCAGCACACCCGGATCAACAACCCCATCGCCCTGGCCGTCTTCAGCTCGGATGCGCTCTCCTCGGTGGCCTATGGCACCCAGGAGATCATGACGCCGCTCACCATGGCCGTGGCCATGTTCGGCGCGGGGGTCCTGGGCTGGTCCTGGTATGTGGCGCTGGGCATCGTGGGCCTGCTGGCGATCCTCACCTTCAGCTACCGGCAGACGATCCACGCCTATCCCGGCGGCGGGGGCGCCTACCTGGTGGCCAAGGACAACCTGGGCGAGCTGGCCGCCCAGACGGCGGGCGCCTCGCTGCTCATTGACTACATCCTGACCGTGGCCGTGTCCGTCTCCGCGGGCGTCTCCGCCATCACCTCCGCCTTCCCGGCCCTGGAACCCCACCGGGTCTTCCTGGCCGAAGGCATCATCGCGTTCGTGGCCCTCGTGAACCTCCGGGGCGTCAAGGAGAGCGGCCTGGTCTTCTCGGTGCCCACCTACGGGTTCGTGATCTGCGTGCTGTCCCTGCTGGCCCGGGGCTTCTGGGAGATGCTGTTCCATCCCCAGCCCGCCGTTCACTTCGCCGGCCCCCAGATCGCCGGCGTCAGCCGATGGCTGGCCGTCTGGCTCTTCGCCCGGGCCTACAGCGCGGGCTGCACCGCCCTGACCGGCGTGGAAGCCATCAGCAATGGGGTCCAGGCGTTCCGGGAACCCGTGGCCCACAACGCGTCCAAGACCATGACCTGGATGGTGGGGCTCCTGGGCACCATGTTCCTGGGCATCACCTACCTGACCAACCACTACGGCCTGACCTACAGCCCGGATGCCCCGGAGACCCTGCTCTCCCAGTTGGCCCACATCATCCTGGGCCGCTCGGGGCACGGGTTCGGCCACCTGGCCTACTTGACCCTGACCGGCTTCACCATGGCCATCCTGGCCCTGGCGGCCAACACGGCCTATGCCGACTTCCCGCGGCTGGCCGCCATCCAGGCCCGGGATGGGTTCCTCCCCCGGCAGTTCACCAGCCAGGGCGATCGCCTGGTCTTCTCCAACGGCATCCTGATCCTCTCCGCGGCGGCCGGCACCCTGGTGTTCCTCTTCGGGGCCAAGGAAGACCACCTGCTGCCGCTGTATGCCGTGGGCGTGTTCCTGGGCTTCACGCTGAGCCAGACGGGGATGGTGCGGCACTGGTTCCGCCACAAGGGCCCGCACTGGCAATCCAAGGCCGTGATCAATGGCGTGGGCGCCCTCACGGCCCTGACGGTGGCACTGGTCATCACCCTGACCCGCTTCGTCCACGGGGCCTGGATCGTCATCCTCCTGGTGCCGCTGATGGTGGCGACCTTCCTGAACATCCACCGCCACTACATCCGCGTGAAGTCCATCCTGGCCGCCAGCCGCACCGATTTCATCGCCCCCCGCAAGAATCGTGTGGTGGTGCTGGTTTCGGGCATCCACTCCGGCGTGGTGCAGGCGCTGAACTACGCCAAGGCCATCGCCGAGCACGGCCAGATCGAGGCCCTCACTGTGGACTTCCCGGACGAGCACGGCCGCGACAGCGCCACGCTCCAGAAGCTCCAGGCCGACTGGCCGACCTACTGCGAAGGGATCCCGTTGCGGGTGCTTCGCAGCCCCTACCGGAAGATCGTCGAGCCCATCATCGAGGATCTCGACCGCATGCGCATGAACGAGCCCGAGTACACCGTCACCGTGATCCTGCCTGAATTCGTGACGCGCCACTGGTGGGAGAGCCTCCTCCACAACCAGACGGCCTGGCGCATCAAGGCCGTGCTCTTCCTGAAACCCAAGACCGTCGTGATCTCCATCCCCTACCACCTGGAGCCCGTGCTGGAGTAGCTAACGCAGCCGCTCCGCCGGGCGTGCCAGCAGCTCCTGGCCGCTGAACAATTCGGCGAGGGTCTGGTGGCGCGGGCTCAGCACCATGCACAGGAAGCTCAAGGGGAACAGGGTCACGGAGACCAGATGCACCAGGGAAAAGGCCATCCGGCGCTCGGGGGAATCCTCGGCCAGGGTGACGCCAAAGCGGCCCATAAGGGGGGACTCCCCGGTGAGGACCAGGGGCGCCATGAAGAAGATCCAGGCCGTGGCCAGCAGGTAGGGGAGCAGGAAGGGCCATGCCCCGCCCCACAGCCGGAACGGCGTCACACCCAGCGCCCAGGCGGGGAGGGCGAGCGCCAGGGCCAGCACGCCCGCAAGCAGGATCGCCTCCAGGCATTCCACCTTCACCAGGGGCCAGAAACTGGCCACGGGTTCCTGGGGCTCGGCCAGGGTCTGGGGCACATCGGAACCCGGAGCCTCCGCCGAGGGGGCCCGCTGGAGTTCCTCCGGGGCAATCTCGATGGCCACCGGCGCCACCCGGCCCAGCGCGGGGGAGGTGAGCGCGCGCGGCGGCGGATCGAAGCGGGCCTGGGCCAGGGCCGAGGCCTGGAACAGCATGGGGCGCTCCCCCCGGGGCGGGGCCAGCCCCAGGCCGCATTCCGGGCACTCCGCCGCCAGGGGCGACAGGGGCGTCTGGCAGCTGGGGCAGAGGCGTCGGGCCGGGGCGGTCATCCCTCCCAGGATCCATCAAATCGCCAGGAGATGCACCTGGCGCCCGGAATCAATCCCGCCGGGGCACCACGACGATGGCTGACTCGGGCGTCGGGCAGGCGAAGACACAGATGCCGCACCCGGTGCAGACCTCCGCGTTGACCTCGGGATGGCCGATGGGCTCGCCCTCGATGGGGTCCGCGATGCGGATGGCCACTTCAGGGTAGGGGCACCGGTCCACGCAGACCCGGCAGGCCTGGGGTGCCCGGGTGTCCCGCGCGTAGGTGACACAGCGGCTGGGCTTCACCTTGGCCGTGCCCATGCGCACGGCCTTCGGCCCCTCAAGCACAGCACCATCCGCCTGGACCCGCCGGGGCCAGACCAGGGCCCCGTCCTCGCAGGCCGTGATGCAGGGCAGCGCCGTACACAGGAAGCAGGGCACGCTGCGGGGATCCAGGTAGGGCGAATTGAGGGCCAGCCCCATGTTGGCGCCCGCCTTGCGAATGGCGTTCTCCGGGCAGGCGCGGATGCACTTGTCGCACCGGGTGCAGGCCGTGAGGAAGGCGAACTCGTCCAGCGCCCCGGGCGGGCGGTGGAGGGTGGGGCCCAGGCCCGTCACCGTTTCCTCGAGGCGGCTGGCGACGAACCCCGCGAACAGCGTTCCCAGGGACTTGAAGAAGTCTCCGCGCGCCTGGGGCTCCTCGAACCGCTTGGCCATCAGGCGCCCAGAAGGCCCAGCACCCGCAGGGCCGGCCGCATCACGCCCCAGAGGATGGGATCGAATCCCAGGGTGAGGGTGGCGCTCTGGCCGTCGCCACTGGTTTCCAGGTGGGCCAGGAGATCCGAGCTGACCGCCACCTCCCGGGAACTGGGGGGCGCCTGGGTCCAGCGCACGCCCTCCGGCGGATCCTTCCGGGCCAGACGCTGACCCTCGGCGGCCCGCAGGTGCAGGATCAGCAGATCCCCGTGGAACACGGGCACGCGCACCTCCAGGAGCCGCCCTTTTCCCGCCAGCGCGGGAACCGGCACCACCTCGAAGGCCTGGCGGTAGCCCAACCGCGTGGTATCCGGATCCTCCCCCTGGAGGACGGCCACCGACTGCTCCATGAGGCCATCCAGTCCGCGGTCGCCCAGCCACGCGACGGGGCGCAGGTGGGTTCCGGCCACTTCACCCAGGTGGTCCACCAGGGCGGGGAGCAGGGTCAGCACCTGCTCCAGGGCGGGCCGCACGCCCAGAGCCGCCGCCC